>JANMFL010000105.1:0-6371 GCA_031377945.1 Acidimicrobiaceae bacterium | reverse complement strand
GGTCGCGGTGTCGGTGGTTCGTCGGCGGTGAACGCAATGGTCGCCTTGGCAGGAGAGCCGGGTGACTACGACGAATGGGCACGTCGCGGTGGCGACGGTTGGGCATGGGCCGACGTCGAGCCGTGGTTCCAGCGCACGGCGCTGTCGTTGCGCCGGGTGACCGATGACGAGATGGGCAGCGTCGGTAGGGCGCTGCGAGGCGCGGACCACTCCGCTGAAGCCGCGGTGCTCACGCGCGACGAAGCGGGCCGACGAGCCTCGGTGAACGACTCGTATCTGGAGTCCGCCCGTGGCCGGCCGAACCTGACGGTGCGCGGCGACGCACTGGTCGACAGGGTGCTGCTCGACGGTCGACGCGCCGTCGGTGTCCGTCTCGCCGACGGCACAGAGGTCGAGGCGGGCGCGGTCGTGGTTGCCGCGGGGGCGATCCACTCGCCGGCGGTGCTGCTGCGCAGTCGGATCGACGTCGACGGTGTGGGGCAGGGGCTGCAGGATCACCCGTCGTTCCCCATCACCCTGCTGATGAAGGCGGAAGCGGCCACCAGGACGGGTTCGCCGACGGTGACGGCACTGCTGCGAGCCACGCATCGGCACACGCACGATCTGCAGGTGCTGGCGCTGGAGGAGGCCGACCCGTCGACGCCCGGCCTGGGAGTGCTGCTCGGTGCGTTGATGCTGGTGCACAGCACCGGCAGTGTGTCGCTGGCAGACCACGATCCGGCCCACCCACCGGTCGTCGACTTCGACATGCTTTCCGACGAGCGCGACGTGCCGGGCATGCGCGCCGCGGTGGACCTGGTCGAGCGCATCACGCTGAGCGATGCAATCACAGCAGTCGGCGAGGTGCTGCCGTACGACGCGTCGGAGGCGGGCCTACGCGCTTCGTTGGGCGACTACGTGCACGCCAGCGGCACCTGTCGGATGGGGGTGGTGGTGGACTCGTCGTGCCGCGTGCAGCGTCACGAGCAACTGTGGGTGTGCGACGCCTCGGTGATGCCCGCACTGCCGCGGGCCAACACCCACCTGCCCACCGTGATGATGGCCGAACGCGTGGCTGCGATGCTCAGCGTTTCGCTGCCGACTTCTTCGTAGCCGCCTTCTTCGTAGGCGCCTTCTTCTTGGCCGGAGTCGTTTTGGCCGGAGCCTTCTTGGTCCCGGCCTTCTTGGTCGCGGCCTTCTTCGCAGCGACCTTCTTCGCCGGCTTCGGCGGCGGCCGATGCTGCGGCACCGCGGCACCGGGTTCGAACGGTCGGGTCGCAGCGCGGGCGACGGCGACCAGATCGGCCATCTCCTCGTGCAACAGATCGGTGAGCACCCACAGGTCGGGCACCAGGTCGCGGTCGGCGACGAAACCGAAGTCGAGGTTGCCGTCGTAGCTCTGCACCGTCATGTTCAGACCCTGGCCGTCGACGAGCGTGCTCACCGGGTAGAAGTGCTCGAGGCGGGCGCCTGCTGAGTACAGCGGCATCTGCGGCCCGGGCACGTTGCTGATGACCAGGTTGAAGGGCGGGTTCATGCGGTCGGCGATGCGCAGTTGGCTGTACATGCGCATGGCGCGCGCGGCCACGGCGGGCGGTGCGAACTGGGTGAAGTCCTGCAGCGCTTCGGCCGGGATGGCGGCGAACTGGTCCTTGGCAGCGGTCATCGCCTGCTGCACCCTGTGAATGCGTTTGCCCGGGTCGGGCTCGTTGGTGGCCAGGTCGGCGAACAGCGCCGAGACGCGGTTCTGGAAGCTGTCGTCCTCGGCGCCGCTGCGCACGCTGACGGGCACCATCGCGACGAGGCTCTCGTCGGGCAGGCAGTCGTGCAGCAGCAGGTAGCGACGCAGCGTGCCCGAACACACGGCCATGACGACGTCGTTGAACGTGCAGCCGAACGCACGGCGCACCACCTTCGCATCCTCGAGCGGCAACGAGGTGTACGCGAATCGACGGTGTGGCGTGATGGCACGGTTCCACGGTGTGCGGGGCGCCTGGGTGGGCGGCAGCGCCGGTGGGCGGTCGACGTTCTCGCCCCTCTGGGCGCGCAACCGTTCACGCATCAGCTTGCCGATGGGCCCGGGCATGGGCTGCGCGATGATGTCGGCGATCGCGTGCATGCCACCCGAACGGGTGGCGACCGCCAACTCGCGTGCGGTGCGCACGCTGAGACGGATCATCTTCTCGGGCCGGCGCAGCAGCTCGCGCCCGGTGATGCGCAGCAGCTCCTCGTCGGTGGGAATGCGCTCGGGCTCCCACTGCACCGGGCTGCCCGTGGGGCGGGCCGCAGGGTCGGTGTCGAGCAACGCGGCCAGCATCATCGCGCCAGCAGCACCGTCGATCGCCGCGTGGTGCACTTTGGTGAGTTGGGCGATGCGAGTGCCGTTGTCGACACCCTCGATGACGTACAGCTCCCACAGCGGACGAGTGCGATCGAGCGGTCGGGCGATGATGCGGCTCACGGCTTCGGCGAGCTGCTCGGCGTTGCCGGGCGGCGGCACCGCGTGGTGCCGCACGTGGAAGTCGATGTCGAAGTTCGGGTCCTCGATCCAGTAGGGCAAGTCCAGTCCCAGCGGCACCTCGACCAGACGACGCCGGAACGGTGCGAGCTGGTCCATCCGTTCGAGGATGATCTTCTTCGTCGCCTCGATGCCGGCGCCCCCTGGCGCGTCGGTCGGGTCGTAGATGGTGACGGAGCTGACATGCCCGAAGGTGGTGGGCGTCTCCATGTTCAGGAAGCTGACGTCGATGCCGTTGAGTTGACGCATGGCCGTCACCCTTTCGCGTGTTCGCTGAGCGGGAAGATGGTGGGCCACTCGGCCGCTTCCTGCAACAGCGCGTCGCGTTCGGCGGGCGACATCGGCGTGTACTGCCGAGCGGCCTCGATGAGCAGCGGGATGAGGCGCATGTCGCCGGTGGTGGCGAACGCGTGCACTCCGGGCGTGGACAGCGTGAAGCGCACGCCGCGGCCCAGACGTTCGGCGTCGGTGAACGGCTCGTACCAACACGAGTACGTCGGCGTTCGATCACCCCACGGCTGGTGCGCCCCGACCTTGATGGCCTGTACGCCCAGGTCACGGCGGACCGCTTCGTCGAGCAGCGCAGCCAGGTCGGCGAGGTACTGCGGGTGGGCGAGTGCTCCGGCGTAGACCGGCAGCATGACGGTGTCGAGGTCGTAGCGCTGCACGGCCTCGAGTTGCGCAGCAGGGGTACCGAAGTCGTGGCCGGTGACACCGACGAAGCGAGTGAGTCCCTCGTCGCGCGCTTGCAGGATGGCCTCGAATGCGCCGCCACGGCTGTCGAGGTCGTCGATCGAGATGACGCCATGCGCCTGGTAGAGGTCCACGTGATCGGTGCCGAACCGTTCGAGGGTGCGCTCGAGTTGGCGCCGCACGTTGGCGGCATCGGCGAAGTTCGACTTCTCACCGATGAAGATGCGGTCGCGAACGGCAGCGATGTGCGGACCGACCAACAGCTCGGCCTTGCCGTACGACGGTGCGATGTCGACGTGGTTGATCCCGGCGTCGAGCGCAGCGTGGAAGCTGGCCTCGACCTCGTCGGGCTGTGCCCCTCCGTACGCCGCGGTGCCGAGGATGGCGACGGATGAAAGGTGTTCGGTTCGGCCCAGCCGCCGAGTGGGAAGTTCGCTCACAGGGGTCACTGTATGCCGTGCCAGAGTAGGGGCCATGCCGTACGACAAGGGCCTCTTCGAACTCGGTGATTCCTGCTACGCGTACCTTCAACCCGACGGCAGTTGGGGATGGAGCAACGCCGGGCTGGTGATGGGCGACGGGGTGTCGCTGCTGGTCGACACGTTGTTCGACCTGAAGCTGACCGCCGAGATGTTGACGGCCATGCAACCCGTCACGCGTATGGCTCCCATCGGCACATTGGTCAACACGCACGCCAACGGCGACCACTGCTACGGGAACGAGTTGGTCGAAGGAGCCGAGATCATCGCCTCGGCGGCGACCGCGCACGAGATGACCGAGGTGCCGCCCGCGATGCTCGCCGCGCTGAACCATGCCGATGGTGAAGTGGGGGAGTTGTTCCGCCACTTCTTCGGTGCGTTCGAGTTCGACGGCATCACCGTGACCATGCCGACGCGGACGTTCGACGGGCGCCTCGACGTCGACGTCGCCGGGCGCACGGTCGAGCTGATCGAGGTCGGTCCGGCGCACACCCGTGGCGACACCATCGCCTACGTGCCCGACGCCCGCACCGTCTACACCGGCGACATCCTCTTCATCGGCGGCACGCCCATCGTGTGGGCAGGGCCGCTCGGCAACTGGGTCGCGGCGTGCGACCTGATGCTGGGAATGGACATCGACGTGGTGGTGCCCGGCCACGGTCCGCTCACCGACAAGGCGGGCATCGCGACCGTGCGCGACTACCTGTCGTTCGTCGACGCAGAGGCCACGGCGCGGCATGCGGCGGGTATCGACGCCTGGGAGGCAGCCCGCCAGATCGCCGCCGACGTGGGGGCGAAGGAGGAGTTCCGTGGGTGGAGCGAGTTCGGCCGCATCAGCGTGAACGTCGACACCGCGTACCGCAGTCTCGACCCCGGCTACGTCACGCCGAACGTCGTCGAGCAGTTCCGGCGCATGGCCGAGCTCGAAGGCTTCATCCCCGGCTGAGCCTCAGCCGCCGCTGGCGTACGACTCGTCGATCGGCGGAATCTTGCGCTTCTGCGGCTTGCCGCTGCGATCGTTGATGCTCTTGCGAACGGCGAGCACCCATCCGGCCACCACCGCGATGCTGAAGATGAACCACTGGATGGTGTAGCTGAGGTGCGGCGGGCCGCCGTCGAGGTCGGGGAAGGCGATCGGTGTCATGCCCGCAGCTTCGGCCGGTGACGACTCGAGCAGGTCGAGGTAGACGGGCTCGATCGGCTGGTCGAACTGTGGTGCCAGGGCCTCGAGGTCGACGCGGCGGATCTGGGTGAGTTGCTGGGTGCCGTCGTCGCTGGGCTTACCGAGACCCGCGGTCTGGCTCTTGCGCACGCGACCGACGACGGTGACCTCGCCGTCGGGAGCGGCCGGCAGTTCTTCGGTGCCGGGGAGGAAGCCGCGGTTGACGACGAGCACGCTGCCGTCGGCCAATTGCAGGCCACTGACGGCGTCGTGACCCGACGCGCCGCCCTGACTGACGTTGACGACCTCGAACACCTTGTCGGGTACGTACGTTCCTGTGGCGTCCACACGACGCCACTCGATGTCGGCCGGTGGCTGCGCGGAGATCGTGTCGTACCCGACGATGTCGGCGTTCGTGCGCGATTGCACCTCGGACTTGAAGTCCTGTCGGTCCTGGTAGCGGCCCAGCTGCCACATGCCGGCGGTGACCATGCCACCGATGGCGACGAGGCACAGCAGGTGGAAGCCGATCCACTTCGGGGAGACCAGGAATTTGTACATGCCGGGTGCGACGGTAGCGGCACCCGGCGCCGAGTGCCCAGCGGCTGTCCACTTCCCGCACGTTGCCGCCCGAACCGGGGACTGGACAGGTCGAAACGACCGCTTCGGTCGCTCTCGCATGTCCACCCCGCCACTTCGGCAGCGATGCACGTGCCAGAGGTTGGGCGCGATTCGTCCCAGTAATGGGACCATTCGCCCCCACGGGCGCGGAGTGACCCGGATTTGGGACGTTTCGCGCCCAGTTGGGCTCAGGTGCGGTCCCACAGCATCGTGTTCGGGCTGTCGGGGTCGAGCAGGCGTTGCGACGGTGATTGCCGGTCGATGTGGCCGATGAGGCCCTTGTAGACCCCGAACCCGCACAGCTCCTGCAACTCGGGCGAGAAGGTGCGCAGCGTGTCGAGCGGGATGCCCAGCTGTTGGTTCTCCTGTTGGCGGATGAACCCGGCGCAGTAGTTCATGGCGATGCCGCGCCGGCGCTCGTCGGTGACATTCGCCCCGCCGCCGTGCCACAGGCCACCGTCCCACACCAAGATGCTTCCTGCGGGCATCTCGGCGCAGATGCTGTCGTAGTGCTGACCGTACGCAGGTGAATGGTCGGCCAGCTGGCTGCGCGGGATGACCCGCGTCGCGCCGTTGGCCTCGGTGAAGTCGGTGACGGCCCACATGCTGTTCGCGGTGACGGCCTTGTGCGGTTTGGGAATGGGAATGACCTGGTCATCGGCGTGGATGGGCTGCGCGGTCTCGCCCGGCAGGATGGTGATCGCACTGAGGCTGCTGACCAGGCAGCCCGCGCCGAGCAGGTGGTGCATCAACGGCAGCACCATGGGGTGCACGGGGATCTGCGCGTACAGGTCACCGAGCGCGAGCAGGTTGTAGACGCGCGTGGTGGCCCGACCCTCGAAGCCGTTGCCCCCGACGCGAATGTCCAACTCGCGCTCGAGTCGGTCGATGTCGGCCATCAACGTGTCCGCGATCGACG
>JANMFL010000001.1:0-1511 GCA_031377945.1 Acidimicrobiaceae bacterium | reverse complement strand
ATGGGCGGCATGATCGCCCAATACCTCGCCGCGTGGCACCCCGAACGGGTTCGGTCGCTGACGCTGCTGTCGAGCAGCCCTGCGTTCGGGCTGGACGGCACCGCGCCCGCTGCCTGGCAGGCCGCACGCCTCGCTCCGCTCGACCGAGGCCAGGAACCTGCCGACTTCGCCGACCGTGTCCTGCGTTCGCTCGCCGGTCCCGCTATCTCGGACGAGGCATTCGCGCAGCAGCGGACGGCGATGGCACGCATCACCTCGGCAGCGCTCCGGCGCAGCATCGTGTGCCTGGTCACCCACGACACCCGACCACTGCTCGCCGACATCGCCGCACCCACCCTCGTGCTGGTCGGCGACCTCGACGCCGAGACCCCGGTCGGCTACAGCCGATACCTGGCCGAGCACATCGCGGGCGCGACGCTGTCGGTCGTACCCGGTGCCGGTCACCTGTTGAACGCCGAGGCGCCCGAGGCGGTCGACGAACTCATCTGCGAACACCTCGACCGAGTGGAGGCCATGTGAACCAGCCTGCGACGGAATGGCGCTACGTCCGAGCGTTCGCCGCGCACTTCGCCCGATGCGGCCTGCACGAAGGCGAGAAGGTCGCGTTGCTCAGCGAATCGCAGAGCCGCCCGGCGCTCGTCGAGACCGCCCGACTCGCGGCGCAGTCGCTCGGCGGGAGGGTGTTCGACATCGTGGTCCCCACACCGCCGGCCACGCACGCCGTGCCCATCCGTTCCACTGGCGCCTCGCAGGCCATTGCGCACCACGACGCGGTCGTCGCCGCACTGGTGAACAGCGACCTGGTCATCGACTGCACCGTGGAAGGCCTGCTGCACAGCCCAGAGCTGGGGCGCATCCTGTCCGGCACCGCCCGAGTGCTGATGATCTCGAACGAACACCCCGAGGTGCTCGAGCGTCTGCCGTGGGACGACGACCTCCCCCGCCGCGTCGATCTGGGCCACCAGTGGTTGCAGGCAGCGGCCGCGATGCATGTCAGCAGTCCGGCCGGCACTCGCCTCACCGTGCAATTGGCAGGCGGGTTCACCGCTGGCAGCACCGGGCTCACCGACGGACCCGGCTCCATCGCCCATTGGCCGGGCGGGTTGGTGCTCACGTTCCCGGCCGCACATTCGGTGAACGGCACCGTGGTCCTGGCGCCGGGCGACATGAACCTGACGTTCAACCGGCTCGTCGAGACACCGGTCGAACTGCACATCGTCGACGACCACATCGAGCGCATCGAGGGCGACGGCGTCGATGCCATCCTGTTTCGCGAGTACCTGTCGGCGTTCGGCGATCGCGAGAGCTATGCCACCAGCCACGTCGGTTGGGGCATGAACCAGTTCGCCCGCTGGGATGCCGCGCAGTTGTACGACCGACGCGAGACGTGGGGCACCGAGGCGCGTGCCTGGGCCGGCAACTTCCTGTACTCCACCGGAGCCAACGAGACCGCAGGCCGCTTCACCGCCGGCCACTTCGACCTTCCCATGCGCAACTGCACCGTGCTGCTG
>JANMFL010000057.1:0-6927 GCA_031377945.1 Acidimicrobiaceae bacterium | reverse complement strand
GTGCCCTCGCCGGAGCCGTCGCCCTGGTGGTGCTGATCGCGGTGCTCGTCCTGCACCGTTCGCGGCGCCGCTCGAACCTGAAGAACGCCGTGCTGCACCTGCCGGGCCAGGTCGACTCGCTGCTGCGACGCGGTGTGGAGCAGCTGTCCCACGTCGCCGGCTGAGCCGCCTGCGCGAGACGAAGCAGGGTGAACGTGCCCTGAGCTGGTCGTCAGTTGGGAATTCGTGTCGACCTCAATCACCCGAAGGTCGTCAGCGGGTGAACCAACCGACCCCGTCGATGATTGCGTGGACTGCCCGTCCCGTGGCCGTCATGCAGACCCCGCCGTTGGCCGACACGGCGACCATCGCGCCGTTGGAGGCGTTGCCGCCGTTGAAGCTCACCGTCGTCGTGACCGGTGGCGGTGGGGCGGTGGCGACGTCGCACGGCCAGAGCTTGATCGACCCCGACGGCGCAGAGCCGGGTGCGGTCACCACGAGCGCGACGGATCCGATCGCCGTGGCGGCGGGGAAGCCGCCGGCGCCGGCCACCTGCATGCGGCGCACCACACCGGGTGACAGCCCGACGGTCACGTCGGTCGGTTCCAGCACCCCGCGGAGACCGGTACGGGTGTCGAGCAGGCGTCGCGGCGCGCCGGGTGCGGCGAACGTGCGGTAGCCGCGCGAGGCCCGGTACCAGCCGGAGGCGGACAGCACGACGTGCGTCCCACCGGTGGAGCGGATGCAGAAGCCGGCCGACGCGCCGATGGTGACCGCCGCGGTCGTGACCGTACTGATGCCCTTGACGAACTGGATCGTGCTGGTCGGCGGTGGCGCGACACCCGCGCTGGTACACGGGTAGACGGAGAGGCTGCCGCTGCTCGTCGGGGTGAGTGCGGTGATCGACAGCTGCAGGCCGGCGACACCTGTGGCACCGATCCCGGCCTTGCCGAGCGGCGCGAACCGGCGCACCGTCCCGGTCGCGAACGGGAGGACCATGTCGGTCGACTCGAGCGCACCGCGGACCCCCTTGCGCGTGTCGAGCAACCGCGGTTGCGTCGTCAGCGGCGCGTAGGTCAGGCCGGGCGGGAACCACCCGGTCACGTCGACTGCGACGTGGACCGTGGCGGTCGAGAAGATGCACAGGTACTGCCCGGCGGGGACGGTGACCACCGTGCTCGTGGATTGCGAGGCGCCTGCCAGGAAGGTCATCGTGGTCGGCTTGCTGGCCAGTTCGATGAAGAACCCGCAGGGGAACACCTTCAGCGACCCGGCCCGTCCGGGCGTGATGACCGTGAGGTTCAGCGCATAGCTGGAACCCGCGGGCGCGGGGACGCCGGAGCCGAGCTGGTACTGGCTGATCGTCCCGGCTGTCAGCGGTGTGCCGTACTCGAAGAACTCCTCCTCGATCATCCCCCGCTGCCCGAGGCGGGTGTCGAGCAGACGCTTTGGCGGCTGAAGGGCCCGGAACGTGTCGGTCGTCCGCTCGAAGATCGCGGTGGGGCTGCGTCCCTGGTTCATCGTCAGCGTGCAGGTGGTGCCGACCGGGCGGTCGCAGGGCGCGTTCCATCGCACGAACTTCGACCCCTTGGCAGCAGTGGCGGTGAGCGTGACCGCGCTGTTGACGATCGTGGTGGCCGTGCACCGCGTGCCGCAGGAGAGGCCACCTCCGGTGACGCTGCCGCTGCCCGTGCCCTCCTTGGTGACGGTCAGGCGCGGCGCGACCTCGAACGCCGCGCCGAGGTCGCGGGCGGCGCTCATCGTCACGGTGCACGTCAGCGCCGTGCCCGTGCACGCGCCTGTCCACCCGACGAACCGTGCCTGGTCCGTCGGGCGGGCGGTGACCGTCACGACGGAGTTCGTCGCGAGGACGGTCCGACACTGGTAGACGATCGCCCCGGTGGCGAGGCACGGGTTCGGCGTGCTGTAGGTGACCGAGCCGTAGTACGGCTCGCGGATGTCGACGGTGAGCCGGCGTCCCGGCACGAAGCTCGCGGTGACCCCCTGCGACTGGTTCATCGTGACCTGGCAGGCGGGGTCCATCGCGAAGTTGCCGAGCGACACGGATGGGATGGTCGTGCACGCCCCGGTCCAGCCCTGGAGTGCCCACCCCTCGTCGGCACCGAACGTCGTCGCCGCGAGCGAGACGATCGTGCCCGGCGCGAACGGTGCCGCACACGATGCGGGGTTGAGCGTCGTGCAGCCGATGTCGCCCTCGTTCGAGCGCACCTCAGGGTCGACGAACAGCGTCGGGTCATTCGGGTGCACGAGGTCGACCGTCAGTACCGGCGCGGTGGCGATGTCCACGAAGTGCGCGGTCGCCGTGGTCGTCCGGGCGTTGAGGAACATGTCGCAGGTGGTCTGTCGCGTTGTGCACGCACCCGTCCATCCGACGAACATCGAGCCGGGGTCGGGTGTTGCCGTGAGCAGGATCCGCGACTGTGCCGGGACCGCTGCGGAGCACGTCGGACCACAGTCGATGGCGCCGGTGTCGGACGTGATCGTCCCGCTGCCCGTGCCGATTCGGTTGGCGACGACCGTGGTCGGGTCCGAGGTCAGCCGGTAGCGGCCGATGCTGCCGTACGCGCTGTACCCGTCGACGAGCGGGTCACCCTGGCCGGTGCCGCGCACCCACAGGGTGTACGTGCCGGGGGCCGTGATGTCGGCGGAGATCTCTGCGGCCGTGCCGGCGGCGTCGGGTGTGATGCCGGCCGGCACTGCGACGGGGTTGGCGGCAGCCACCACGACGCCCGCGGGACTACGCAGTTCCAGTCGCAGGTCGGTGTTCGCACCGACCGGAGCGGGCAACGCCCCGACGTGGAACGCTCCGGCGAGGAGCGGCACGGCGAAAACGTCGACGTCACCGGCGGCCCCGACGAGTCCTGCCTCGTCGAACACCGCGCTGGGGAGCGCGGTGGCTGTCGCTGCAGTGTTCCCGTGGTCATCGGCGACGAACGGGGCCGACGCGGCGATCACCGCGAGGTCGTCCTGCTGGTTGTTCGCGTCGGCGTAGTCGCCCTTCGACCACTGCGACAGCGGCTGTTGCCCGATGCCCATGATGGTTCCCCAGATGCCCTGCCCGCCGAAGTATGGACTGCCGCTGATCTGGCCGTCGTGCTCGAGGCCGACGGTGTGCCCCACCTCGTGGGAGATCGTGTCGGCGACGTCGTCGAGCCGGTCCGCGAACACGAAGCCAGACACGAACGCCAGCGCCGGTGGGGGTTCCACGCTCGACACGTCGTCGAAGACGCCGAGGTAAGCGATCCCGGTGCACCCGCAGTTGCTGCGGATCGGGTTGAGCTGCGTGATGACCGAGCGCACCCCGAACGTCACGTCGGCCGTGCTGGTCCTCGTGAGCGCGGCGAGACCGGGATCGGCCGTCGTGACGTCGATGTCGAACGGTGCGAAGTCCTCGGCCACGCGCAGCCAGACCATCTGGATGAAGGTGCGCTCGAACGTGTTGAACGTCGACGGCACACCGTCGTAGTCGAGGCCGCCGGCCCGGATGGGCATCCCGGCGTTCCAGCCGTTCCAGAGGGTGTCGAGCGTCGCCCCGTTGAAGTCGAGGTAGATGACCCGCTTCGCACCGGGTCGGCTGTGCAGGAGGAACGTGTTCGCGAGTGGGTGGGGCGCGGCGAAGGTGGGGTCCGTGGCGGCGGCAAATTGGTTGGTGCGCCGCGGCGGGTCCTGAACGAACAGCCGACCACCGTCGTCCACCCAGGTGGAGGTGTCGCCGAGCAGGCGTTGCAGGGTGGTGCGGGCCAGTTGCGGATTGGCCCGTTCGATGAACGCGGAGCCGTGCACCGCGGCGGCTTCGGCGGCGCGCATCCGTCGCCCGGGTCCGCGTTCGATCGGCGCCGCATCCGTGCGCGGTGCGGGCACCGCCGGTACCGGCACGTCGGCCGAGGTGGCACCCGCCAGCGCTGCCGTGGCCACTGGCACGCCGAGGATCGGCACCGCCGTCCCCACCACTGGCAATGTGAGGGTTGCCATGATCGCGCCACAAACTGCAACGCGCATTCCCGTCCGATTCATTCGGCCACCACTTTCGGGGCAACAACTTCTGTTCCCGCACAGAGTTGTTGCAGGTTAAGGACGGTGGATGTGCCCGTCAATGGGCGTAGGACCTTCCCGTGACGATCGTCGAGGCATCCCGGTGGTGGAGGGGCATGGTGGGGGCACAGTGACGATCGGCCCGGATGCGCGTGCCGTCGGTCGGGAGGCTGGGGGAGGCGGTTGCGATTCGGACGATCCGTGGCTACGGTTTGTGTCCTACTCCGACGCGGGGTGGAGCAGCTCGGTAGCTCGTCGGGCTCATAACCCGAAGGTCGCAGGTTCAAATCCTGCCCCCGCCACTAGTGGAAATGCCCGGAAACATTGAGTTTCCGGGCGTTTCTCGTTTTCGGCCGATGACGTCGTCTACCGGGTTCGTCTACCGGTCCGGTAGACGTCACCTCGGGTGTTTGTCGTCCGCATGGCCGGTGGGCTGGTGTTTCGCGCTTGGGTGCGACTGGTTGTCGTCTACCGGTTTGGAGGTCGGCGAAGCGGTGGGCGGCTTCGGCGCTCATTCCCGGGAGTAGGTGTTGGTAGGTGTGGATCGTGAACGACGGGTGGGCGTGGCCGAGTCGTTCGGACACGACCTTGACGGGGGTGCCGGAGGCGACGAGCAAGCTGGCGTGAGTGTGGCGCAAGTCGTGGAACCGAATGTGCGGAAGACCCGAACGGGCGACGATTCTGGTGAACAGCTGGCTGATCGACTCCGGGTGTAGTGGCTCGCCACCGGTGTTGGTGAAAATCGAGTCACGCGTACCCGTGCGGTGCCCGTCGTTGCATTGGCGATCGCGCCAGCATTCCAGAACGTCCTCGGTGTGGGCGTCGAGTTCGACGCAGCGTCGACTGGTGCGTGTCTTGGTGGCGAACTCGGTGGACCGCCCGGCGAGCGCCTGGCGGGTACGGCTGATCGACAGGTGATGCAGACCCGAGTTCCAGTCACCCCACCGCAACCCGACGATCTCGCCACGGCGCATTCCGGTAGTGGCGGTTAGATGCAACGCCGGGTACAGGCGATGCCCGCCAGCGCTACGTAGGAACGCGCTGAGCTCTTGAGCTGTCCATGTCTCCGGCCCGCGTCGTGGGCGGGCGTGCGGTCGCGGCCGTTGGGCGCGCAGCGCGACATTGGTACGGGTGAGTCCTTGCTCGGTGGTCTGGGTAAGCGCGCTACGCACGATGAGGTGAACTTCGTGAACGGTCTTGGCGGCGAGCCCATCACCATGCTGGCCGCCAGTCGAGGTGAGCGCGGTGTAGAAGTCGTTGAGGTGTTCAGTGCGGATCGACCGAAGCGCGTACTGCCCGACCGCCGGAGCGATGTAGCGCTCGATCATCCATCCGTACCGATAGGCGGTGGTGGCACGTACACGACGTTGCCGTTCAGGAAGCCAACTGTTGATCAGGTAGTCGCCAAGAGTGACCGCGTCTCGTCCACGGGGGACCGGAACGCGGTTGGTTTCGGTGATGCTCGAAGCGATAGCTTCGGCATCAGCTCTCGATGCGCCGGCAGGGTGCCATCGTCGGCGCTCGCGACCGGTGGCAGGGTCGACCCCGTCGTAGGCGACGACATAGAACCGGTTGTTGCGAGAGATGAGGTAGGCCATGCGAGTGTCATCGGCCTCACTACTTCGGAGCCAACCCGAAGATCAAGAGTGGGTGCAAGCACGAGCAGCGGTTGTCCAGACCTCGGTTGAAGCAGTGACCCCACCCTGACGTCGTCGTCGCTTCCCGTGGTGCGGTGGAGGCCGATCAAGCGACCTGCTTGTCGGACGCCTTGCGCGAATCGGCCCTTGACTATCGGACTTCGATACATCATAGTTCGAGCATGCCGCAACCCGCCAAGCCTCTCCCTTCGGCTTCCTTGCACATCGTGCTGGCCCTGCTCGACGGCGAGTCCCACGGCTATGCCCTGATCGGTCGCGTGGCCGAGCTGAGCGACGGCGCGGTTCGTATGGGTCCGGGCACGCTGTACGGCACGCTGAATCGTCTCGTCGATGACGGGCTCATCGAGGAGACAACGGACCGGGTCCGTCGAGATGACAGTGAGCGGCGTCGCTACTACACGCTCACCGGGAGCGGGCGTGCCGTCGCGGTCGATGAGCTCGTCCGCCTCCAAGGGCTGGTGCATCGCATCGCCGCCCATCTACCAGGCGGGGCGATCGCGTGAACAGCTCGCGGGCGGTGGGCATCTACCGCACTCTGCTGCGCGTCTACCCACGCCGCTTCCGCGACGAATACCGCGACGACATGGCTCTCCTGTTCGCCGAACAGTTGCACGACGGGTCCGCCTCTCGAGTCTGGGCGCGCAGTCTGATCGATCTCACCATCACCATCCCCGCCCGACACCTGGAGGCCCACATGAACCGACCACCGAACCCCGCCGTGCCTGTCCTGTTTGCGGCACTCAGTGTCACCGGTGTCGTGACAGCGATCCTGGCGGGGTCGAACCTCGCAATTGCCGGGTTCGGTCTCGCCGTCGCCGTCATGGCCGGCGTCCTTGCCGTCGCCTCGTGGCGCACGACGCGAGCGGTGACCGCAGAGCGCCCCGCCAGCGCGCACTGGTGGCAGATCCTTCTCGGTGGTGTCGGCGTGCTCGCCACGACGATCGTGGTCCTCAACATCATCGGCGAGGTCCCCGACGGATGGTGGGTCCCGATGATGCTCACCCTTCTCGCCGGCATCATGACAACGGCCACCGGGCTCATCCTTGGCGTCGCCCATCTCACGACTCACCGCCCGCACAACGCAACCGGCTGACCGTCCCCGGCTGCTCGCCCACTGGACGAGCATCCAACAAACGAACTCGGAGACCCCATGCATCGCATGTCCAGACCAGCGCGCCTATCCGCCGCCCTCATCACCCTCCGCGGTGCCCGCCACCACAATCTCAAAAACATCTCC
>JANMFL010000516.1:0-16132 GCA_031377945.1 Acidimicrobiaceae bacterium | reverse complement strand
CCACACAGGAAGCCTTGGCCGCCCGCGGTGTCCATGCGCCACTGATGGTCGTCCGTGGCGACGGCTCGTTGGTGTCGGCGGCCTTCGTGCGTGAGCGTCCGATCGAGACCATCCTCAGCGGACCCGCCGCCAGCCTCGTCGGAGCGGCGCACCTCACCGGGCTCGACGAAGCGATCATCAGCGACATCGGTGGCACCACCACCGACATCGCCGTGTTGCGCGACGGCATCCCCGCAGTCAGCCCCGACGGAGCGACCGTCGGTGGTCACCAGACGATGGTGTCGGCGGTCGCCATGCGCACCCACGGGCTCGGTGGTGACAGCCGAGTGCGCCACGACGAACGGGCAACCGGCGCATCGTTGTTCATCGGGCCGCGCAAGGTGGTGCCGCTGTGCCAGTTGGCCGTCGACGAGCCGGAGCTGGTGCACCGCATGCTCGACCAGCACCTGACCTATCTGTCGCCGGGCGACCTGGACGGGGTCGTGCTCATCGCCGAGAGGTACGACGAGCGGCTCGCCGCACTCGAGGGCACCGAGCGGCAGGTGCTCGAAGGGATGGGGGGCCGTGTCGCCGTGGCCTCGACGGCGCTGCCCACGCTGCAGTTGCGGCGCGTGATGGAGCGGCTCGTACAGCGAGGGGTTCTGCAGATCGCCGCCTTCACTCCCACCGACGCGAGTCACGTGCTGGGTATTCAGTCCACGTACGACGTCGCCGCGGCGCGCAAGGCCGCCGAGCTGTTCGCCAAGGGTCGCGACCGCATGGGCAAGGCAATCGCCCCCGATGCCGAGACCATCAGCCAGCACACGGTGGACACGCTCGTCCGCCGCAGCGCCGAGGCCGTGCTCGCCGCTGCATTCGTGAACGACGGTCTGCCGCCAGAGACGGTCAGCAGTCGAGTGGTGCAGGCCGTGCTCGACCGCAAGCTCGAGGTCGTGCGACTGTCGCTCGGTCTGTCGGCACCGCTGGTGGGGCTCGGCGCGTCGGCTTCGGCCTACTACCCGCGGGTCGCCGCGCTGCTGGGTGCCGAGTCGCGCATCCCCGCCCATGCCGATGTGGCCAACGCCGTCGGCGCCGTGGTGGGGCGCGTACGCCTGAGCCGCGAGTGCGTGGTCAGCGCGCCGTCGCAGGGACAGTTCGTGGTTCACGCCGGAGAAGCGCCGAGGACCTTCACCGATCTACTGGCGGCTCGATCGTTCGCGCTCGGACACCTCACCCTTGCACTGCAGCACGACATGGTCACGGCGGGTGCGCCGCTGTTCGAGACCCGCGAGGTGTGGAGCGAGCAGACGGTGCCGGTCGACGGGCTGGAGTTGTTCGTGGAAGGACGGCTCACGCTCACTGCCAGCGGTCGACCGGAGTTGGCGACGAGCGGTTGACGCCGGGTGTCGGCATCAGACGCCGACCGAGCTCGACCGCTCGCTCAGTAGGTCTTCTTGCCGTACGTCTTCTTCTCGTAGGGCTTCTTGCCTTCGTACCCGGTGGGTCGCGAACCGCGGTGGCCCTCGCTGGGGCCGCGGCTCTGGGCGCCGTTGTCGACGTAGCGACGCACGCTCGCCGGCTTGCCACGGATCACCGTGTGCTTCAACTGGTCGAGGACGGCGTCGAGGCGGGTCTCGGGCACG
Organism: Acidimicrobiaceae bacterium; assembly: GCA_031377945.1. Lineage (GTDB taxonomy): Bacteria > Actinomycetota > Acidimicrobiia > Acidimicrobiales > Ilumatobacteraceae > UBA668. The sequence goes on along the minus strand of JANMFL010000516.1, from coordinate 14,510 downwards.
CCGACCACCGAGTACGTGTCGGTGATGCGGATGGGGCCGATCTCGCGACCGGTGAGCCCCGTCTCGTTCGCGATCGCGCCCACCAGGTCGTTCGGGCGGATGCCGGCCTTGCGGCCCACTCCGACGTAGATGAACGCCGTCCCGGCCTGGGCGGCGCCGCCCGACTCGCGGGAACGCTGCTCGCGCGGCTCGAACTTGCGCTCGGGCCGCATCTGCACGTCGGGGATCTCGTGCTCGTCGACGGTGTTGCCGGCGGCCTCGTGGTACAGGCGGATGGCGGCGAGGGCGACGGAGCGCGGGTCGGCCTCGGCACGCAGGGCGTGGAGCACCGGGTGGAAGTCGTCGAGGTCGTCGGCGGCGAGCGACTCGCGGATGGCGGCGACCGTCTGCTCGAGCTGCGCGGTGCGCAGATCGGCGATGGACGGGACCTTCTCGATGGCGATGGTCTGCTTGGTCAGGTGTTCGATGTTCTTGAGCAGGCGCTGCTCGCGGGGCTCGGCCAGGGTGATGGCGACGCCCTCGCGACCGGCGCGGCCGACGCGGCCGATTCGGTGCACGTAGCTCTCGGGTGCCGACGGCACGTCGTAGTTGACGACGTGGGTGAGCGTGTCGACGTCGAGGCCGCGGGCTGCGACGTCGGTGGCGACGAGCAGTTCGGCGGTTCCGTCGCGCAGACGGTTCATGACCCGGTCGCGCTGGGCCTGGTCCATGCCGCCGTGCAGCGCCTCGGCGCGGTAGCCGCGGATGTTCATGGTCTCGGTGAGCTGGTCGACCTCGGTACGGGTGCGGCAGAACACCAACGCGCCGCCGGGTGACTCGATGTCCAGGACGCGGCCGAGGGCGGCCGGCTTGTGCTGACGCGGCACGATGTAGGCGATCTGGCGGACCTTGCCCTTGCTGGCCTTGGTGTCGCCGCGCACGACGTTGATGCGCACCGGATCGTTGAGGTGACGCTTGGCGATGGCGTTGATGCGTGGCGGCATCGTGGCCGAGAACATGACCGTCTGGTGCTCGGTGGGGATGGCGTCGAGGATGCTCTCGATGTCGTCGGCGAAGCCCATGTCGAGCATCTCGTCGGCCTCGTCGAGCACGACCATCTTGATGTTGTCGAGGGGCAGCGAGCCGCGACCGATGTGGTCGAGCACGCGGCCGGGCGTGCCCACCACGATGTGGACGCCGCGGTCCAGGGACTGCAGCTGACGGAAGATGGGGGTGCCGCCGTAGACCGGGACGCACTTCGCGCCGAGGTCCTTGCCGTAGCGGAAGAAGGCCTCGCTCACCTGCATGGCGAGCTCGCGGGTGGGGGTGAGGATGAGGGCCAACGGCTTGTTGGTGGCCTGGCCCTTGATCAGCGCGAGCGCCGGCAGGGCGAACGCTGCGGTCTTGCCGGTGCCGGTGGCCGCCTGGCCGACGAGGTCCTTGCCGGCGATGAGGTGCGGGATGGTCTCGCGCTGGATGGGCGTGGGCTCTTCGTAGCCGAGGGTCTCGAGGGCTTCGAGGAGCTCGGCGCGCAGGCCGAGGGCGGCGAAGCCGTTCTCGGTGGCGGGAGCCACTTCGACGTCGACGTCAGGAGTGACATCGAGTTCGGTGTCGTGGTGGTCTTCCATGGGCTGTCTCACTTCCAAAAAACGGTAACGCTCCACGATACGGGCAATGTGTGCGCATCAGCCGCCATGTGTCCCTTGGCTCAGCGCTGTCCGTGCCGCGCCCGGTCGGTAAGGTCGAATCTCCGAGGGGGTACGAGTGGGTTCCAACGAAGTCGTCATCACCGGGACGGGGCTGTTCACGCCGCCGTACTCGATCAGCAACGCCGAGCTCGCCGCATCGCTGAGCATCGCTGTGAACCGGTGGAACGAGGACCATGCCACCGAGATCGCCGCGGGCGACGTGGTGGCGCGGACGTTGCCCGATCCGGACTTCATCGAGAAGGCGTCGGGCATCAAGAGCCGCTATGTGATGGACAAGGTCGGCGTGCTCGACCCCGAGCGTCTGCGTCCCCACCTGCCCACTCGCTCGGAGGACGAACCCAGCCTGCAGGTCGAGATGGCACTCCCGGCTGTCCTCGAAGCGCTCGCCCAGGCCGGTCGTCGGCCGGACGAGGTCGACTGCGTCATCGTCGGCTGCTCGAACATCCAGCGTGCGTACCCGGCAGTGGCCATCGAGTTGCAACATGCGCTCGGTGCCGGTGGGTGGGGGTACGACATGAACGTCGCGTGCTCGTCGGCCACGTTCAGCATGCAGGCCGGTGTGGACGCGCTGAAGAACGGGTCGGCGAATTGTGTGGTGGTCGTGCACCCCGAGATCACCTCGGGTCACAACAACTTCGCGTTGCGCGACCACCACTTCATCTTCGGCGACGCCTGCACCGCCGTGGTCCTCGAACGCGCCACCGACGCCGTCGCCGCAGAGCAGTGGCAGGTCCTCGGGTTGCAGCTCTCCACGGCGTTCTCCAACGCCATCCGCAACGACTTCGGCTTCCTCAACTCCAGCGAGGACGAGCCGCGCGATCCGTTCGAGCTCGTGTTCCGCCAGCAGGGTCAGCGCGTGTTCAAAGATGTCGTGCCGATGGTGGTCGAGCACATCAACGCCCAGCTGCAGCAAGTGCACATGGAGGTCAGCGCCATCCGCAGGTTCTGGTTGCACCAGGCCAACCTGAAGATGAACCAGCTCATCGCCAAACACCTGCTCGGTCGGTTGCCCGACGAGTTCGAGGCGCCGGTCATCCTCGACACGTATGCGAACACGTCGTCGGCGGGCTGCATCATCGCCTTCCATCTGCACCGTGCCGACATGGTGAGTGGCGACGTCGGAGTGTTGTGCAGCTTCGGGGCCGGCTACAGCATCGGCAGCCTGGTCATCCAGAAGACCTGAGCTGCAGCGCCCTGGTTTCTGGGGCTGATCCGTTCCAAATCCGCTTCGGGGGCTCGATCGTCTCGGAATCCGAGACGAAATGGCCCCGGTTCCGAGTCGGCGCGCTCCCCAGGGAGCGTTCGCTCACCGGCCATGACAACCCTTGCGGCGGGAGCGCCATATCGGGCACTCGGCACTCCTCTGTGTCACCACTTCTTCTGAAGATCTTCAGAAGAAGTGCTGACACAGACCGGATGGACGCCGCGCAGAGCTGCCAGTGAGAATGGGATCTGCCGGTTGGCATCCCGTTCGTTACCGGCGGGGGCTGTCAGGCTGATGGTCAGGCTTTGATGCGCTCGTTCTTGGGGTCGTAGAAGGGGCGCAGACTCACCTTGGCCGGGTACTGGGCGCCGTTGATCTCGACAGTCCAGTCGCCGCCCGACACGTCGCCGGTGACCATCGCCAACCCGACGGCACCACCGAGGGTGTGGCCGTACGACGCGGCGCGCACGTAGCCGACCTCCACACCGTCGCGGCGCAGCACCTCGGCGTGGTACATCAGCGGCTCCGGGTCGAGGCACAGCACGCTGACGAGCCGGGATGCCGGTGTCTCACCGCGAAGCGGTTGCAATGCGTCGCGACCGACGAAGTCGTGGTCCCAGTCGATGGCGAAACTGAAACCGGCCATCAGCGGGTCGTCGGTGTTGTCGATGTCGTGGCCGTAGTCGCGGTAGCCCTTCTCCATCCGCAGGCTGGCGAGCGCCTTCAGCCCGGCGTGCACCAGACCGAACTCGGCGCCGGCTGCGACGATCCGCTCGTACACGTGCACCGCCTGCTCGGTGGGTACGTACAGCTCGTACCCGAGTTCGCCGAGGTAGGTGATGCGGATGCACAGCACGCGGGCGAAACCGATGTCGATGGTCCGCGCGGTACGGAAGGGGAACGTCTCGCCGGACAGGTCGGTGGTGGTGAGCGACTGCAACAGCGCGCGTGACCGAGGGCCCTGCACGTTCAGCTGCGCGAACGCCCCGGTGACGTCGGTGACGAACGCGTGGGCATCGCCGAGGTGGCGCTGCAGATGCGCCTGCACGTGGCGGTGTGCGGTGTCGGTGGCGACCACGAAGAAGTCGTCGTCGGCCAGTTTGGTGACGGTCAGGTCGGCCTGGATCTTGCCGATCTCGTCGAGCCACTGGGTGTAGGTGATCGTGCCAGGCGTGCCGTTCACCGAGTTCGCCGACACGTGGTCGAGCACGCGGCCGGCGTCGCGGCCCTGCACCTTGAACTTCGACATGAAGCTCATGTCCATGACGATGACGCCCTCGCGACATGCGCGGTGCTCGGCCTCCCACTGCTGCCAGAACGCCGATCGGCCCCAGGTGAGCGGACCTGGGTCGGGGGTGATGCCGGGGCCGGCGAACCAGTCGGCGCCCTCCCAGCCGCTGACGTCCTTGAAGTACGCCCCCTGGTGCGCGAGTTGTGCATGGATCGGCGAGCGCTTCGCATCGCGAGCCGTGGACATCGCCTTGTTCGGGTAATGACACTGGTACACCATGCCCAACGACTCGACGGTGCGCGTGCGCCGGTACTCGGGGTTCGCCTGGTACGCCTGCAGTCGGGCCGGGTCCATGCCCGTGACGTCCATGTCGGGGTTGCCGTTCACGATCCAGTGGGCCACCATTCGGCCGAGTCCACCGCCGGTGAGGATGCCGATGGAGTTCAGCCCGGCGGCGATGAAGTAGTTGCGCACCTCCGGGGCCTCGCCGACGATCGGGCGAAGATCTGGCGTGAAGCTCTCGGGTCCGCAGAAGAAGGTTCGGATGCCGGTGTCGAAGCTCTTCGGAACGCGGCTCATCGCCGCTTCCACGTACGGGGCCATTCGGTCCCAGTCGGGTTGAATGCTGGTGAACGACGAGTCGTTGGGAATGCCGCCCACGTTCCACGGCGCGCATCGGGCCTCGAACAGCCCGATCATCAGGCCGCCGACCTCTTCGCGGTAGTAGCCGTAGTTGCCCGGGTCCTCGATGACCGGCCACGACGGGTCGAGGCCCTCCATCGCCTCGGTGATGAGGTAGTAGTGCTCGGCGGCCTGCAGGGGAATGGACACGCCCGACATCTCGCCGAGCTGACGGGCCCACATGCCAGCCGCGTTGACCACGTACTCGCACTCGATGGTGCCGTGGTCGGTGACGACGGCCTTGACGGCGCCCCCCTTCACGACGACGTCGGTGACGGTGACGCCCTGGGCGATGGTGACGCCCTGCTGGCGGGCACCCTTGGCCATGCTCATCGTGCAATCGACAGGGTTGACCCGCCCGTCGCCCTCCACGTAGAAGCCGGCGAGCAGGTCGTCGGTGCGGGCGAGCGGGAACATCTCGGCCACTTCTCGGGGCGACAGCTCCTGTACGTCGACGCCGACGTGACGGTTGAAGGCCGACACGCGCCGATACTCCTCCAGCCGACCTTCGTCGGCGGCCAGTTCGATGAAACCGACCGGCTTGAAGCCGGTGGCCAAACCGGTCTCGGCCTCCAGGTTGGTGTACAGGTCGCGTGTGTACTTGCGCAGCTCGGTGGAGGTCTCGGACGTGCTGCCGAACGTCACCATCAGGCCGGCGGCGTGCCAAGTGGTGCCCGAGGTGAGCTGATCGCGCTCGACGAGCACCGTGTCGGCCCACCCCATGTGGCCGAGGTGATAGGCGATCGAGGTGCCGATGACCCCGCCGCCGATGACGACGACTCGGGCACGGGACGGCAACGAACTGGTCTGGCTCATGGATCCTCCGGGGAAGCGGACGCCTCATTGAACCATGTACGTTGCCGCGATGACCGATGCCCCGAACGCCGCCATGACCGACGACGAGCTGCTCGCAGCTGCCTGCCCCATCATCTACAAGGCCGGTTCGTCGTTCTACTTCGGTGACAGCGCGATGGCCCGGGCCGAGCAGCTCGGCCTCGACCGATTCGGCTTCTACGCACTCGGCCGCGGCGGGGTGCTGGGCGACGTGGAATCGGCCGTGGTGTCGTCGGCATTCGGCTACTTCAACCCGTCGCTGCTCGCCGCACTGTGGAACGCCAACCGGGTGAAGGTGTCGCCGCGGGTCGCCGGCGCGGCGTTCATGGAGTGCTGCGGAGAACACGGCCGGGTCAAGTTGTCGGGCATCGCCGACCTCGACCAGTTCGTCGCTGCAGCCGAGAAGGTGCTTGCCGCCACTGACGGCGATGCGTTCGCGTTGTTCGCAGCCACGGCGTCCGAACCCCTGGCCGACGATGCCCCGGCCCACGCGATGCAACTGGTCACCATCCTGCGCGAGTACCGCGGGTGCGCGCACCTGGTGGCGATCCGGGCGGTGGGCCTCGACTCGAAGACCGCCCACTTCTTCACCCGCCCGAACGACGGCGCGATGTTCGGCTGGACGCCCGAGGACGCTCCGATCATCGACGACACGGTACGCGAGAAGATGGCAAGGGTGGAGGGGCTCACCGACGACATGGTGCGCCCCGCGTACGCGGTGCTCGACGCCGACGAGCGAGAGGTGTTCGTGCGGGTGCTGCGCAGCGTGGAGGTCGCTCTCGCCGGGTGACCTACGCTTCCGGCCATGAAGGAACTCGTGTACCACCGCCTCTTCCTGCCGGCCATCGCCAAGAACGCCGATCGACCGTGCACCACGAACGCCGGCAGCGGCGTGACGCGCACCTACGCCGAGCACTTCGAGCGCGTCGGACGCCTCATCGGAGGTCTGCAGTCGCTCGGCGTCGGCCGCGGCGACCGGTACGCGATCATGACGCTCAACTCGCCCGAGTACCTCGAGCTGTACCACGCGTCGTTCCTCGGCGGTGGGGTGGTGAACCCGCTGAACCTGCGGTTCGCGCCGAAGGAGCTCGCCTATGTGCTGCGCGACTCGGGAACGAAGGTGTGCTTCGTCGACGGGTTCTTCGCAGGGCTCATCGACAAGGTGAAGGAAGAGGCCGGGCTCGAGCACGTCGTGCTCATCGGTCAGGGCGACGTGCCGCACACGGTGGCGTACGACGACCTGCTCGCGTCGGCGCCGCACGTCATTCCCGACGAGGGCGACGAGAGCGACCCGGTGGTGCTGATGTACACCGGCGGCACCACAGGGCTTCCCAAGGGCGTGCTGCTCGACCAGCGCGCCGAGATGCTGAACGCGTACCACGTGCTCATGCGGGTGCCGATGGGCCGCGACACGATCAGCTACGTGCAGACACCGATGTTCCACGCGGCGAGCATGTTCAGCGTGTTGGGCGGACCCGCGCTGGGCGCCCACACGGTCATCCAGCCGATGTTCGACCCGCCGGCGGTGATGGCCTCGGTCGAGAAGTACGCGCCGACCGTCACCGTGATGGTGCCGACGATGATCGGCCTCACCATGGCCCACCCCGACTTCCGGCCGTCGGGCCTGGCAAGCTTCACCGACCTCGTGTACGGCGCCTCGCCCATGCCGCAGGCGCTGCTCGAGAAGCTGCTCGCGCTGTACCCCGACATGAACATCTGGCAGGGCTACGGAATGACCGAGAGCAGCAGCGTCATCTGCCTGCTCGGGCCCGACGAGCACCGCAAGGGCGGCAAGTACCTGCGCTCCGCCGGCTCCCCGTTCCTCGGGGTGGTGCTCAGCATTCAGGACGAGGCGGGTCACGAGGTGCCGCAGGGCACTCCGGGTGAGGTGTGCGTCCGGTCGGGCAACTACATGGTCGAGTACTGGAACAAGCCCGACGCGACGGCCGAAGCCTTCCGCGGCGGCTGGTACCACACGGGTGACGCCGGCTACGTGGACGAGGACGGCTATCTGTACCTGGTCGACCGAGTGAAGGACATGATCGTCACCGGTGGCGAGAACGTGTACTCCACCGAGGTCGAGAACGCGATCGCCAGCCACCCTGCGGTGGCCCAGGTGGCGGTCATCGGCGTCCCCAACGAGAAGTGGGGCGAGGCCGTGCACGCCATCGTCGTGCTGAAGCCCGACGCGACAGCGACCGAGCAGGAGATCATCGAGCACTGCCGCGAGTGGATCGCCGGCTACAAGGTGCCCAAGACGGTCGAGTTCCGCACCGATCCGCTGCCGCTCTCGGGGGCGATGAAGGTGCTCAAGAGGGATCTGCGCGAGCCCTATTGGGAGGGACACGCCCGCAAGGTGAACTGATGCGCGGCTGGTTGGTCGCGGCCGACGACAGAACCGGAGCGTTCGAGGTGGCTGCCGAACTGGCGCGGACGGGAGCGCCCGTGACGGTGTCGGTGGGCGAGGCGCCGGTGGGACAGGGTGTGGTGGATCTGGGTACCCGGGGTCTGGCCGCCTCCGACGCTGTGGCGGCGGTGTCAGCCCTACCGCGGGCGACCTGGGAGGCCCACAAGATCGACTCGACGCTGCGCGGCAACTGGGCCCACGAGCTGCGCGCTCGCCGTGTGCAGACGCTGGTGGTGCCCGCCTGGCCGGCGATGGGACGCGCCTGTGTCGGGGGAGTGGTGCTCGTCCACGGCGCTCCAGGGCCTGCGGTGCATGACCACCTACCCGAGGCAGTGCTGCTGCCGGGAATCGAGGCGCTCGAGGTTTGGCTGTCGTCGGGTGACGGCATCGCCGCCGTCGACATCGCCGACACGGCGATGCTGCACGCGGTCGCCCGCCAGGCCGCGGCGGCCGACGGGTTGGTCGCCGGACCTGCGGGCGCGATCGGCGCCGCGTTCGCGGCGCGCTTCGGGGTTGCGGCGCCGGCTGAACCGCCATCGTTGCGGCAGCCTCTGCTGGTGGTGTGCGGCAGCGCGACCGCTGTGTCGCGGGTACAGGTGCAGCGGCTGGAAGCCGCCCGGTCGGACGTTCGCGTCGTCCGAGCGGCACCTGCCGACGGTGACCTGTCGCCGGACGTCGCTCGGGCTCTGGTCGCCGATGTCGACCTCGCCGGCGTCGGCGCGGTCGTCGTCATCGGCGGCGATACTGCGGCGGCTCTGCTCGGGGATGACTCGCGCCTGGTGGGCGGCTACGCGGCCCCGGGAATGCCGTGGAGCCTCGACGAGCACGGCCGCGGACCGGTGGTGGTCACGAAGGCCGGAGGCTTTGGCGGCCCCGACGCGCTCGTCGACCTGCTTGCCTGAAGGATGGCGGAACCGATCATCCCCAGAACCATCAGTTGGGGTTGAGGAGAACCTCGGCGCCGACGGGGGTGAAGCCGGAGGCCAGGAAGGCGCGCAGCGAGGCGGCGTTGCCGGGCGCGACTTGAGCCCACACCGGCTCGCTGCGCGGTGCGGCGTGCAGCCCGAGGTCGATCAGGCGTCGGCCGTGGCCACGCCCATGCACGGCGTGGTCGAACAGCTCGACAGCCAGTTCGAGGCGATCCGCAACGCCGCGGCCCAGCAGCACCACTCCGGCCTCGTCGCCGTAGGTGCGCACCTCGCGCCGGTAGCGGTGGGCGCGGGTGACCCGCGGGTGATCGGCTCCGTGGCCGATGTCGTCGGCGAGGCTGCTACCGAGGCCGTGGCGCACCAACAACACGTCGAGCGACCCGACCCCGCGGTGCCCGCCGGCGAGCCAGAGCAGGATCGACGGGTGCGTGCACGCGCCATAGCCGTGGAGCCCGCGTGCAGCGATCTCGGCCGGGTCGACGTCGGCGCACAGCACGCTGTGGCCCGTGAACTCGGTGATGGCGACGATGTCGCCGCGCAGGACCGGCAATACGTCGACTGCGCCGTCGGCGGGCGGTAGGTCTCCGGCGGCGACGGCCGCCAGCACCGCCGCGAACTGGTGGGCGGCGGAGGCGGGCATGCTGCGGACGATACCGTGCGTCGCATGACTGCTCCGTTGGCGATCACGATGGGCGACCCGTCCGGTATCGGTCCAGAGATCGTGTTGCGTAGCTGGGTGCAGGGTGAACTGGGTGAGGGCGTCGTGGTGTACGGCGATGGCGATGTGCTTCGGAGCGGCGCGACGCTGCTGGGGCTGGACGTCGACTGGGGTTCGTTCCCCCTCGTCGACCTCGGTCGGTTGAGCGCTGCCGACCATCGGCCCGGGGTGCTCGACGCGGCCAGTGGCGCAGCAGCTCGCGCGTACGTGGAGCGGGCGACACACGATGCGCTCGCCGGCACGGTGTCGGGCATCGTCACGATGCCGATGAACAAGGAGGCCGCCCAGCTCACCGATCCCACCTTCGTCGGTCACACCGAGTTCATCGCCGGCCTTTGCGGCGTCGAGAAGGTGACGATGATGCTCACCGCGGCCACGTCGTCCGGTTCCATCGCGGTCACGCACGTGAGCACGCACTGCTCGTTGCGCGAGGCCATCGAGCGCGTCCGGGCCGAACGCGTGCTCGACGTGATCCATCTCACCGACGACGTGCTGCGCCGGTTCCTCCCCGCGCCACGGATCGCGGTGTGTGGGCTGAACCCGCATGCGGGGGAGCACGGGCTGTTCGGGCGCGAGGACATCGAGCACATCGCCCCGGCCATCGAGGCGGCGCGGGCCGAGGGCATCGACGCCACGGGTCCCCACCCGGCCGACACCGTGTTCTTCCAGGCCGTGCACCGCGACCGGTACGACGCCATCGTGTGCATGTACCACGACCAGGGGCATGGTCCGATGAAGCTGTTGGCCTTCGACAGCGGAGTGAACGTGACGCTCGGACTCCCGATCGTGCGCACGTCGGTGGACCACGGCACGGCGTTCGACATCGCGTGGCAGGGCGTGGCCTTCACCGACTCGGTGCGGCATGCCGTGGCGTACGCCCGCAAACTGGTGTCAGGCTGACTGTCATATCATGTGGTGGCAGATGTTAGGTTGCCGGCCATGACGCTCGGGAGCATCCGCCACGAGATCCGCATCCATCGCAGCGCCGACGACGTCTGGGCTCGAGTACGCGACGCCGCCGGGCTGCACACGTGGTTCCCAGGCCTCACCGACTGCACGGTGGAGGGGAACAATCGGGTCATCTTCCTGGCCTCAGGTATGGCCATGCCCGAGGAGATCCTGGTCATCGACGACGTGCAGCGGCGCTTCCAGTACCGCATCACCACGCCGATCTTCCGCCACCACCGCGGCACCATCGACGTGATCGCGCTCGCCGACGACGAGTGTGTGGTGGTGTACAGCACCGAGGCGGACCCGCGCACGATGGCGCTGACCATCGCGGGTGGCACCGCCGGCGCGCTCGACGAACTCAAACGACAGATGGAAGCCGAGACCTCACTCGGGACCTCGACCGACAGCGAAGGAGCCCACTGATGGGCCGCAAGATCCTCTTCGTCACCACCGACCAGCAGCGCTACGACGCCATCGGGTGCAACGGCGGCATGGTCGCGCGTACCCCCGTCATCGACGCACTTGCCGCGCAGGGCATCCGCTACGAGCGGGCCCAGCCGCAGTCGGTGGTGTGCATGCCGTCGCGTAGCACGATGATCACCGGCCAGCACGTGAGCACGCACGGCGTGTGGATGAATGGTGTCGCGCTCCCCGTCGACGCGCCGTCGGTCGCGCAGGTGCTCCACGACGCCGGATACCGCACGGCCATCATCGGGAAGCCGCACTTCGAGCCGTTCCTCGATCCGTTCCTGCGCTTCGCCGAGAACCGGTTCTCTCGCGAGCCGCTGGTGGGTACGCATCGCGGCTTCGAGCACTTCGAGGGGGCCACGCACGGAGGCCAGGGAATGCTCGCCTACGCACGTTGGCTGGCCGCCACCCACCCCGAGGTGGTCGGCATGTTCTACCCGGTGCTCGACGGCAACCTCGAGGTCAACGCACTGGGCGGCGGCGAGACCGGCGCACCCCAGGTGTGGGAGAACGCAATCCCGAAGGAGTGGTACCACACCGATTGGGTGGCCGATCGCACCATCTCGTGGCTCGACTCGCTGCCGGCCGACGACGACTGGTTCTGCTGGATGAGCTTCCCCGACCCGCATCATCCGTGGGACCCGCCGAAGAGCGAACTGGGCCGCATCGATTGGCGCGATGTGCCGCTCCCCGAGGGGTACATCGACGATCCCGCTCAGCGCGAGGCGGTGCTCGACGCCAAGCCGCGGCACTGGAAGGCCTGGTACGAGGGTTCGCTGGTGAGCAACTACGAGGCCCCGCTCGATTGGGTGCCGGCCGCGATGACCGCCGACCAAGTGCGCGAGGTGAACCAGCGCAACGCCATCGAGTGCGAACTGATCGATGAAGCCCTCGGTCGCGTCATGGACGCCATCGCCGCTCGCGGCTGGGGCGACGACGTCGACGTGGTCTTCACCACGGACCACGGCGAGTTCCAGGGCGACTTCGGCTTGCTGTTCAAGGGGCCGTACCACGTCGATGCGCTCATGCGTCTGCCGCTCGTGTGGCGGCCGGCGCCGTCCAGTGCGCCCGCACCGTCGGCCGTGACCCGCCCGGTCGGCCTGGTGGACCTGGCGCCCACGTTCTGTGCGATCGCCGGCCTGCCCGTGCCCGAGTGGATGGAGGGCAAGCCACTTCCGGTGGACGACTGCGACGCCGAGGCCCGCGGTTTCGAACGGTCGCTCACCGAATGGGACAGCAACCTGTTCGGCGTCAACGTGCACCTGCGCACCATCACCCGCGACGGGTGGGTGTGTACGGCCTATCTCCCCGGTTCGCAGCACGATGGCAGCGAGGGCGAGCTGTACTGCCTGGCCGACGACCCCCTGCAGCACGTCAATCGCTGGGACGACCCGGCGAGTGCGTCGCTGCGCAGCGACCTGCTCGCCGATCTGTGGGACCATCAGCCGCCGATGCAGCTGCCGCTACGCCGCGTCGAGGCGCCGGTCTGATTTCTGCTTCGTCGCGCTCGACGTGCACGCTGATCAGCTCGGGCAGGTGCAGATGCAGGTGCAGGTGCCGGGGGTCCGAAGTCCCTTGCAGTTGACAAGTTCGACGTTGCACAATGTGTCGCACACGATGTGGTGCGTCGACCACTGGCGGCAGTCAAGGAGGTGGCGGCGGCGTGACGATCTCGATGGGAGCGGACGACGTGGCCCGAGCGATGCTCGACGGCCTCGTCGATCCATGTGCCGTCCTGCGTCCGGTGCGCGCCGCCGATGGCGACATCGTCGACTTCGTCTGGACCGACGCCAACGGCGCGGCGTGTGCGTTCATGGACCTGACGCACGAACAACTGGTCGGTCGGACGGTGCTCGGCCCCGACCATCGTCGCACCGCTGACGATCTGTTCGTGCCCTGCCTCGAGGTGGCGACGACCCATCAGCGCGTCGATCTCGCCGACCGTGTGCTCGACGGCTCCCCCCGGCGCTGCGACCTCCATGTCGTGTCGCTGGGTTCTGATGTGATGATGACGTGGAGCCCCTCCAGTGTCGTGCCGGACGACACAGCCGCGCTCGACGAAAGTGAGCGCCGGTTCCGAATCCTCGCCGAGCACATGAGCGACATCGTCGTCGAGTGTGCGTTCGACGGCCGGGTGGCGTGGGTGTCGCCATCGGTCGAGAAGTTGCTGGGCTTTCGTCCTGACTCGTGGCTCGGCCGCCGCCTTCGTGACCTGGTCGCCACCGACGACATCGAGATGGTCGATCGGCTCGAGGACGATGTCGAACGGTGCGGTGAGACCGTCGAAACGGTGGAAGTGCGCGTCCCCACCTCGTCCGGAGACCAGCGTTGGATGGCGGTACGCGCACACACCTTCCTCGACGCCGACGGATCGTTGGGCGGTGCGGTCATCGGGTTGCGCGATGTGCACGACGCGGTGCTGCTCCGACGTGCTGTCACGACGCTCTCCGCTGCGAACGCGATCCTGGTTCGCGCCACAGCGGAGGCCGAGTTGCTGTCCGACATGTGTGCCGTGGCCGTCGATCGCGCCGGATACGTGTTCTGCTGGTACGGGCGCCCGGTGCACGACGAGGAGCGCAGCGTGCAGTCCGTCGCATCGAGCGTGGAGCACCGCGACTATCTCGACGACATCAAGGTCTCGTGGGGCGAAGGCGCGCTCAGCATGGGCCCGACGGGGACCTGCCTGCGCACGGGTGAGCCGGCGGTCGTCAACGACTTCCTGGAGTCGGACCAGTTTCGACCATGGCAGGCGCCCGCTGCGGCGCGGGGCTTTCGGTCGTCGCTGAGCATTCCCGTGTTCGTCGACGGTCAACTCGACGGAGCGCTGATGGTGTACGCGGCGGAGCCCATGGCGTTCGATGACGACGCCGTCGCGGTGATGTGCGACGTGTCGAATCAGCTCGGGTTCGGTATCGGCCGCATTCGCGACGGTGAGCGATTGGCCACGGCGCTGGAGGATCGTCGGCGGTTGAACACGGCCATCGATCAGGCTGCCGAGGCGATCATCGTCACCGACGCTGACGCGCGCATCCAGTACGCCAACCCGGCGGCGCTTCGCATCAGCGGCTACGAGATGCACGAGGTGTTGGGTGAGAACCCGCACATCTTCCAGAGTGGCATCCACGACGAACGCTTCTACGCCGACATGTGGGCACGGTTGAACGGTGGCCACGCCTGGCACGGCGTGTTGATGAACCGTCGCAAGGACGGCTCGTACTACGAAGAGGAAGCCACGATCGCGCCGGCCCACGACGACGCCGGCCAGCACATTGCGTTCGTCGCGGTCAAGCACGATCTCAGCCGGGAGCGAGAACTGCAGCACGCCGTGCAGCGCGACCAGGCCGACCGCGACGACATCCTCGAGGTCATGCGCGACGTGCGCGCCGGTGAGTCGCTGGA
>JANMFL010000514.1:0-2165 GCA_031377945.1 Acidimicrobiaceae bacterium | reverse complement strand
GAGACGGGCACGAAACCTGCACGAGTCGGCAATCGAGGTGCAGCGTCTCGGGGCCTTTCCCGACACGCTCGAGGGGCTGCTGGCGCTCCCGGGCGTGGGTGCCTACACCGCTCGGGCGTTACTTGCCTTCGCCTTCGAAGCCGACGCGGCGGTCGTCGACACGAACATCGCTCGTGTGTTCGCGCGCCATGCCGGCAGGCGCTTGACGGGCCGCGAGGTGCAGGGCCACGCGGACGCATCGCTGCCCCACGGTGAGGCATGGGAGTGGAACCAGTGCCTGATGGACCTCGGCGCAGTCCTGTGCCGACCGGTGTCGCCGGGCTGCACCGAGTGTCCGCTGGTCGGTTCGTGCGTGTGGCGGGGGATCGGCGACGACCCCGCGATCGGCAGCGCCGGCGTGAGCGGGGTGCAGGCTCGCTTCCAAGGCAGCGACCGGCAGGCGCGAGGTCGGTTGATCAAGGCGTTGGGTGATGCACCGATCCGGCGTGATTCGGTTCCGGCCGTGATGGGTCGCACCCCCGAACGGGCGACGGTGTTGGTGGACGCCCTGCTGGCGGACGGCCTGATCGTCGTCGACGGGACCGACGTTCGGTTGCCGTAGCCTTCCGAGCCGGGCATCACCCAGGGGCGATGAACTGCCCCGTGACGTCGACGACCAGGTGCGATTGGACGGACGGGCTGAGGCAGACGGCGCCGCCGCCCGGACCGACCGCGGCGAGGTTCGCGACGTTCTCGCCGAGCGCGGTGTTCAACACGGAACTGACCGCGGTGAGGCCACACGGTTTCGCGCTGACGTAGCCGAAGTTCGAACCGGCCACCGAGACGATGTTCAGGACGGAGACGGCGGTTCGGGGCACGCGGACGATGGAGCCGGCGACAGGTGCCGTCCTCCCACGCGTGTCGAGCAGTCGTGCCGGCCTGACGGCTTGGTAGGCCAACCCTCCGGCACCGGGTCCGAACCAGCCCGAGACGTCGAGCACCGCGTGCAGCGCACCGCCCGAAGCGGTGAGGCACACGGATCCGTCGGCACCGAGCGCCGCGAGCACCGAACTCGCTGCGGCACGACCGATGTACACCTGCGAGGTGAGGGTGGTCGGAGCGGTCGAACACGGCCCCGGCGTCGCCGTCAGGGCGCCCGGCACCGTGGAGGCGACGGCGGTGACGTTCAACCATGCCGCAGTCGCGTCGGCCGGCACACCTCCCCGGCCTGCGATCGGCACGGTGACGCCGCTGCCCCGCGCCAGCATCCCAACGGTGGGCACCACGGCCCCACGGCCGGTGCGTGTGTCCAGCCATCGGCGGATGTCGAGCGGATGGAAGCCGTCGCCCGACGGCGCGAACCATCCGGTGAGCTCGACGACGATGTCGGTGGCCGTGCTGGCGTAGATGCACACGTGTCGGTCGGTGGTCGTCGAGATCGCGCCGGCGCTCGTCGATCGGCCACCCTCGAAGTTCAACGACGACGTGGCGGGCCGCACACCGCAGGCATGCACCGTGAGATAACCCCGCCCGCACGGCCCGAGCGCCGAGACCCCGAGTCCCACGTTGGAGGCGTCTGCCGGCACCACAGCCGTCAGATCCACGTCGATCAGCCTTCCGGCGCCGACCTTCCCCGTCGGCGAGGTGCGCGAGTCGAACACCCGCACGGGGGTGGTGGGCACGAAGCCGTGGGCGGCGTTGTTCGGAGCCGGCGGTGTGCCCGTCGTGGGCGACGGCACCCCGGAGCGTGCGGCAGCAGTGGTGCAGCTGCGGACGACCGACCCGTCGATGCTCGCCTTCAGGTAGCGGGCCAACGCGACGCCGCCCGTCCTGGTCATGTGGATGCCGTCGCGTTCGAACCACGCCTGTTGGGTCGCGGCCGTCTGGCGGTGCGTGTAGCCGTTCCAGTCCAGCACCACCAGATTCGGGTGGCGGACCTTGGCAGCCGCGAGAGCGGCGTTTTCGTAGTCCACGCCTTTGGTATTGCCGGAACCAACCAAGCGAATGCTGACGACGAGGCCAGGTTTTAGCTCAAGCATAGGCACGGTCGGATCTTCGATTGCGCGACCACCCCGTGCCCGGTTGAGTGCGTTCATATTCTCCACGGGCCGCTCGCCAGCCGGCACGGCTTGGCCCTGGGCTTGTTTGCGCCGCATTTCTTCGAGCATCTCATGATTCATCCGTCG
>JANMFL010000493.1:0-7516 GCA_031377945.1 Acidimicrobiaceae bacterium | reverse complement strand
TCGCCAACCTCGAGCTGCCGCTGAAGTACGTCGTGGCCGGCTCGGAAGCCGCGCTGCTGACGGCCATCGACAAGGCCGTCGCCGACAAGACGCCGCTCCTGATGCAGTTCTGGCAGCCGCACTGGAAGCAGCTCGAAGTCGACCTGGTCGAAGTGAAGCTGCCCGATGTCACTGACGCGTGCCTCGCCTCGGCTGCTGCCGGCGATGGCGGCTATGCCTGCGATTACCCGGTGGACGAGCTGTACAAGGCGGCCAGCGCCGGCCTCGAGGCGAAGAACGCAGCGGCGTTCAACGTCCTCAAGAACCTGTCGCTGACCACCGAGCAGCAGTCCGAGATCGCGGGTTACGTCGACCGCGACGGCATGAGCCCCACCGATGCTGCGGCCAAGTGGGTCGACGCCAACGAAGCCGTGTGGAAGGCCTGGCTCGGCTGAGCCGCTGACCCGACCACACCGAACACTGTTGCGTGAGCGGCGGTCCTGCCCAGGACCGCCGCTCTCGCGTGAACGAAAGCGAACACGATGACGACCACCACGACCAGCACCACGACCAGCACGACCACCACCCCTCGCCGCGTCGGCTACGTCGGTCTCGGCAACCTCGGCTTTCACCTCGCCCACAGCCTCGTGCGGGCCGGCCACACGGTGACCGTCACCGACCTGGACCGGTCCTCCGCCGAACCGTTGCTCGCCGCAGGCGCGCAGTGGGCCGACTCGGCTGCAGCGGTCGCCGCGGCCAGCGACGTCGTGTTCACCTGCCTGCCGTCGCCGCGCGCCGTCGACGCGGTGATGGCCGGACCCGGAGGGGTGCTCGAGGGACTTGCCGCCGGTGGCACGTGGATCGACAACAGCACCAACGACCGGGAAGAGACGATGCGTCTCGCCGCGCTGTGCGAGGCCAAGGGCATTCGCATGCTCGAGTGCCCGGTGACGGGAGGTGTCCACATGGCCGCCACTGGCGACATCACGGTGCTCGTCGGTGGCGACGAAGCGGTGTACGCCGAGCATGCGGACCTGCTGACCGCCATCGGCAGCCCCGTGCTGTACATGGGTCCGCTCGGCAGCGCCGCGGTCATCAAGGTGATCACCAACATGCTCGCGTTCATCCACCTCGTCGCCGCGGGCGAAGCGCTGATGCTCGCCAAGCGTGGTGGGCTGGACTTGGCCAAGTCGTTCGAGGCCATCCTGCACAGCTCGGGCAACAGCTTCGTGCACGAGACCGAGAGCCAGGTCATCCTCAACGGCAGCTACAACATCAACTTCACGATGGACCTGGCGGTGAAGGACCTCGGCTTCGCGATGGACTTCGGCAAGCAGTTCGGCGTGCCGCTGGACCTGGCGAGCCAGACGTTGCAGACCTTCATCCGGGCCCGTTCGCAGTACGGCGGTGATGCGTGGTCCAGCATGGTCGTGAAGTTGCTCGAGGATGCACTCGGCACCGACCTGCGCGCGCCGGGCTTCCCGGAGCAACTGGAGTGAACGAGCCGAGATGAACGAGCTGGCGCGATGAACGAGGCGGAGCAGCGACGGCACCTTGCGGCAGCGTTCCGCTGGACGGCGCGGCTCGGCCTGCACGAGGGCGTGGCGAACCACTTCAGTGCGCTCGTGCCCGGCAGTGACACCCAGTTCCTGTTGAACCCACGTGGTGCGCACTTCTCGCGCATCACCGCCAGTTCGCTGCTGTCGCTCGACGCGAGCGCCGCGGGTGGCGAGGCGCATCCCGAGGCCGACCCGACCGCGTGGTTCCTGCATGCGCATCTGCACCGCCTGGTGCCGCACGCGAAGGTCATCTTGCACACACACATGCCGTACGCCACGTCGCTGGCCTGTCTGCAGGACTTCGAGTTGCAGATGATCGACCAGAGCTCGTGCCGCTTCTTCGGCCGGGTCGCGTACGACCGCACCTACCGCGGCATGTTCCTCGACGACTCCGAAGGTCCCCGTCTGGCCGGGTTGCTGGCCGACGGCGTGTCGACCGTGTTCCTCGGCAGCCATGGTGTGATGGTGGTCGGCAACACGGTCGTCGAGGCGTTCGACGAGCTGTACTACCTGGAGCGGGTCGCGCAGCTGCACGTGTACGCGATGAGCACCGGCCGTCCGCTGATGACCATCCCCGACGACATCGCCGCGCTCACGTGTCGCCAGTGGCTGGACTACCCGGAGGGTGCGGACCTCCACTTCCAGGAGTTGCTGGCCATCCTCGACACCGACGAGCCCAGCTACCGCACCTGACCCTGCCCGCCGTCGTGCCGCCGGCGAAGCGGGTCAGTCGGGGCGGGTCAGTCGGGGGTGGAGTCCTGCTGGACCGCGCCCATGGCCATTTGGCCGCGAGAGCCCATGGCCGCCCACGAGCCGATGCGGCGTCGCTTCGGCCCCTTGTGGGCCTCGACGCACCCGGTGTGCACGGCGGAGCCGCCGACGACGGTGACGTCGTCATAGTCGCTCGTCTCGCATCCACACACCCGACAGGTCGCCATCACGCCCTCCTGTCGCACAGGTTCCACCGACGTGGACCCTGTGTCAACTCAGACCGGTGCATGCGGAGGGGTGTGGCGGACGGGCGCCGAAGCGAGAACGGACGTCGTTGCCCAGGCTCGTGTGTCTCGCTGGGGCGCGAGGGAACGCCCGGGCGGGCGAGGTCGCATCGGGCGTGATCGTTCGTCGAGTCGTGGCGCCCGCGACCGCTGCGTCGCAGGCGGGGCGTCAGGCCGCCGCCCTACCGTTTCGCTCCGGTGGTCGCTCGCGTTGGTCGCCGAACAGTGGTGGCTGGTCGGGTCGGCGGATGGGGGAGCGTTCGAGCACGGTGCCGTCGGCGAGGTGGATGCGCCACGTTGCGGCATCGCCCTCGATCCACACGCCGGGACGGTGCCGCTCCCGGTGGTGGTGGGGGCAGAGCAATGCGAGCAGGTGGAGGTCGGTGAGCCCGCCGACTTCCCATTCGACGATGTGGTCGGCGTCGCACCAGCCGGCGGGTGCGACGCATCCGGGCCAGACGCAGCCGCCGTCGCGGGCGACGAGGGCGAGGTATTGCTTGGTGGATGCGTAGCGCTCGGAGCGGCCGAGGTCGATGACCTCGGAGCCGTTCATGACCACGCGACGGATCTCGGCCAACTCGGCCAGCCGTCGGGCTTCGTAGGCGGGGATCTTGGTGCCGAGGTCGGTGACGGCGGGTTCATCGGAGTGTCCGAGGCGTGCCTCGTCGGTCATGGTGATGACCATCTGCGGTGCTTGGCGGCCACCGGAGACCTCCCCCTTGGCGTGGGCGGTGGCGAGGTTGGTGAGGCCGTCGGCGAGGCGTTGTTCGAGGGTGCGGGTGTCGCCGTCGTAGGGTTTGGCGGCGTGGAGCAGGCTCTTCTTGACCTGGTCGGCGCTCGCTGCGGGGAGCAGTCCGCGCAGAGGGATCATGCCGTCCTGCTCGGGACCGAACGACACACTGCGCGCTTGGTGGCGCCGCTCGGCGGCTTCCTCGCCGGTCTCGGTGGCGAAGGTGGTGTTGAACAGGTTCGCGGCGTCGCGGGCGTCGTTCGGTGAGGCGCCTTTGCAGGCGTCGACGAGCTCGTCGAGGTGGCGTTCGTCGGCGCCGGTGGGCGGCTCGTTGATCGCGCCGGCCAGCTGGTCCGCAGTGTCGGAGGAGACCTCGCCGTTCTCGACGGCTTCTTTGAGCTTGCGGTTCTTCTTCATCGCCGAGCCAAGCTTGGCCTTGCGCTTGGCGTCGCCGTAGGAGGACTTGGTGGCGCGTGACAGCCAATCGGCCATGTTCCGCGAGCCGGTGCCGACCCATGCTTCGCGTTCTTCGGCGGCGGCGAGGAGCTCGGCCTCGATCGCTCGGACCTGTTCGGCGAGGGTGTGCACCGCGAGCAGCGAGGCACGGAGGCGACGATGGTCGGTCGCGTCCGGGAGCAACGCTCGGCCGGCCGTCACGGCCGCGTTGGCGGCGGTGGTGAAGTCGACGATGGCGGTGCTCATATGAACAGTATATCGAACATATGTTCGATTGTCAACCAGGGGAACCAAGTTCCCTGTGGCCCGGGAACGTCCGTCGCTCGCACTCTGAACGCCGATCGCTCGTCAGACGCCCATCAGGGCCAGACCGATCCAGAAGATGGCAATGATGAGTGTGGCCCAGGTCGCCGACACGATCATTCTGCGTCGCATGTAGCTGCCGGATGCCCACCAGCGGTTCAGCCACGCCGCCACGGTCAACGTCCCGGGGATCGTCCGAGGATCCATCCACGCGAGCGGACGGTGGTCGCGGCCGGTGACTTCTGCTGCTCGCTCGAGTCGGTCGGCGGTCGTCGCTTCGTCGTCATCGTCGGGCTGTCGGGGTGGCGTCGTTCGTCCACTTGCCCGTTGCTGTGGCCGGGGCTTGGGGCGGCTGCGAATGCGCGACGCTGCCGGGTCTTCCTTCACGATCTCGGTGATGCTGACAATCGCAAAGATGACTCCCATCATGCCCAGGAGAATGAGCAGCGCGATCGGAAACGTGATCAGGCGTTCAGAGCAAGAGGTGCGCATCGTGGACACGCATTCCCTCGCGCTGTCGTCACCCAGTCCCGTCGAAGTCCCCACCGCGACAGTGTGGCCGAGCTGAACTCGTCACCCGTCCACTCGCAGCGGTGGTTCGGGTCAGCGCAGCTCGAACATCTCGTAGATGAGGGTGCCGTCGGGCTGGAACGTGCCCTTGGCGACGCCCTGGATGCGGTTGATCCATGCGTAGCGCTCGTCGCCAGTGTGGAACAGCGGTGCCGCGTAGACGGTCATCGTGTCGAAATGCAGGCGCCCGCTGTACGTCGCGTGGATGAGGGCGCCGTCGTGGGTCTCATAGGTGATCTTCACGTCGAGCGTGCCGTAGCCCTCGGGGGCGATTCGCAGCCAGTCGGCGGCGGCGTTGCCCTTCATGGTGCCCTTCACCCGCTCGCCGTCGATGACGGCACCGGTGACCTCGCCGATCACGAGCGACGACGAGATGGTGATGGTGGGCGCCAGGGTGACGGTGCAGGTGAACAGTGGGATCAGTTCGAGCGACATGCGCGCACCGTAGCGCGCCGCGCGGCGGCCGAAATCAGTCGAGGCGACCCCGACCGCGTCAGGCGATGGGAAAGGTGTAGCCGGTGCCTTCGTAGACCGCGGCGAGCGATTCGGCGCCGGGCACGGACGCGAGCGGGCGGCGCGCGCTGAGCAGCCGCAGACGCTCGAGTGGATGGAGGCCGGCGACAACCGACGGCATGGTGCCACCGGCCTCGGCGAGCCGTTCCTCGACGAACGCGGTGTAGTGCTCCACCGCCATCGCAATGGCGTCATCACCCAGGTCGATGCTGGTGTGCAACGCCTCAGCGACGTCGAGCACATGGGTCACCAGGTCGCCGACGAAGTGGCATTCGGTCTCGCGGCCGAACAACTGCAGGCCTGCGGCGAAGACCGGTCCTTCTCGGTCCCACTCGTCGAGCAGCTCCTCCAGCGACGCCGATCGTCGCGACGAGATCTGGGCGTCGTTCCAGGCGGCGCCACCGTCGTCGTCGTCGGTGGGGAAGCGCTGGGCGTTCAGGTCGGCCGCAAGACCGACCAGGTGGGCGACGACGTCGTGCACGTCCCATGCGGGAGTGGCAGGGACGCGGGTCGCGAGCTGGGTCGCATCGAGCGAACGGAGCAGTGTCGCGAATCTGGCGCGGACATGCTCGTACACGGGTCTACTTGGCGCGGTAGAACGGTGTCGGCTCGGGAGCCAGGGGAGTGTTGCCCAGGATGAGGTCGGCGGCCTTCTCGGCCATCATCATCACGGGTGCGTAGATGTTGCCGTTGGTGACGTAGCGCATGGCGGATGCGTCGCACACGCGCAGGCCTTCGACGCCCCACACCTTCATCGTGAGCGGGTCGACCACGCAGCCGTCCTCCTCGGCGCCCATGCGGGCGGTGCACGACGGGTGCAGCGCTGTCTCGCCGTCCTTGCGCACCCAGTCGAGGACCTCGTCGTCGCTCTGCACCGACGGACCTGGCGAGCTCTCACCACCGTTGAAGCCGTCCATCGCCGGCTGCGAGAGGATCTTCCGGGCGGTCTGAATGGCCTCGACCCACTCGCGGCGGTCCTGATCGGTGCTCAGGTAGTTGAACCGCAATTCCGGCTTGGCCTTCGGGTCGGTGGAGGTGATCTTCACCGAACCCTCGGCGTTGCTGTACATCGGGCCGACGTGCACCTGGTAGCCGTGGGGGCTCTCCGATGCGGTGCCGTCGTAGCGCACCGAGATGGGCAGGAAGTGGAACATCAGGTTCGGATACTCGACGTCGTCGTTGCTGCGCGCGAACCCACCGGACTCGAAGTGATTGCTCGCACCCGGTCCCTTGCGGAACAGCCACTGGAAGCCGATCCATGGGCGGCGCCAGAGCTTCAAGTTCGGCTGCAGCGAGACGGGCTGCGTGCAGATGTGCTGCACGTACACCTCGAGGTGGTCCTGCATGTGCTCGCCGACCGCCGGGTTGTGGTGCACCACGGGGATGCCCAGGCCACCGAGGTGGTCGCGGTCGCCCACGCCGCTCAGCTGCAGCAGTTGTGGCGTGTTGAACGCTCCGCCGCACAGCACCACTTCCTTGGCGTACGCGGTGCGCACCGTGCCGCGCGCGGAATACTCGACACCGGTGGCCGTGGTGCCGTCGAACAGCACCCGATGCACGAGTGCGCGGGTGGTGACGGTGAGGTTCTTGCGACCCATCACCGGGTGGAGGTAGGCCCTCGAGGCACTCAGCCGACGGCCGCGATACACGTTGCGATCGAAGCGGGCGAAGCCTTCCTGGCGGTAGCCGTTGACGTCGTCGGTGAGCGGGTAGCCGGCTTCCACGCAGGCCTCGAGAAACGCCGGAATGAGCGGATTCTCGGTGAGCCCACGCTCGAGCTTGAGCGGACCTGCACTGCCGCGCCATTCGTCACCGCCGGCCAGGCAGTTCTCCATCTTCTTGAAGTAGGGCAGGCAGTGGGCGTAGTCCCACGTCGCCATGCCCTTCTCGGCGGCCCAGCGGTCGTAGTCCATCGGGTTGCCGCGCTGGAAGATCATGCCGTTGATGCTGCTGGAGCCGCCGAGCACCTTGCCGCGGGCGTGAGCGATGCGGCGCCCGCCCATGTGCGGTTCGGGCTCGCTCTCGTACTTCCAGTCGTAGAAGCGACTCCCCGATGGGAACATCAGCGCTGCGGGCATGTGGATGAACACGTCCCAGCGGTAGTCCGGGCGTCCGGCCTCGAGCACTAACACGCGATGGGTCGGGTCGGCGCTCAGGCGGTTGGCCAACGCTGAACCGGCCGAGCCGCCACCCACGATGATGTAGTCGTATCGCTCCACGGAACTCATTCTCTCAATCGATGCGGATCTTGTCGGCGGTGGCGCGCACGAGCGCACCGATCTCCGCGGGCTCGCGGTCGCCGGGGAACCGCGATGCCGGACCATAGACGTGCAGCGCAGCGATGGCCTTGCCGGCGTCGTTGCGGATCGCGGCCGCGACCGAGTTCAGCCCTTCGGCGAACTCCTCGAACG
>JANMFL010000476.1:0-9978 GCA_031377945.1 Acidimicrobiaceae bacterium | reverse complement strand
GCGGTGTCCATGTCGCAGAAGATCACGCCCTGGGCTTCGAGATCCTCACGATTGCGGTGGAAGACCACTTCGCTCTCGTACTGCGCGGTGACGCCGGCGAGGTACTTGCGCTCGGCCTCGGGGATGCCGAGCTTCTCGTAGGTGGCCTTCATCTGCTCGGGCAGGTCGTCCCACTCGCTCACCTGATCGGTGGCCGGCTTGAGGTAGTAGAAGATGTCCTGGAAATCGATGTCGGGCATGTTCACGGCGAACCACTCGGCCATCGGCTTGCGATCGAACAGGTTCAAGCTGCGCTTGCGCATCTTGGTCATCCAGTTCGGCTCGCCCTTCCACCAGCTGATCTGGTCGACGACGCGGTCGTTGAGGCCCTTCTCGGGCTTGAACGCGTATTCGACGTCGCTGTCGCTCCAGCCGAGGTCGTACTTGCTGAGGTCGAGGTCGAAGGAGGTCATCGAACAGTCCGATCATGTGCCGGGGGAATTAGCACTACGGACATAGTAACAATTCCCGAGGCCGCTGCCCACCCGGGACGCACACCTCGAGATGACATACGGTGTCGCCATGGTGCGCAGGCTCGCCGCTGCCGTGGTTCCCGCTGCGCTCGCGCTGTCGGCCCTGGTCACATTGGTCGTGCCCGCGGCACCGAGCGCCCATGCCGCCGACGGGTTGTCATTCCGGAACACCACCACGTACACCATCGAACCCGCCGCCGGGGCCGTCCGGGTGAGCGCCGACCTGGCACTGACCAACACCCTGCCCGACCAGCGCGAGGGCAACAGCATCAAACGTCGCTACTTCCGCGGCTTCTCGCTCCCGGTCCCTGTCGACGCCAAGAACACCGTCGCCACCGACTCGAACGGGCGGACGCTGCGCATCAGCACGCGAACCCTCCCCGATACGACCGATTTCGTGCTGCTCGACGTCGACTTCGCCAGCAACCTCTTCTCTCGATCGACCACCCGGGTGACGGTCACCTACGACATCACCGGCTTGCCGCCGCGCAGCGAGAACCCCTCGCGCATCAATGCCGCGTACGCGGCGTTCGACGCCTTCGGCGTGGGTGACGACGGCCAGGTCACCGTGCGCGTCGTCGTACCTCCCGGTTTCACCGTCGACACACTCGGAAGCGACGCCACCATCGGCAAGGCCATCGTGAGCAAGGAGGGGGTGAACACCGTCTACACCGCGACGAACATTCCCAATCCGAGCGAGTTCGACATCTTCGTCTCCGCACGCAACGACGACGCGCTCACCTCCACGGCGGTCTCCACCGCGGACGGCGAACAGTTCGACGTGCGCACCTGGCCGGGCGATGCCGAGTGGCAGGACTTCGTGGCGACACAGATCCGCGACGGCGTGCCCGAGCTGGCCACGCTGATCGGGCGCCCGTGGCCCATCGACGACACCGTCGAGGTTCGACAGGCCTACACGCCCTATCTCTACGGCTACGCCGGCTGGTTCAGCGCGAAGAACAACGAGATCGAGATCGGCGAGGACCTCGACCAGGAGGTCGTGCTGCACGAGCTGTCCCACGCGTGGTTCAGCGACGCCTGGTTCAGCGAGCGATGGCTGAGCGAAGGCCTCGCCCAGGTGTACTCGAACCTCGCCGTCGTCGAGATGGCCAGCGAGATGGACGGCGCGCCGGTGCTCCCCGACCCCATCGGGGTGAACGATCCCGGCAAGGTGCAGCTGAACGACTGGAACGACCCGCTGTTCACCGAGGGTGCGGACGAAGTGGAGGCGTACGGCTACAACGCGGCCTACTCCGTGGTGCAGCAGATCGTCGACGAACTGGGCGTCGAGACGATGCGCGACGTCTTCGCCGCCGTCGACGCCGGGACCGAGGCGTACGTCGGCGACGAGCCGGCCGACGAGCGGTTCGGTTCGACCGATTGGCGACGCTTCCTCGACCTGGTCGAGGAACTCGGTGGGTCCGAGAAGGCCCGCGACCTGATCGAGCAGTACGTCGTGACCGACGACGAAGCCGAACAGCTCGACGCGCGCGACGGGGCGAGGGCGTCGTACGCCGCGCTCGACGACCGGGGCGGCGAATGGGCCCCACCACGCGTCGTCCGCACGCGCATGGAGGCGTGGTCGTTCGGGACCGCCACCGACGCCATCGCCGACGCAGACGCCGTGCTCGACCTGCGCGACGAACTCGACGACCGATCCGCACAGCTCGACGCCACGTATCCGGACCGATTCGAAACCGACTACGAGACGGTCGAGCAGTCCTTCGACGACGTGCAGCACGAGCTGCAGGAGCAGATCGACACCGCGGATCTGGTGTTGGCCGCCACGTCCGCCGAGGCTGAGGACGACGGGCTGCTCGCCACGATCGGGCTGTGGGGCACCCATCTGCCCGACGACCTCGCGACGGCCACCGCCGCGTTCGAGACGGGAGATCACGACACGGCGCGCACAGCTGCAGCGACCGTCACCGACGCCGTTGCAGGCGCCGAGGGCGTCGGCACCACGCGGGTGTTGTGGGCCGTCGGCGGCCTGGCGCTGTTCGTGCTGTTGGTCGTCGCCCTCGTGTTGTTGCTTCGTCGACGCCGACGCCGACGCTCAGGCGACGCCGACCCTGCCCAGCTCGATGAAGATGCACTCGCCGGGGCAGGCGAGGGCGGCGTCGATGACCGACTGCTGATGCCGGGGATCGACGACGGCGAGGCTCCCTGACCCGCCCGGGTCGTTGAGCACCAACCCGTCCTCGGCGACGTAGGCGATGCCGTCCTCCAACTGCACGAACACGTCGTGACAATGATCGATGCACAGTCCGTCGCCGGTGCACAGATCCTGATCGATCCACACCCGCATGATGTCCGACGCTACCGGCCCGCGCTCGAGGGTGCTCGGTCGTGCCAGTACCCTGCTGGCCGTGCAGCCACCCATTGCCAAACAGGTTCACCACGTCTGGGAGCGACCCACCGGCCCGTCCCCCGACCCGTGGGCATGGCTCCGCGACCGCGACGATCCCGACACGATCGCCTATCTGGAGGCCGAGAACCGGTGGAGCGACGCGTGGTTCGCCGAGCACGCCGATCTCATCGAGACGCTGTTCGGCGAGATCAAGTCGCGAGTGCAGGAGACCGACCTCTCGGCCCCCGTCCGCAAGGACGACTGGTGGTACGTGGCTCGCACCGAGGAGGGTTCGAGCTACGCGATCCACTGCCGCGGCACGAGCGCCGAGACGGCCACCGAGCACGTGTTGCTCGACGAGAACGTGGAGGCCGACGGTCACGACTACTTCTCGATCAACACGTTCGACGTGAACCCGCAGCACACGATGCTGGCGTGGAGCAGCGACGTCGACGGCAGCGAGAACTACACGATGCGCTTCCGCGACCTGCGCAGCGGCGTGGACCTGCCGGATGCGCTCGAGGGCACCACCTGGGGCGGCACTGCGTGGTCCGCCGATGGCACGACGCTGTTCTACGTCACCGCCGACGAGCAGATGCGCCCGTTCTGCGTGTGGCGACATCGGGTCGGCACCCCGCAGGCCGACGACGTGAAGGTGTACCAGGAGGACGACGAACGCTTCTACGTGTACGTCGACCTCAGCCGCAGTCAGCAGTGGATCGTCATCGACACCGCCAGCAAGGTGAGCGGCGAAGTCAGGCTCGTGCCCGCCGACGATCCCACCGCCGAACCGTTGCTCGTCCGCTCACGCGAGATCGACCTCGAATACGGGCTCGAGCACTGGGGTGACCAGTGGGTCGTGCTGACCAACCTCGACGCGCTCGACTTCCGCGTGATGACCGCGCCACTGGATCGCCCTCACGAGTGGACCGAACTGGTGGCGCACGTGCCGGGGCAGCGCATCATCGCCGTCGAGGCGTTCGCCGACCATCTGGTGCTGCACGAATGGGCCGATGCGCAGCCTCGGCTGCGTGTGTTGTTCCGCGACCGCACCGAACGAGTGCTGCACGTCAGCGACGAGCCGCACGACATCGAGCTCGAGAGCAATCCCGAATGGACGGCGAGCACCGTGCGGTACACGCTGCAGTCGCTCACCGTGCCGGCCACGGTGTACGAGGAGGACGTCCGCAGCGGCGAGCGGCGGCTGCTGAAGGAGACGCCCGCACCGGGGCTCGACCTCACGAAGTACACGGCCCAGCGCCTGTGGGCGACAGCCACGGACGGAACGTCCGTGCCCGTGGACATCGTCCATCACCGCGACACCGTCGCGGACGGCACCGCACCGCTGGCCGTGTACGGCTACGGCAGCTACGAGGCGTCGATGCCACCGTGGTTCAGCGTGGCACGGTTCTCGTTGCTCGATCGCGGCGTCGTCTGGGCGCTGGTCCACCCACGCGGCGGCGGAGAACTGGGCAGGAACTGGTACTTCCAAGGCCGACTCGACCAGAAGCGCAACACGTTCAACGACACCATCGCATCCATCGAGCACCTCGTGGCGCAGGGGTGGGCGGCACGCGACCGCGTGTCGCTGCGCGGCGGCAGCGCCGGGGGATTGCTCGTCGGCGCGTGCGTCACGATGCGGCCCGACCTGTTCCGTGCCGCCGTCGCGGAAGTGCCGTTCGTCGACGTCGTCACCACGATGTCGGACCCCAGCATCCCGCTCACGATCACGGAGTGGGAGGAATGGGGCGATCCCCGCGCCGAGCCGATGGCGAGCTACATGCTCGGCTACTCGCCGTACGACCAGACCGTGGCCACGGACTATCCCGCCCTGTACATCAGCGCCGGGCTGAACGACCCACGGGTGAGCTATCACGAGCCGGCGAAGTGGGTCGCCAAACTGCGCGCAACACGAACCAACGACGCCACGCTGATCATGCGCACCGAGATGGACGCCGGCCACGGCGGGCCGAGCGGACGCTACGAGTTGTGGCGCGACGAAGCCCGCACGCTGGCGTTCCTGCTGGCGGAACTGGGCTGAGTCACCACACCGCGGCCATCACGGCCAGGGCGATGAGCACCAGGTTGCGCACGATGTGACGCATCGAGATGGGCGACGCGCTCCACTCCCCGAAACACGCGCACGGAGGATGCTCGCCCTGCGCGAGGCGGCCCGCCAACACCGCGGTCATCGCCACCAACAGTGCGAGAGCGGCCCACGCCGCCGCGTGACGCATGACCTGGACCACCAGCAGCGCGCCGACGACCGCTTCCACATACGGAACGACCGCTGCCACCGGCCACGGCACGCGCAGATCCGCGGACTGCGTGCGCCACGAATCGGCACGAGCGAGCTTGGTGATCGCCGCCAAGAGGAACACCATGCCCACGACCACCGCCGCCACCACACCCCACGTCGACCGCGACATGGTCAGTCGAGCTCGAGCGTCAGGCCCTCGTACGCTGCCACCACGCGAGGACCGTCGCCGTCACCGAACACTGCCGTGCGATGCAGTTCGTCCAGGGCCTGGTCGGTGCGGGTGGGGTCGTGGTGGAACAGGGCCAACGTCTTCACCCTGCACTCGGTCGCCAGCCACACGGCGTAGTCCACCGTGCAGTGACCCCAGTTGTTCTTCGCGGCGAACTCGGCCGCGGTGTACTGCGAGTCGTGGATGAGCAGGTCGGCGTCCTGGGCCAGATCGCGTGCGCCCTGGGTGAGCGAGAACGAACCGTCGTGCGGTTGCTGGTGGTCGCTCATGTAGACGACCGACCGACCCTGCCACTCGACTCGGTAGCCGAGCGTCGGGCCGAGGTGGGGCACCAACCGCGACCGGACCTTCACACCACCGATGGCGAAGTCGTCGTCGTTCAGGTCGTGGTAGCGAACCTCACCGGCGAACTGGGCGATCGTGACGGGGAACACCGGCGGGCAGATCATCTCCTCGAACACACGCGACAGCGGTCGGCCGTCGTCCTGCTGCGGGGCATAGATGTCGAGCTCGGCCCCGGGCCTCAGGATCGGCGTGAAGAACGGCAGCCCCTGCGTGTGATCCCAGTGGAGATGGCTGAGCAGGCAGCTGCCCTTGAACGGCAGTGTCGCAGCCTGCGTCGCACCGAAGTAGCGCGCACCCGTGCCGAGGTCGAACATGATCGGCTGCTCGCCGGGAATGCGAACGCCGACGCACGACGTGTTCCCGCCGTACTTGTGAGTGTCATCGCCATGGCACGGCGTGGAGCCCCGCACACCGAAAAACGTGACCTGCATCGTCGTGTGATCCCCGATGGGTCGAAACCCTAGTCCTGCCGCGGCCACTGGCAAACCGTCGGCTGCGTGACGATTGTCATCTTGCGGCTACGTTGCCGACATGAACGGCATCCACCAGCAGACCGTCTCCGCCAACGGTGTGGACTTCAGCGTGCTCACCGCCGGAGAGGGCCCTCTGGCACTCTGCCTGCACGGATTCCCCGACTCCGCGCACGGCTGGCGCCACCTCCTGCCCGCCCTCGCGGCAGCCGGCTACCGGGCCGTCGCGCCGTTCCAACGCGGCTACGCGCCGACGTCGATCCCCGCGGACGGGCGCTACCAGTCCGGAGTACTGGGTGTCGACGCGAACGCGCTGCACCAGGCGCTCGGTGGCAACGACACCGCTGTCGTCATCGGCCACGACTGGGGCGCGTCGGGTGCCCATGGCGCCGCGGTGCTCCAGCCGGAGCGCTGGCGCAAGGTGGTCACCATGGCGGTGCCGCCCGGTCCCGCGATCGCGATGTCGTTCCTCGGGAACTTCGAACAGCTGAAACGCAGCTGGTACATGTTCTTCTTCCAGCACCCACTCTCCGACATGGTGGTCCCGAGCAACGACCTGTCGTTCATCGACCACA
Source organism: Acidimicrobiaceae bacterium (assembly GCA_031377945.1). Taxonomy (GTDB): domain Bacteria; phylum Actinomycetota; class Acidimicrobiia; order Acidimicrobiales; family Ilumatobacteraceae; genus UBA668. The sequence goes on along the minus strand of JANMFL010000476.1, from coordinate 3,237 downwards.
TCTGGAACGACTGGTCGCCCGGCTACGACAGCACCGAAGACCTCGTGCACGTGAAGGCTTCACTGTCCGACCCTGCGCACCTCGCCGCCGCCATGGGCTACTACCGCGCCACGCTCGGCCACGGGCTGCAGGACCCCGCGCTCGGCGACGCTCAGGCCGCCGCCTCTGCGGTGCCTCCCCAGCCACTGCTCTACCTGCACGGACGCAACGACGGATGCATCGGCATCGAGGTCGCCGAACTGGCTGCGTCGATGGCACCTGCCAACGTGACGGTCGAGTACGTCGCCGACGCCGGACACTTCCTGCATCTCGAGCGTCCCGACGTGGTGAACGCCCGCATCCTGGAGTTCCTGGCGTGACCCAGCCGAACGCCCCGACCCTGCCCGACGGGCTGGTGGTGTTCCTGAAGCGCGAGTGCGAGACGTGCCGGATGGTCGCCCCGCTGCTCACCGAGTTCCCGGTGGCGGTGTTCACGCAGGACGATCCGGCCTTCCCGGACAGCCTGCCGAGCGTGCACGACGGCAACCTCTCGCTGAGCTGGCACCACGACATCGAGACCGTGCCGACGCTGCTCCGCATCGTCGACGGCGCCGAGGTCGAGCGCACCGTGGGCTGGCTGCGCACCGACTGGCAGCGCATCACGGGCCTCGCCACACTCGGCGACGACCTCCCGATCATGCGGCCCGGCTGTGGTTCGATGTCGGTCGATCCCGACCTGGCGCCCGGACTTGCGGCAGCGTTCGGCGGCAACGTGCTGACGTCGCGCCGCCTCGAACTGGCGGACCGCGACGACGAGTTCGAGATGCTGTTCGACCGCGGTTTCACCGACGGCCTTCCCGTGGTCCCGCCCACCGAGGAGCGAGTCCTGCGAATGCTCGAGGGCACGCACCGCGATCCGCACGAGATCGTCACGATCGTGCCACCCGACCTGGTGCCGGTGACCATCGAGAAGATCGCCGTCAACGCGGTGATGGCCGGGTGCAAGCCCGAGTACCTGCCGTGGGTCATCGCGGCCGTCGAAGCGGTGTGCACCGACGAGTTCAACATTCACGGCGTGCTCGCCACCACGATGCCCGTCGGTCCGGTCATCGTGTGCAACGGACCCGGCACCCGCGCCATCGGCATGAACGGTGGCGGCAATGCGATGGGTCAGGGCAACCGGGCCAACCTCACGATCGGACGAGCCGTGCAACTGGTCGTCCGCAATGTCGGAGGTGGTCGACCCGGCGAAGTGGACCGCGCCACCCACGGCAACCCGGGCAAGATCGCGTTCTGCTTCGCCGAACTCGAGTCGTCGTCGCCCTGGACGTCGCTCGCGCAGAGCCGTGGTTTCGAACCGTCCGACGACACCGTCACCGTGTTCGCGGGCGAAGGCCCACGCTGCATCGTCGACCAGAAGGCGCGCACCGCCGCCGAGTTGGCCAACACGTTCGCCGCGTGCCTGCGCACGTTGCACAACCCGAAACTGGTCATCGGGTTCGACACCGTCCTGGTGGTCGGCCCCGAACACGCCCGGGTGTTCGCCGACGACGGCTGGGACCGCGAGCGGGTGCTCGCCGAGTTGCATGCCCGGCTCGACTCGCCGGGCAGCGACCTCGTCTGGGGTGCTGGGGGGATCGCCGACGGCATCCCACCGCACCTGAAGGACCTCACCCTGCCCAAATTCCGCCCCGACGGCATCCTGCTGGTCCACGCCGGAGGTGGTGCCGGCCTGTTCTCGGCGATGATCGGTGGCTGGGCGAACGGCACCACCGGCTCGCAGCCGGTCACCTGGCCGGTGACCTACGATGCCGCCAACACCGACGAAAGCGAGGCCTCATGACGAAGGTGCTGCTCGACCCGACGGGCGAGCGTTCGGTCCCCCATCGCGAGCGCCTGGCCCGTCCGGCGTCGTTCGACGGCCATGTCGTGGCGTTGCTCGACATCAGCAAACCGCGCGGCGACGTGTTCCTGGATCAACTCGAGCAGCGCCTCACCGCTGCTGGTGCCCAGGTGCGGCGCTACAAGAAGCCGACGTTCACCAAGCCGGCGCCGGTCGACCTGCGCCACGAGATCGCCACGCAGTGCACGTTGGTCATCGAGGCCTTGGCCGATTGAGGCAGTTGCACGTCGTGCAGTGTGCACGACATCGTCGATCTGGAACGCCGCGGTCTGCCCGGCGTCTTCGTGGCGTCCGCCGAGTTCGTCGAAGCGGCCGTCGCCCAGTCCACCGCGCTCGGATTCCCCGATGTCGCGCGGGTGTTCACACCTCACCCCATTCAGGACCGCACCGACGACGAGATGCGCGCATACGCCGATGCGGCGTACGATGCCATCGTCGCATCGATCGTCTCCTGATCATTTCGACATCTCCGCGGGCCCGATGACCAAGGTGGAGAACCCCCCATGTTGAAGCGATCGTTGACTGCCGCCCTGCTGTTGGCCGGCGCGGTGACCCCGCTGGTGACGCTCGTCGACGCGCCCGTCGCCTCGGCCGTGACGTGCACGGTGACGGTCCGCCTCACCCCCGGGATCGCCAACTCGGCAGTTCGCTGTCTCGAACAACGGCTCCGCGAGTTGAGGTACACGATCGGCAGCCCCGACTCGACGTACGACGCCTCGTCCGTCAACGCAGTCCGCGCCTTCCAACGCAGCCGCGGCCTCTACCCCGACGGCATCGTCACGTCCATCACCGGTCGCCAACTCGGGCTGCGGGGCGCTCTCCCGGCGGCCACCGCGCCCGCGGTGACCGTGCTCGGGGACTCCACGTCAGCCGCCATGCGTTGGTACGACGAAGCCCGCAACGAGACCGCCATCTACGACATCATGGGCAGGACGTACGACCTGAGGTGGTCGATCGAGAGCTGCCGGCGACTCTCGGCTGCCAGCTGCATCGGCCGCGTCGACCCGGGAACCGGTCTCAAATGGCGCCCGGTCAGCGTGCTGCCCGAGATGCGTGGCGCGTTGAAGGGGCGGCTCGGCGATGCCGTCGTGATCATGGCCGGTTACGACGACTACCCGAGCATCGCCGGGGCCATCGACTCGATCGTGACCGAGGCCGAGAACCAGGGCGTGGCTCGGGTGTTCTGGCTCACGTACCGCACCACGAACGCCTACGGCTACGGCACCTACTACCGGCAGCACAACGCCACCCTCGCGGCTGCCAAGGTCCGTCACCCGAATCTGGTGGTGCTGGACTGTAACGGCTACACGCACCACCAGACGGCCGCGACCCAACAGGCGTGGTTCGAACGCGAC
>JANMFL010000373.1:0-4403 GCA_031377945.1 Acidimicrobiaceae bacterium | reverse complement strand
CTGGTCGCAGGCACCGGATCTTGCGCTCAGCGCAACATCCGGTGCCGACGGTGGCCAGTACCGAACTGCCGCTCTGCGCTACCTGGCTATCGCGTCCGGAGAGCGCATAACACCGCCCACTGAACCGGCGTTCTTGGATACCTGAATCCCGTCCTGCACGGCGTCGCCGCGGTGGAGGTGATCGATCATGATCGCGTGGACAGTCGCGTCGCCCGACGCGACTGTCCACGCGACTACTCACGCGACTGTCGGACGTAGTGCCTGCTCGAGCACCAAAAGGGGGAGGGTCAACGTCGTGCCGTGGCATGTCGTCCCGTGCTGTCCTGTGCTGCGCTGGGGTGTCTGGCGATCGTCGCTTACCGACTGCCCTGTTTGGCTCAGCCAAACCGTGGCTCAGCCGCCCTAACGCGCTGCCGTCCGCAAGGACACCTTCGGTCGCAAGCCGTGTTACAGTGTCACACGATGGCTGAAGGGCTCGACTGGCTGCCCGAGGACGGTGTGGCGCTCACCCGGGCCGACCTCGAACGGATCTTCATGAACCTTCGCGCGCTCATTGCTGGGACGGGTCAGGTGGATCCCAACCGATCGTTTGCGGTGGACATCGCGATCGCCATCACGCACGCAATCGAACGCGAGATTGGAGACGAATGATGGCAAAGCCGAAGGCGATCCAGTGGCTCGAGGAAGAGACGGGCCAAACCATCGACTACCGGCCGGAGGTGAACTCCGGCCAGGACCGACACCTCTCTGTGCGCCTCACCGGCGACCTGGCGACCGGTCTCGATGCCATGGCCGCCGAACGTGGCCTCACCGTGTCGCATCTCGTCCGCGAGCTCCTCGCGGACGCTGTCGGTCAGCGAGCGGCAGACGCCAAGCTCGACGGTCGAGCGCTGGCCGAGCGCCTTGCCGCAGACGTTGCCGAAGTGCGACGCCGACTCGCCGGCTGACGCGCTCCGAGCCGCCGCGCGGCGTTGGGGAGGTCGTGCCCACGCCGTCAGCGGAAGGCGTGCTCACCAACACTCGCCGCGAGTCGCCCCGCCGCCAGTTCGTCGTCACCAGGAAGCCTGGACTCGTACCAGCGGAGCATGGTGGCGACGTTGCTCCAGCCACCCCATCGCGCTGCGGTCCGCAATGGAACGCCGGCTCGCAACCAGCGGGTGACAGCGAGGTGTCGGAAGGCGTGACGGCCCACGTCGCGCAGGCGGTGGCCTTCGGGGAATGCCAGCTCGCGGGCGCGCTTCCAAGCCCGCTGTTGGAGGTGCGAGACATCGAGGTGGCGGCCGGCGGTACCGGTGAACACGCGAGCGTCGGCTGGGCCGCCGCAGAACTGTTCGAGGTGGGTGCGCAGCACGGACGCCTCAGCCGCCTGGAGGTAGGTGCGCCGGCCCCGGAGGTCGCCGTCGGGTCCCTTGGCCTTGGTACCCCGTCGCTCGATGCCGTCGCCGGAATCGGTCCATGAGCGGCCGGGAGTGGCCAGCGTGCCCCGAACCGAGATCCACATGCCGCTGCTCGGCCCGTCCGTACAGTCGCGTCGACGGAGCTCGCAGCACTCACCGATACGAAGCCCGGCCCCGCCCATCACGAACGGCAGTGCGGCATACTGAGGCCTGCCGATGAGGCACAGCGCCCAGGCCATTGCCCACATCTCGCGCTCATCCGGAACGGGCTCGTCGTCGCCGAGAGTCGGGATGCACGTGCCGCGGATGACGCCGAGGCGTGTCGTGAGGTCGGCGGTGGTGATGCCCTCGACGTGCCACCAGCGCAGTACGGCCCGCAGTTGCGTCCAGCGCCGGCCCTCCGTGGCCGCTGCCCGCCCATGGCCGAGCTCGGCGATCAGCCGACGGACGCGGTCACGGTCCAGGTCCGCGACCGGCAGTGACCATCGCTCGAGGAAACGCCGGCCGGCGAGGAGGTCTGCAGCACCGAACACCTCGCCGTGGTACTCGAACTTCTCGACCAGCGCGCTCGCGTCGGTCGGCTCGTCGGCAGCGCGGAACGCGATCAGGTCGAGGTACGCGCGGGCGGCCGTTGGAAGGGCTGGCGCGTTCGGCTTCAACACTCGCGCTGTCGTGCGGAGTGTGAAGGCGGCGGCCTTTCGACCATTCGCCGACGCGCCGCGCCACGTGGCCGACCGGTACAGCTGCAGCGCGGTCCACACCGTGAGGTTCTCGGTTGGAAGCGCGGCCATGGCGGTCTGGTCGCTCGGTCGTCCGTCATCATCGAGGTGCCATCCGCTCGTCGGCAACCCGACGGCCCGGAGCCGACTGACGAACTGATCGGCATCAGCCGCGCGGTCGAAGCGCTGCCGGAACATCCTGCTCTCGCCCGAGCGAAGCACCGCCCGCCAGCGGACGTCGTAGCGCTCGGTCGCCGCGCCACGTCGATCTCGCGTCGTCACTCGCTTCCTGCTGCCGCCCAGCACGGTCACCCTCGTGACGTCCAGCGCCATAGCGTCCTCCAGCGTTCTCGTCTCTTACAGAGTCAGCGGAACCGGAAGCGCAGCACAGAAGTTGAGTGCCATTGGAGTGCCATCGAGACCGCTGCAGCCGCGAAACCCCAGTTCAGGCGCTATATCTCAGCGTCCTGAAGAAGGACCTCTGCGCACCGTATTGGGAAGGGCGCACAAGGAACGTGAACTAGCGGCTGGCGGGGGACGTACCGCTCGAGCAGAGGGATTCGGAAACGCCCGCTTCGTGCGGAACACGTTCGAGGCCGCCGTGGTGCGCCAGGCCTTAGGGCCGCTTGATGTCGCGCGAATCCCACCGTTTCGGTCGTTTCGTCGCGGCATGAACGAGCGGAGGCGCGCACCGAGCTGCCGCGAGGGCAAACCTGTCGCGGCCTGATCGCCATCGCTGGTGGTGGCGCCGCGACGAGTTCCGCCTGTGTCGGTAGTTCTTCCGATCCGCGTCAGAACAACCAGTGACACAGCTAACCCGGTCCCGCAACTCGTTGCGCTCGGAGGTCTGCTCGACGACGCGATCGCTGGACGCACCGGACCGCGCCGGCACCAGCACGACGACCGAGCCCGGTCTGCACCACCGCTGTGGCACAGACCGAGCTCAGTTGGATCGCGTCAGGTCGCCGTGATCAGCCGAGATCGAAGCGATCGGCGTCCATCACCTTGGCGAATGCGGCGGCGAAGTCGTTGGCGAACTTGGCGCCAGCATCATCGGCTGCATAGACGTCGGCGATGGCTCGCAGGATCGAGTTCGAGCCGAACACGAGATCGTTGCGAGTACCGGTCCACTTGACGTTGCCGCTGGTGCGGTCGCGGCCTTCGAACGTGTCTTCCGCGCCCGATGCAGCAGACCACACGGTGTCGTGGTCCATCAGGTTGACGAAGAAGTCGTTGCTCAGCGTGCCGACCTGGTCGGTGAGCACGCCGTGGTTGTCGGTGCTGACACCGAGCACCCGGAGACCACCGACGAGGACGGCCATTTCCGGAGCGCTGAGGCCGAGCAGCTGTGCCCGGTCGACGAGCAGGTGCTCGGCGACATGGCTGGTGCCCTTGCCCAGGTGGTTGCGGAAGCCGTCGTTCTTCGGCTCGAGCCATGCGAAGGACTCTTCGTCGGTCTGCTCGGCAGTGGCATCGCCGCGGCCGGTGCTGACGTTGACGCTCACGCTGTGACCGCCTGCGGCCGCTGCGGCTTCGATGGCAGCAGCGCCACCGAGCACGATGAGGTCGGCCATCGACACCTTGACGCCGGCGCCCGACTGCACACCTTCGAGCGCGGACAGCACACGGTGGAGCTGTTCGGGGCGGTTGACGTTCCAGCTGTTCTGCGGAGCGAGGCGAATGCGGCCGCCGTTGGCGCCACCGCGGCGGTCGCTCTGACGGTAAGTGGACGCCGAGGCCCAGGCCGTCTCGACGAGCTCGGTGATGCTGATGCCAGTAGCCATGATCGCGGCCTTGACAGTTGCGACGTCGGCGTCGCTGAGTGCGGTGCCCTCAGGAATCGGGTCCATCCACAGCAGTTCCTCAGCCGGAACCTCGGGGCCGATGAAGTTGGCCTTCGGGCCAAGGTCGCGGTGCAGGAGCTTGTACCAGGCACGAGCGAACGCATCGTCGAGCTGTTCCGGGTTGTCACGGAAACGCTGCGAGATGGGGCCATAGATCGGGTCCATCTTCATGGCCATGTCGGCCGTGCTCATCACCGGTGCGTGGAACACGTCCGGACGCTGGGCGTCCGGCACCGTGCCGGCGAGCGCCGGTGCGGTCCACTGCTTGTGGCCGGCCGGGCTCTCCATCAGCACCCAATCGTTGTCCATCAGCGTCTCGAGGTAGTTGTTGTCCCACGTCGTCGGCGTGGAGTTCCAGGCACCTTCGAAACCGCTGGTGGTGGTGTGCACGCCCATGCCGGAGCCGAAGCCGTTCTTCCAGCCGAGGAGCTGCTGCTCCATCG
>JANMFL010000334.1:0-5388 GCA_031377945.1 Acidimicrobiaceae bacterium | reverse complement strand
ATGGGCTGTGTGGTCAACGGACCTGGCGAGGCGCGCGAAGCCGACATCGGCATCGCTGCGGGGAACAAGCGCGGGCACCTCTTCGTGAAGGGCCGCAACGTGGCGGTGGTGAAGGAGGAGGACATGGTCGACGCGTTGGTCGAATGGGCCGAGTTCATCAACGAGCACGGCACCGATGCCGCCATCGCCAGAGCGGACACGGCGCTCGCCGAACGCGAGGCGGCCAAGGACCGCAGCAAGCTGCTCGACGACAAGGGCGTCGACGCGAACCACGCGACCGAGAAGATCGTCGAGATCCGCAGGACCGTCGGCGGCGGCTGACAGCGCCGATGCCGGTGCCGACGGCGGCGTGTCGGCACCGCGTCGCGAATGGCACAGGTGTCGCGAACGGCACAGGTGCCGCGCGTGGAATTCGCCCTCGGGCACGGCATTCTGGATGACGGCTACCCGGGTAGGGCGTAGAGCGGTCGACCTGCAAAGGCGACCTGGCGGTTCGACTCCGCGCTTGGCCACCACAAGGGCGCAGCGACGCGTGGTGGTGTCAGACCTCGAACCCGCTCGAGGCGACGCTGACCTCGTCGGAGGTTTCGGCCACGATCCATACGGTTGCGGACGCTCCGAGTGGCATCGATTCGCCGGGGGCGAGGAACGCGCACTCGTCGGTGGCCACGTCCGGAAGGCGTCCAGCGGTGCAGAGCACCAATTCGCGGGTGCGCGCGGTGTGAAGGTGGTCGGATCGCACGTCGAGGCGCGTGACCGCGAACGGAGCGTCGGGCGTGTCGTAGCTCCACTCGCCGTCGGCCACCTGTCGAGGCTGCACGACGGGATCGTGCAGCGGTTCGAACCGCAGCACGCGCAGCAGTTCGTCGACGTCGACGTGTTTCGGGGTGAGCCCACCGCGCACCACGTTGTCGCTCGCGCCCATGACCTCGACCCCGAACCCGTGTACGTAGGCGTGCAGATTGCCCGGCGTGAGGTAGATGGCCTCGCCGGGCTGCAGCAGCACCCGGTGCAAGAAGAGCGTGACCGCCACACTCGGATCGTCGGGACACATCGCGTCGAGTCGTGTGACCAGGGCGGCGTGCAATGACGGATGCCCGGCACACGCGGCGACGACCGGGGCCGCGTCGATGTCGCGTCGATACAACCCGGCAACTGTGGCTTCCAGCCCGCGCTGCTCGAGGTGTGTGGCGAGACGCTCGAGGCCCATCGTGCGCAGGAGCGCGGCCGTGTCGGGCTCGGGCCGGAAACCGCACAGCGCATCGAACGGGGTGAGCGCGCAGAGCACCTCGGGTTTGGCGAACGGGTCGCGGTAGATGCGGCGTGCGTCGGCGAGATCCACACCCGCAGCATTCTCGCGGGCGAAACCTGCCTGGGCTGTCGCCGTGTCGGGGTGGGTCTGCAGCGACAGCGGTGTGTCCGCAGCGAGCAGTTTCAAGAGGTAGGGGAGCTCGCCGGCGACACTGCGCAGCGGTGTGCCGTCGTCGAGCGTCGCCGGGCCACCGGGATGAGTCCCCACCCACCACTCGGCCCACGGGCGACCATCGGCCGGAACGCCGAGCAGTGCGGGAATGGCAGCCGTATCACCCCAGGCGTAGTGCTGCGCGACACCGCGAACCCGACGCATGTCAGAACAGCCGCAACTCGTCGGGCTTCATGCCGCGGAGTTCGTCGTAGTCCACCTCGACGACGCGGAACCCGCGTGCCTCGGCGAGAACCCTGGCCTGTGGCTTCACGACCTGCGCCACGAAGACGCCGCGCACCTGACCGAGCGACGAGTCCAGGTGGAGGCGTTCGATGTAGCGGGCGAGTTGCTCGACGCCGTCGATGTCACCGCGGCGCTTCACCTCGATGGCCACCACCTGGCCGCCGAGATCGCGGCAGACCAGGTCGATCGGGCCGATTGCCGTCGGGTACTCGCGGCGCACGAGTGTGAGGCCGTCCTCGATGGCGTGAGGCGACACCGCCAGGAGTTCCTGCAGGTGGGCCTCGACGCCGTCCTTCTGCAGGCCGGGGTCGTCGCCGAACTCGTGCGCGGTCTCGTGCAGCACTTCGAGCAGGCGGATGGTCAGTTCCTCACCCTTGGGGTTGGTCACGGTCCAGTGGTCGCCGTGGTCGACGATCGTGTTGGGCGCGTTCATCCAGTTCAGCGGCTTGTACGCGCCACCGTCGGCATGAATGGCCACACACCCGTCGGCCTTCACCATGATCAGGCGAACGGCCTCGGGAAGATGGGCATCCAGCCGACCGCGGTAGTCGACGGTGCAGCGAGCAACGACAAGACGCACGAGAGTCGAATGTAGCCAGTGCGGTCAACGGCCGACGTGATCGCGCATGCGCTTCTGGATGAGCTCGCGTCGGGCCTGCAACTCGCGGTACGTGAGCTTCTCGGTGGAAGAGTCGACGCCGAACCCGGCCTTGACGCCCTCCATGTCGATCTCGACCGCACTGTGGTCGATGCCCAGCTCGCGGCCGATGCGCTCGCCATGGCGTTCGGCGAACATCATCGAGATCTTGGCGATCTCGCCGAGCAGGTCCAGATCGGGGGCGAGTCGAGCCATCGCTCCGTCGAGGAAGACCATGTTCTTGACATAGAGCATCAGCTCCTTGGGCAGCTTGGCGCCGTAGCCCAACAGTCCCTTCACCACGCGCTGGACCTCGGCGACGAGCTCCTCTCCGGTGAGCGTGGTGGGGTCGATGCGTTGCTCGTCGAGCCGCAGGTCGCGGATGACGGCGTCGAGGTCGGTGTCGGGCGGGACGGCGCCCAGGTCGCGCATCGCGGCCATCTGCCCCTTGAGGTCGTTGGTGGTGGCCCCGAGCATCAGCCGCAGGAAGGCCAGGCGACGATCGCCGGTGAGCCTGCCGACGATGCCGAAGTCGAGCAGTGCGGTGCGACCATCGGGCAGCACGAACAGGTTGCCGCCGTGGAGGTCGCCGTGGAACACGCCGTAGACCATCGCGCCCTCCATGAGGGCGACCATCGCGGTACGGACCACTTCCTCGGTGTCGATGCCGGCGTCCTTCATGCCGGCGACGTCGTCGAAGTTGAAGCCGCTGAGGCGCTGCATCACCAGGACGCGGCGGGTGACCAACGAGGGGTGCGGGCGCGGGACGACGTAGCCGTGGTTGCCGAGTTCGTGCAGCATCGCGGCGACGTCGACCATGTTGGCCGCTTCCATGCGGAAGTCCAGCTCTTCGACGATGGTCTCGGCGAACAGTTCGACCAGCGCGGGCGGATTCGCCAGCGACGAGATGGGAATGCGTCCGACCAGGAAGGGGGCGAGCCAGGCCATCACGCGCAGATCGTTGCGAACGAACTTCGCCACGGACGGACGCTGCACCTTCACGACGACCTCCTCGCCGGTCCGCAGCGTCGCTGCATGGACCTGGGCGATCGACGCCGCGGCCAGCGGTGTGGGCGAGAAGAACGAGAAGACGTCGTCCAGGCGGCAGCCGAGGTCGGACTCGACCACCTGGCGCACCACCGAGAACGGCTCGGCCGGAACCTGGTCGCGACACTTCTTGAACTCGAAGACCAGCTCGGGAGGAAACAGCCCTTCACCGCTGGAGATGATCTGGCCGAGCTTGATGTAGGTCGGCCCCAGCTGCTCGGCGGCTTCGCGGAGTCGCTTGGAGATCTCGGCCCGGCTCGCCTCGGGGGTGGCATAGCGGCCGCGCTTCTTGGCAACCATCCACGGCAGCACCGCGCCACCCAGCGTGCGGACCACGCGCAGCACCCGGTGACCGGGCGGCACACGTCGAGCCTTCGTCAACCCCGGCACTTCCGCCTGGGCTGCAGCGCGAAGGTCCCCAGCGACGGGCAGCCAACGGATGTCGTCGCGCACAAGGGTCCAAGGGCCCTCCTCGGTGAAAGCGGCCCATTTCCGGTCGTCGAGCACGTTCATGGTCCCCCCATGATCGCAGCGAACCACCCCACCTTCCACGCGTGCGGCGTGCGTCACGCAGAACTTCAGTTCGGGAGAACGGGTCGCAGTGCGGGGCGACGGTACGACGATCCGCGAGGGCCCGCAGTTGATGGCTAACATCCGCAGACCACACGACGTCTGGGGGGACATCATGGGTGATCGTTACTACGTGACGGATTCCGACCTGTCGGAACGCTTTCCGATCGACACACGCGCCAACGTCGGGGAGGTGTTCCCCGATCCGGTGACGCCGCTCACCAGCGACACGGCGTTGTTCGACGCCGAGATCGGCTGGCGTGACGCCTGGATCCGAATGGGTGCGTTCGATGCCGACGAGTTCCCCGACGGCACGTTCTGCCAGTTGGGCGTGCAAGGTGGCTACTGCTATCTGAACGCGTCGCTCATCCGGCTGTTCGGCGAGCGGGCGCCCGGCCTCAGCTGGCAGGCGATGGATGAGCAGTTCTTCGGCACCCAGCCCGGCATCCCGCCGTACGAAGCGATGCAGGGCGACGTGCGGCCCGACCTCTCCGAGAAGATCGGTGCCACCTTCGCGTGGGTGTTCGGGCAGCAGTCGCTGAGCGACCTGACCGAGCTCACCGAGGATCGTCGCGCCACGAAGGAGCTGCGCGATCAGCGCCCCGACTTCGCGTCGATGTCGCTCGACGAGTTGTGGGAGCGCTATCTCGCCCTCCTCCCGATCCACCGTCGGCTGTTCGCACAGCACCTGTTCACGACGTACATGGCCACGGTGCCCTTGGGGGTCATCAGCGGCGTGGCGACGGCCGTGGGCCGCCCCGACCTGATCATGCCGATCATCGCCGGCATCGGCGAGGTCGACTCTGCAGAGCCGAGCCATGCCATGTGGGCGCTGTCGCGGCTGGACCCCGACTCGCCCGAGTTCGCCGACGGATTCGCCGCCTTCCTGTACGAGTACGGCAGCCGAGGTCCGAACGAATGGGAGTCCCGCTCGCCGTCGTGGGAGACCCGCCCGGCGCTGGCCCTGTCGGCCATCGACCGCATGCGTGGCGCTCCCGAGTCCGCGGACCCTGCGGGGCATCACGCCGAACGCGCCGCGGAACGCGAGCGGGCCTCGGCCGAACTGCTGGCGATGGTCGAGGCAGACCCCGCCACGCATGGCCAGTTGGCTGCGGCGATCGGCTGTTCGAAGGCGTGGTTGCCTGGACGCGAGCGCACCAAGACGAACAACATCCGGCTCATCCACGAGATGCGGATGACGATGCGTGAGGTCGGCCGACGCATGGTCGAAGCCGGCGGTTTCGACGAGATCGAGGACTTCGGCTTCGTCCGCAAGGCCGAGATGGCGGCGTTGTTCGCCGATCCGCCGTCGATGCTCGCCACCGTGCGCGAGCGCCGTGCCGAGTACGACCGCCTCGCACAGGTCGAGCCGCCGTTCGTGTTCGTCGGACGGACCGATGGACCCGACACCTGGCCGCGACGCGAC
>JANMFL010000319.1:0-2939 GCA_031377945.1 Acidimicrobiaceae bacterium | reverse complement strand
GCACACGATGGCCGTGTCCTTCATCGTTTCGAGGTGGCGTCCGGAGATGACGCCGTCGCAGCCGGTCGCCGTGACGAAGATGTCGCCGATCGGGGCGGCGTCCTCCATCGTGACGATCTGGTAGCCCTCCATCGCGGCCTGCAGGGCGCAGATCGGATCGATTTCGGTGATGAGGACGCGGGCGCCGAGGCCCTTCATGGACTGGGCGCAGCCCTTGCCGACGTCGCCGTAGCCGGCGATCACGACGACCTTGCCCGCGACCATCACGCCCGTGGAGCGCTTCAGGCCGTCGGCCAAGGATTCGCGGCAGCCGTAGAGGTTGTCGAATTTCGACTTCGTGACCGAGTCGTTGACGTTGATGGCCGGGACCTTGAGGCGTCCGGCCGCGAACTCGGCGTTGCTGGCGGTGGTGGGGTCGGGGACCTCGCCACTGCCCTCGAACTCGACGCCCTTGTGCAGCAGCAACGTGGCGTCGCCGCCGTCGTCGAGGATCATGTTCGCCTCGTTCGACTCGCCGTTGGGGCTGGCGGGCCAGGTCATCATCTGCTCGGTGCACCACCAGTACTCCTCCAGCGTCTCGCCCTTCCAGGCGAACACCGGGACGCCCTGCGGGTCCTCCGGCGTGCCATTGGGACCCACGGCCACCGCTGCGGCGGCGTGGTCCTGGGTGGAGAAGATGTTGCAGCTGGCCCAACGGACCTCGGCGCCCAGCTCGACGAGGGTCTCGATGAGCACCGCCGTCTGGATGGTCATGTGGAGCGAACCCGAGATGCGGGCGCCCTTCAGCGGCTTCAGCGGGCCGTACTCCTTGCGGAGGGCACGCAGGCCGGGCATTTCGTGTTCGGCGAGGTGGATCTCCTTGCGGCCGAACGGGGCGAGCGACAGGTCGGCGACGCGGAAATCACGGCGCGCTGCGAGCGATGACATGGGTGGTTCCTCCGGGAACTGATCTCCTGCAACGCAAGAGGTGGGAACCGGGCCGGTGCCAACTGGCAGCTCTCTGATCAGCCCGAACGCTGATGAAGTGTAGTGCGAAATCAGCTCAGCACGACGGCATACACGTCGACGACGTAGTGCGCGTACCCGCCGAAGTTGAAGAACCGAGCGACCTGCGCGGCGCCGTAGGTGATGAGCGCCATGTTGGCAACCGCACCCGACTCGACGGTGTTCAGGTTCGCGGCGAGCGGCCGCGACGACGCGGGTGGGTGCACGCTGAGGTAACTGCTCACGGCGGTGGTCGGGTACGCACGCTTGAGGCTCGCGTTGGTGAGGTTGCCGATCAGCGCCGACTGCGCTCCGACCGACACGCCGCCCACGTTCACACTGTTCGAGAACGCGGCGAAGCTCCAGTCCTCGGCCTGGCCTGGCCCCAGCGGTACAGCACCGAACGCCGGCAGGCGGGTGTCGAACACGCGGAACGGCCGGGCGAGCGGGACCACTCGGCCCGTCGTGGTGTCGTCGACGACGTCGCGCATCACACCCTGCAGATCGACGACCACGTTCACGGCACTGTCGCCCAGATTGACGATGCGCACCTTGCCGTCGGCGCCGATCTTCACGGCCACCGCGTTCGCCGTCACCGCCTTCGCCTCGACGCTGACGCTGACGCTCCGAGTTCGCACGGGAGCGGGTGCCGCCTCGGGCTGGACCGACAGCGCCGTTCGTCCGGCGGGCGCAACGGCGGTGACGTTCAGGAACACCGAGCTGATGTTGTCGGAAGCGGGCGACGCGAGCACGGGGATCTTCGACGTCGTGTCGGCGCGCACCGCGTTGCGGATGGTCAGTTCGAGCGTGCCCTTGGCCGGAATGGGAGTGTCGGCCGCAGCGCCGTGGCGTGTGTCGAGCAGGCGCACGGGCGGGTTGGCGCCCTGCAGGCGGGCACCGCGTTCGTCGCCGTCGATCTCGGGAACGGCGTCGTACGAACTGGTGGACCACCAGCCGATCACGTCGATGTCGACGGTGCTGGACACCCCGGAACCGAACATGTCGATGTTGATCATGCCGGTTGCATCGGCACGCAGCACGGCGAGGTTCGATGCGGTGGTCCCGCGACGGAAGTTGACGTTGCTCGCCACGGGGGCGGTGGGGCCGCTGTAGGCACGCAGATAGCCGTCCATACCGGCGCGCTCGACGGTGATGGTCGCCAGCACCGACAGCACGTCGGAGCCGACGATGCCCTGGTCGCTCGGCAGCCAGGGCTTTGCCGAGGTCGGCTGGATCTGGAGCAGGTCGACGGCCTTCACGAGGCCGTGCGGGACCTGAGCACGGAACACCCGGGTGGGCGTCGCCAATGCGTGGTACTCGCCGCCAGCGCACAGTCCGACGCACGGCACTGCGGCCGACACGGTGGACGGGCCCGACACCGACGAGCCCGCGACGGCAACGGCGATCAGCGACGCGCCGACCAGCAACCGGCGGACGGTTCGCGAAGCCTTCATAGTGACGATCAACCTACCAGCGCGCTTTCGCGAGGTCCGGTCAGGCCGAGAACGTGGGGGTCAACTCACCGGCGGCAATGCGTGCGTCGAAGGCCTCGGCGTCGGCGTCCGTCACCGCGATGGCCTCGTCGGGCAACATCACCGGAATGCCGTCGCGCACCTCGTACCGACGGCGAAGGCGCGGGTTGTACAGGCCACCGTCGTCGCCGAGGTAGTAGAGCGGACCCTTGTCGACCGGGCAGGCCAGAACGGCCAACAGACGTGCGTCGAGTGCCATGGGGAGATCTCCTCAGATGCTCGTGATGAGCGCGAGTAGTTCGGCGACGTGCTGATCGCACGCGTCGCGGTCGGATGCCTCGAGGTTGAGGCGCAGCAGCGGTTCGGTGTTCGACGGCCGGAGGTTGAACCACCAGGGGCCGCAGTCGACGGTGAGCCCGTCGAGGCGATCCTGCTGGAATTGACCGAACTCGGCGGCGACATGATCGATGACCTGCTGGGGGT
>JANMFL010000284.1:0-14117 GCA_031377945.1 Acidimicrobiaceae bacterium | reverse complement strand
CGCGGATCTTGGTGCCGGCGTCGACCATCGTGTCGCGGGTGGTCGGGTCCGGGGTGGTGCGCGAGCCGGCACTCAGCGACATCGAGACACCGGTGAGGTCCTGCACCGCACCATCGTGGAGATCGCTGGCGATGCGCCGACGCTCGGCGTCGGACGACTCGATCGCGTGCTGCAGCAGACGCTCGCGCTGCAGCTGCCCGGCGCGCAGGCGGCGCGCCAGGCTGATGGCGAACGGGATCTGGACGAGCGCGAGGATGAGCAGCGCCCCGACTGCGATGGGAGCGAACTGGCCCCACACGTCGCGGCCGATGTCGCGTACGTCGTCGTAGCGGAAGTACGTCTCGAACAGCAGTTGCGAGCCATTCGGTGCCGTGATCCGCCGGTACACCTCGAGCATCCGGTCCTCGGTCTCGAGGGTGTTCTCCTCCTTGGACAGATCGCTGATCTCGGCCTCGACGTCGACGTCACCGTTGATGACGGCGACCTCCTCGTCGCCCAGCGGGAACTGCTGGCCGATGAGCTGCGCCTCGTTCGAGTAGAGGATGCGTCCGGAGTCGTCGTGGACCTTCACCTTCACGAGCGAGGCTCGCACGATGTAGTCCTTCACGAAGGTGTCGACTGCGGTGATGGACTCGGGGTCTCCGGTGAGCAGGCCATCGTCGAGCACCTGTTCCTCGACGAGCAGTGCCGACACGTAGTTCACTCGCTTGGCATCCTCGATGCCCAACTTCGTGCCGATGCGCACACTGGCAAACGCCGTCACGACGATCGCAGCACCCAGAACCGGCACTCCAGCGAGCGCGAAGCGCAGCACCAGCTTGCGCACCGACACCGTCGATTGCGGTCCGGTGGGAACGCTGAAGCGTCGATCCGTGGGCGCGCCGAGATCCACCGGGACCGCCGAAGCGAGCAGCGGAGCGCTGCCGGTGTCGGCCTGGTTCGTGTCAGGGATGACGGTCATCGATTGTGCCACCGCGTCCGGAACCGGATGTCCCGCCGGTGTTGACCGGCAGCGTATCGGCCGTTACCGGGTCAGTGGTCCCTGGGTCCGTCGTGGCGGTGACCGTCGTCGCCGACGCCGGGCTGCTGGTGCTGGTCGCACCGTCAGTGGTCGTACTCGTCGCGTGATCGCCGGCGGCCGAGGTGGTCGGCCCGCTGGATGCGGTGGACGTCGAGGTTTGTGGCTTCGACGTCGTCGGCGGCGTCGGCATCGGCGTGGCGCCGTTGCGTGAACCACCGGACGACTGCCGGCCCGACGACGTGGCCGGGCTCTGCGACTCGTCCTGGACAGAGTCGACGCCGGGCTCGGAGACGGGCACGACCAGTTCGGTCGTGGGAAGGGCGGTGCTCTGGGCGATGCGATCGGCGGTGGAAGTGACCCGCAGGATCGACGTCGTCGAATCGCCGGGCTGCGGCTGCCACAGCGACGGCGAGGCCGACGGCGCGAGTGAGGGGAAGACGACGTCGCGCACGGCGAACGCACTGCCGGCGCACACCGTGAGCGTGATGATCCAGGCCATCGGCATCGAGCTGCGCCGCAGCATGCGCGCCGTCCCCGACCACAGCGTGGTCCACGTGGAACTCGCAGCGGGGGACACGGCATCGCTGTTCACGATGACCATCGTGCCGGTGATTGGCCCGTCCAGGAACTGGACATTGGTACTAGTACCCGGCAGGTTCGAGTGGCGTCAGGTTGGCGTGTCGAGTGGCGGGAGCACCCGTGCCACGTCGACACCCATGCGTTGCAGCACCAGTTCAGCCGGCCCGACGAGCATGTCGCGCTCGTCGGGGGCGGCGCCGGGCAGCCGGGCGAGCTCGAGCGCAGCCAGCGCGGACTCCCATTCGATGCCGGACTTGTCGGCGAACACCCTCAGTTCCTCGAGCTGATCACGTGCCGCATCGACCTCGCCGCGACGTGCCGCGGCAACCGCCTTCATTCGGCGCGCCAGCCCGACGATGCTCGGCCCTCCGTCGGCGACCCGGTCGCCGATCTCGTCGAGGTGTTGGTCGACTTCGTCCCAGCGTCGACCGAACACCATCGCCTCAGCGAGCCGCACCGCGGACTCGGCGATGAACGGAGCGTGCTCCAGCTGCCGGAATCGATCGGCGGCCTCGACGATGAGCTGCACCCCCTCGTCGGTGTGTCCCGATCGGGCGAGGTTGCGACCCAGCGCACTCGCCGCTGCTGCGAGACCCATCGCGAACCCGCTGGCTCGCCAGATGCGTCGCGATTCGCGCAGGTAGCGCTCGGCTTCGTCGTACCTGCCCTGCTCGATGTACACCTCGGCGAGGTTGTGCGAGGCGTGCGCCTTCATGACCACGTCACCCCCTCGTTCGTACGCACGCCGCGCGTCGACCAGCAGCGCGGCCGCATCCATCCAACGACCGGCCGAGATCGCATCGACGCCGCGGTTGATCAACATCGCACCGAGCCCCACGTAGTCGCCGAGCTCCTCGTAGATCGGCTGAGCGAGATCGCCGTACCGCTGTGCGCCCTCCTCGCCCAGTTCGCCCAGCGCCCACTCGAGCAGGTAGTACGCATGGGCCTCGGCCCGGCGGTCGCCTGCATCGAGTGCAAACGGCAGCGCGAGGTGGCAGCGCCGGGCTCCGGGGGCGTACTTCTGCCGCTGGATCGAGAAGCTGGCCCACTCGACCTGCAGCTGTGCCCGTTCCGCTGCGAGCGCCAGCGGGTCGGCGGTCTGCGCGATGCCCTCGATCGTCTGCAGGCCTCGTCGGAACCATCGCGGCGCGTTCCCGTGACGGCCGAGACGTTCGCAGAGCTTGCCTTCCTTGCGGCACAGCCGCGCGAATGCGAGCGGGTCGTCCTTGCGGAGGCGTCGCGCACCACGCAGACCCTCGCTCGACAGATCGAACCGGCCGGCAAGAAGGGCGACGTCGGCGAGCGCCTCGTAGGCCCCTGCAAGTTCCTCGGCCGACACCTCGTCGGCGATGACGCGAGCGTTCTCGATGGCACGCTCGAAGAACGCCGTCGCCTCGACCGTCGCGTAGTTGTCCCAGGCGCGCTGACCGGCCATGCGGTTGTAGGTCCACGCCAGCGGATGATCGCCGGAGCCGTCGAAGTGCAACGCGAGGAGGCCGACGCGAGCGTCATCGGGCTCACCGCGCGGCAGGAGCGCCGTTCCGATGCGATGGTGCAGCTCGCGTCGCCGACGGAACGGGAGTCCCGAGTACGCCACCCGCCGCACCAGATCGTGGGCGAAGCGCAACTCGCCCTGGTCCTCGACGATGAAGTCCGCGAGGCGGTGCCAGGGCACCGGCCGCGGGAACGCATCGCCGAGCGTACGCTCGAAGAGCCGCGGCGCGAACCGGTCGCCGAGCACCGCTGCGTGTCGCAGCAGCGTCCGATCGGCGGGTGAGAGCCGATCGATGCGCGCGGCGATGAGGTCCTCGAGGGATCCGGGGATGGCGTCGAGCGACCCCACCTCGAGTCGGGCATGCGCCAACTCCAGGAGGAACAAAGGGTTGCCGTTCGCTCGCGCGCAGAGTTCCACGAGTTCGCTGTGCGGAATGTGTGCCGCATCGGTGAGCTCGGCGGCGAGCGACTCGGCGAGCTGCGCGTCGAGCGGTTCGAGTTCGACGATCTCGGCCTCGAACCCGAGTCGGCTGTCGAGCCCCGCAGCCCGGTCGCGCGTGGTGAAGCAGCCGAACCACGACGTCGTGTCGACGCGCTGCAGCGCGACACCGAACAGCATCGCCGACGCTTCGTCCATCCACATCGCGTCCTCGACCACCAGCACCAGGGGCCCGTCGAACGCCTCGACGAGCACCGATGCCGCCGCCTCGCGCAAGCGGGCGGCGCGGTACTCCGTCCCGAGGTCGTCGACCTGTTGGGTGGAGGGGACTTCGGCGTCGATCGCGATCGCGAGCAGCGGCGTGAACGGCACCAGGTCGGGTTGATGCTCGCTCATCCACTCGGTGAGTGACGCGCCTGCCTCGGCCGAGGTCGCATCGAACTGAATGCCGAGCCCGGCGCGCAGCAGGATGCGCGCCATGAAGTAGGGGCGGTCTGCGGCGAAGGGCTCGCAGGTGATGCGCACCACGCGGGCGTCGCCGGCTCGCTCGATGAGCTTGCGCACGAGCCGCGACTTCCCGATGCCCGGCTCGCCGAGGATCTCGACGCACCGCCCGCGACCACCGATGGCAGCCGCCATGCGCTCGCCGAGCGCGGCGAGCTCGGCGGCGCGACCGACGAACGTGCCCGAGCCGAGCGGGTCGCGGCCTCTGCCCTCGGCGCGACGCCCCACCGACGATGCGTGTTGCGGGTGGCGCTTGCCCTTCACCATGAAGGGTTCCAGCGGCGTCGTCTCGAACGGGGTGGCAGATTGCTCGATGGTGGCCTTGCTCGCCACCACCTCACCAGGCGCAGCCTTGGCCATGAAACGCGCCGAGAGGTTCACGGCGTCACCCATCACCGTGTAGACGCGGCGCCAGGGCGCCCCCACCTCTCCGGCGAAGACGTGCCCGGTGTTCACGCCGACCCGCACCGGCAGGCCGAGGTCGGCATCGATGAGCGCTCTCCCGACACCCAACATGCGGCCCTCGCCGTCCTCCACCGACTCGGGTACGCCGGCGGTGAGGATGAGCTTGATCCCCCCACCGGCCACATCGCTGGCGAGCAACGAGACCTCGAACCGATCCGCGGCCTCGACAGCAACGCGGACCACGCGGTCGAGCAATGCAGCGACCGTGTCGGCGCCCTCGTCGCGCAACGTCGAGTCGATCCCGCCGACGTGCACGAAGGCGACCGTGGTGCGGCGGTGCTCGGCGCCATGCTCGCCGTCGTCGAGCCGCCGCCGAATGGCTCGTGGGATGAACGGCGCGAGCTCGGTGTCGCTGCGCAACGCTGCGCTCGGATCGTCGGCGGGAGCGGTTGGGCTGCCCGTGACGCGGCGCAGCAGGACGCCGTCGTCCTTCGCCGCTCCGAGCCACGCGGGTGGTAGCTGCGCCGCGGTGTCGCGGCTGACGAGGATCTCGCCCGCGTCAGCTGCCGCTTCCATCGCGGTGACGGTGGTCGCGTGCTCGCCGAGCACGAACAGTTCGCGCTGCTCGTCGCCGGCGAGCACGAACAGGAAAGGCCCGCTGTGCACGCCCATCGAGATGCGCAGCACCACCCGGCCGCGGCCGGTGACGACCGGCCCGCGTTCCTTCAGCGCAGCGCGCATTCCCCATGCGGCACGACATGCCCGCTCGGCATGGTTCGCTCCGTCGAAGAAGAGGAACAACGCGTCGCCACCGAATTTGACGAGATCGCCACCTTCGTCACGGGCGACGCCGAGCAACGACTCGAACGTGACATTGAGGAGGACGGTGAGCTCCTCGGCACCGGCCTTTCCGAGCTCGGCGAGCTGTTCCGACAGCTTGGTGAATCCTGAGATGTCGGCAAAGACAAAGGAACCATCTGTCTGCCAGTGGGCAGTCGACTGTGGTGATTGCCTCGCCCTGAGTAGCACCCTGGGCACAAAGGGTGTGAGCAGGGACGACATGAACATGAATTATGCACGATGTGTCGGCTGGGCGATTGACGTCGCACGATTCTCCCGTGATGCTGGACAGGATTTGATGACCGACGCGGAGGAACCAATTCGGTTCGCGGTCGTCCGAAAGGCAACTCCCGATGCGCCGTACCCTGAAACTGCTGACAGTGACCGCCCTGGTCGTGACGGCGACGACGATCGACATCGTCGCTCCCAGCCCGGCGATCGACGCCGCGTCGGTGACCCCGACTGCGGTCGCCACGGCGTCGAGCTGCAGCACCGTCGCGTCTCCGTACCCGTTCGGCTACAAGGTCGACGGCGACCACGACGGCTTCGAGGACGAGGCGATGCCGGGCACCTACCTGCTGCCCGGCTCGGGCGGCGGCACGGTCAGCATCGCCCCCAACGACGGCCACAAGTTCAACTGGACCTCGACGTACCCCGTCGACGCCGTCATCGTCGCCAGCAGTTACGGCGCCAACATCTACCGCTACAACAACTCGCTCGGTGACAACGTCCTCAACGCACCGCTGCGCGCCGGCAAGGCTCCCGACATCGAACGAGTCTGGTTCTGCCACGACGGTCTGATGGGCCTCACGGCCACCACCGGCGGCGTCAAGAGCATCAAGGCCGCCCGCGGCGTGTCGCTGTCCGACATTCCCGTCTCCGTGCTCGACGTGCAGGACCCCGCGGTCCTCGCCGATGCGTACGACGAGATCGCCAACGCCGGAGCCTTCAAGGCCGGTGGTCCGTTCAAGGCTGGCGGCGCGTTCAAGGCGGGTGGTCCCTTCAAGGCCGGCGACCTGTTCCGCAATGCGGGACCGTTCAAGGCGGGCGGCGCCTTCAAGGCCGGCGATCTCATCCGCGCGGTCGGCGCCTTCAAGGCCGGCGGCCCGTTCAAGGCCGGCAGCGTGCTGCAGACCCCACTGTCCTCGCTGGTGCTCGACGTGGTCGACAGTGCCGGCGCCGCCGTCACCTGGGACCGAGTCCTGAAGGGCACCATCTACGAGGGCTGGCCGCTGCAGAGCGTCACCTTCGCCGACCTCGCCGCGCTCGTCCAGGAGGGCGTCGACACCACCGGTGACGGCGTCCCCGACTTCACGAACGGCCTCCAACTCATCGTCAACGCCTCGCTGTTCGACCTCGACAGCACCGGCATCATGCTCGGCAAGCTCAGCGTGCTGTCGCTGCTGCTGATGAACACCCCGCTGAACGTCATCGGCGCGGCATCGGGTACGCCGCTCGACTGGTGCGAGCTCTCCAAGCCGTACACCGGCAACGAGTGCGTCATCGACGACGCGAACGGCATCGTCTTCGCCGATGCCACCCTCTTCGAACTGGCCCTGTACGGCGTGCCGTCGAGCATCGTCCCGATCTGGAACATCGATCTCGTCGCACTGCGCAACGCGCTGCTCGCTCCCGGCGCCCCGAAGGCCCCGCTCGCGTTGCTGCTCCGCGGCGACCGCGACGGCGACGGCACGGTCGAGAGCACACCCCAGTGCATCGGCGACGCCACCCTCGGTCAGTGCATCGCCGAGCTGCTCACGCCCACGGACTTCCCGTGGGAGGACCTGCCCCTCCAGAGCCTGAACCTGCAGCAGTACGCGCTCGGTGAGCGCTTGCCGCTGAACCTCACCTTCAGTGTGGCCACGACGGCGTCCGTCACCGTCACGCTGCCGGCCGGTTTCGTGTACGACCCGGCCAGCGGTTCCCAGCTGTGCCAGGTCACCTGCACGACCGTGTTCCCCACCGTCGCCGGCACCGCGCCACAGGTCATCACCTACGGCTCGGCCATGTTCACCACACCGGGCCAGGTGCAGTTGTCGCTGAAGGTGGCGCCGAAGGGCCTGCTGACCGGCGACCCCGGCCAGGCAACGAAGCCCGCCGGCAACATCGCCGTGACGCTGCAGGTCGGCACGGCCTCGCAGACGACGAACCTCGCCGGCCCGACCGTCGCCGATCCGTGGCCCACCGACACAGTGCCGGCCACGTCGCCCGACACGTTCTACTTCGGCTCGCTCGCCCAAGGCGGCATCAACAACTACGACATCACCCTGCCGCCGTCGCAGCGGAACTCGTCGCTGTCGGTGCGCCTCACGGCGCTCACCACCGCACTCGACGGCGACCTCACCCTGTTCGCCGCCAACCCGAACCCGTCACTCGCTTCGGCGGGTGCGTTCAAGGCCGGCCCGGTCACCGGTGCCAGCGACCAGCCGATCAACGATGCCGGCACCGGCGCCGGTGGTGCCGAGAGCCTGCCGCCCGAAACCCTGCAGGACGTGCCGACCACACCGACCGACAAGGCCTTCCCGCTGCTCCGCGGCGTGTCGGCGAGCCGCGACACCAGCGACGAGATCCAGACCATCAGTGCGTCGAACTCCGATGCATCGACCCGGTATCGCGTGCAGGTCAGCTCGTACGGCACTACCGCCGGCGACTACGCGATGCGTGTCATCGCTTCACCGAACACCACGGCCGCGTGCGCCGTGCGCACCTTCGGCGGCACGGTCGGTACGCCCACCTCCGTGGCCACGGTCGCCAACCCGACCGGGCTCGTGGTCTACAACACCCGCACCACCTCGCCCACACTGCTCGGCGGCAGCGCCGACGCACCCGGCGCACCGACGCTGTACAACCTGGCCCGTTCCTCGGGCGCCTGGCTGCTGCCCGTGACACCGCTGGACACCGACTCCTGGACCACGTCCGACGCCGCGTCGAAGTTCGATTGCACCCCGGTCGCGGCCAATGCGGCCGTGCAGGCGATCGCCGTCAAGGTCGCATCGCTGAAGGGTTCCACCCTGCCGGCGCTGGCCACGCTGGTGATCGTCGGCGGCGACGACAAGCTGCCGTTCTTCCGCCTCGCCGACACGACGTCGGTGGCCAACGAGCGCGACAACTTCGATGCCATCGGCACCGACAACCCCATCGCCGCCGCACAGCGCAACCGCTACTTCCTCTCGGATGATCCGTACGGCACGCTCACCCCCATCTCGTGGCTCGACCGAACGTTCAACGTGCCCGACCTGGCCATCGGCCGACTGGTCGAATCGGACGGCGAGATCGCCAGTCAGATCTCGCAATACCTCACCAACAACGGTCGCCTCACGGCGAGCAGCGCGCTCGTCACCGGCTACGACTTCCTCGCCGACGGTGCGAACGCCGTGGCGAACACCCTTGCCGGCTCGGGCCGGGCGACCCGCACGCTCATCGACGCCGTCGGCGAGCCCGCCGCTACGGCATGGTCGGCCGACGACGTGCGCAACGAACTGGCACTCGACCCCGACATCGCCTCGGTCAACTCGCACTTCTCACAGTGGGAACTGCTGTCGTCGAAGGGCGACGCCGGACGCCTGAACGACATCTTCGACACGACCGAGCTGCCGCTCGACATCCTGAAGGGCAGCATCCTCTTCAGCGCCGGCTGCCACTCGGGCCTTGCGGTGCCCGACGCCTACGCCTCAGCGAATGCGGCCTACCCGCTGCTGTCCGGCCGCACGACGGCAACCAGCAACGACTGGGCCCAGGCCTTCGCGGCCCGCAACGCAGCGGTGTGGATCGGCAGCAGCGGCTACGCCTATGGCGCCGTCGCCGACGTCGGCCTCACCGAGCGCCTGTTGGCCATCTACGCCCGCAACCTTGTCGACCCCGCCTCCGGCGGCGCAGGCGATGCGCTGTTGAAGGCCAAGCAGGAGTACTTCGCCGGCCAGGGTGTGTACGGCTCGTACGACGAGAAGGCCCTCCAGCAGGTCGTCTTCTACGGCATCCCGACGTTCAAGCTCGACGCGAGCGCCGCATCGGGCAGCCTCAACGCAGCGGCGTTCTCCGCCCCCGCCGTGAACGGCCTCACCCCGACCGACGGCACCGGCGGCATGCCGGCGTCGGCGCCGAAGGCCAACGTCACCTTCAACCCGGTCGCCCGCCCCACCGCCGACGGCCGCACCGCCTACACGGTCGACGGTGAGACGTTGGTCATCAACGGCTACCCGGTGACCCCAAAGACCAGCTTCGACGTCACCTCCACCCGCCCCGGCTATTTCGCTCGCGGCGCCGCCATCGAGACGATGGACACCGAGTTGGTCGACGGCGTCGTGCCCGAGATCGC
Organism: Acidimicrobiaceae bacterium; assembly: GCA_031377945.1. Classification (GTDB taxonomy): domain Bacteria; phylum Actinomycetota; class Acidimicrobiia; order Acidimicrobiales; family Ilumatobacteraceae; genus UBA668. Next base: position 4,520 of record JANMFL010000284.1, on the reverse strand, counting down.
TCGGGCCACCGTGGATCGCAGCACCACCGAGCCGGCCTCGCAGCCCGACACCATGGTGTTCCCGACGTCGTTCCAGTCGGTCGCCGGCAGCGGCGACCAGCAGCGCCTGGTGGTGCTGCCCGGTCAGTTCAACGACTTCAACCCAGCGCCCGGCGCCGATGCCGGCAGCGCGCTGCTGTTGCGCAAGGCGACCTTCACGGTCTACTACGCCACCACTGCCACCGCCGGGGACGGCACTCGACCGTTCATCCAGGAGAGCACGGCCTCACCAGCCGCAGGCGTGGTGCTGTTCCGGGTGAAGGCCACCGACCAGCGCAGCGTCAAGGACACGCGCGCTCCCACCGGTGTGCAGCGTGTGCTCGTGCAGTACGACGAGACCCCGTCGGCAATCGGTTCCACCCACCGCTGGCGGGCGATCGAACTGCAGCAGGACTCGTCCGGCGACTGGGTCGGCGGCATCACCACCCCGAACACCGACGGCCGCTACTTCGTCCAGGCGTTCGACGGTGCCGGCAACCAGTCCATCAGCCAGTTCAAGGGCAACTTCTACCGGGCCAACGGCGTGTCGCCGAAGGCCGTCGCGGTGGTCACCGAGGGCACCCAGTCGGTGACCGGCTGGTACAAGTCCGGCGTGAAGGTCGGCCTGTACATCGCCGGCGTGCCCGCCACCGCGGCCGACAACTACACGTACCGGTTCAACGGCAGCCTCACCGACATCACGCCGTACACCGTGCCGTTCGACGTGCCCGAGGGCCTCACCAGCATCACGTTCGACCCGCCGGCAGCGAGCAACACCGTCGCCCCGCCGCCGCTCGTGATCGAGAAGGACACCGTGGCACCGACCACGGACCTGCAGCCGAAGATCGAGGTCGTCGCGGCCGGAACGGCCCTGTCACCGATCGCCTGCACGGCGGCCGATCTCGACCCGCCCTTGGGCGGATTGGCATCGGGTGTCAGCGGCTGCGACGTGCTCGATCCGACGATCGTGAACGTCGGTGGTTTCCCGTACTCGTTGGCCAACGTCAGCGCGACCGACGTCGCCCAGAACACCTCGGCCATCGAGTCGCAGACGGCGGTCATCGTGTCCGGCACGCGCAGCGGTCCGAACACGTTCGACGGCGCCAACGCCATCACCATCGTCGTCGGCGGCCCGCTCGCCCCTGCTGCCAAGGTGTTCATCAACGACGCCGAGGCCACCCCCGACAGCGGCACACCGGCGAACGTCAAGTCCGTCACCATCGATGTACCTGGCACGAAGGCCGTGCGCGTCGAGGTGCCGAACCCCGCTGGTGGTGCCCCCATCACCATCGCGTTCGGAGTGGTCGTGAGCGACACCATTCCGCCCACCGTCACGGTCCCGTCGGCCATCACCGTCGAGGCAACCGGCCCCGGCGCTGCCGGCCGAGGCGCAGCCACGGTCGATTTCACGGCAACGGGCAACGACAATACGGACGGGCCGCTCATTCCCGCGTGCCTGCCCCTGAGCGGTTCGGCGTTCCCATTGGGCACCACTTCGGTCACCTGCACGGTCAGAGATGCCGCCGGCAACGGCAACGCCGCTTCGTTCGACGTCGTGGTCGTCGACAAGACGGCGCCCACGCTCGTCGTGTCGGCCGACCTCGTTGTCGAGGCAACAGGCTCGTCCGGGGCGGAGGTGTCGTTCACCTCCTCGGCCACTGACATCGCCGACAGCACCGTCGTGGCGGTCTGCACGCCGGCCTCGGGTGCCAGCTTCTCGCTCGGCACCACCCTGGTGACGTGCACGGCGACCGATGCCAGCGGCAACTCGTCGGCGAAGTCGTTCAACGTCACGGTGCGCGACACCACGGCACCTGTGCTCGGCGCAGTACCGCTGGTGCCGATCATCGAGGGCAACACCATCGGCGGCGCCAATGTGGCGTTCGAGGCGCCCACGGCGCTCGATGCGGTGCAGGGCCCGACCGCGGTGCAATGCGCCCCGTCCAGCGGCTCGCTGTTCCCGGTCGGCACCACCACGGTTCGTTGCACCACCAGCGATACCACCGGCAACTCGTCGGCGACGTCGTTCCCGATCACCGTGCGCGACACGACGGCCCCGACACTCACCGTGCCCGCCAACATCCAGGTCACCGCGACCACCAAGACGGGAGCCGTCGTCACCTACTCGACATCGGCGTTCGATGCCGTGAAGGGCATCGTCCCCGTCACCTGTAGCCCGGCGAGTGGCACGGCGTTCGTGTTCGGCGCCACCACCGTCACCTGTTCGGCGACCGACGGCGTGAACAGCGCCTCGAAGTCGTTCAAGGTCACGGTCGTCGTCGGCTACCGCTACTACGGCTTCAAGTCGCCCGTGAACATGGGCCTCTACGACTCGTACGGCCTGAACTACTGGGTGAACACCGTGGCTGCCGGTCGCAACGTGCCGTTCAAGTGGGAGGTCTACATGAACAGCAGCGACGTCGAACTGAAGGATGTCACCAAGGTCGAGCTGCAGGTGATGTCGTACAAGCTGTTCCGCACGACGTTCCCGCAGATGACGGCGAAGCTGGCGTTGCCCAACATCAACGTCTGCGCCGACGGCACCCGCACGCTGAAGCCCATCTCCACCACGAGCACCACGGCGGGCAAGACCACGACCATCAAACTCGTCGGCGACATGTTCAACGTCGGCTGGCAGATGCCGGCCAAGCCGGCGTTGGCTGCCGACAACTGCTTCGTCGCCTGGACCAGGGTCATCGGCGAGGTCGACCCGGGCATCGTCGCCCTGTTCCAACTCTCCTGACGCGGTGGCGGGCCTTCGGGCCCGCCACCCCCGGGTGGTGGCCGCAGCACCAGGCGACGGCCTCGGGCCGGGACTACGGTTCGTGCACCATGTCGTTCCAGTTCGCCACTCGCACCCAGGGCCTGCGCTCGTCGGCCATCCGCGACCTGCTCAAGGTCACCGAGATGCCCGACATGCTGTCGCTCGCCGGCGGGCTGCCCACGCCCGACAGCTTTCCGCTGCCCGACCTGCGCCGCGAGGCCGACCGCCTGCTCGGCGAGTACGGCCCGCGTGTGGTGCAGTACTCGGCCACCGATGGGGTGATCGAACTGCGTCGGTGGATCTCCGAGCACTACTCGGTCGAACTCGGCCGACCGGTCGCCGTCGACGGCGAGATCGTCGTCACCCATGGTTCACAACAGGCACTCGACCTGCTCGCCAAGATCCTCGTCGACCCGGGTGACGTGGTCGTGAGTGAATCGCCCGCCTATCTGGGTGCGGTGCAGTCGTTCGAACTCTTCCAGCCTCGCTTCGAGGTCGTCCCCGGCGACGAGCACGGCATGCAGGTCGAGTTGCTCGCCGAGCGCCTCGCCGCCGGGCTGCGCCCGAAGCTCGTGTACGTGGTGCCCAACTTCCACAACCCGTCGGGGGCCACGCTGTCGCTCGAACGGCGACGCCTGCTCGGCCGGTTGGCCGACGAGTACGAGCTGCTCATCGTCGAGGACGATCCGTACGGTGCCATCCGCTTCGCCGGCGAACCGCTGCCGCCGGTGGCGTCGTTCACCGACCGAGTCGTGTACCTCAGCACGTTCTCGAAGATCGTCGCGCCCGGCTTCCGTGTCGGCTGGATGATCGGACCACCCGAGGTGATGGCGATGGTGGCTCGGGCCAAGCAGGCGGCCGACCTGCACACCGCCACGTTCCCCCAACTGCTGCTCGCCAACATCGTGCAGGATCCGGGTTGGCTCGACGCGCAGAAGGCGCGCATCGTGCCGATGTACCGCGATCGTTGCCACGCGCTGGCCGGCGCGCTCGACGAGCAGATCGGCGATCGAATCCGCTTCCACCGCCCTGACGGCGGCATGTTCCTGTGGACCGAGTTCCAGGGCGTTCCCGACACCAAGCAGCTGCTCGCGCATGCCATCGACGAAGGCGTCGCATTCGTGCCCGGCAATGCGTTCACCATCGATCAGGCTCCCGACGCCAAGGCCCGGCTGTCGTACTCCACGCTCTCCCCCACCCAACTCACCGAGGCCGTGCACCGCCTCCGCCGAGCGTTGGACCGCCACGACGCATCGTCGTAACGTCCGTCGCATGAACACCTCCGACGCGTCCGCCCGAGTCCTGCAGGCGGTCGACGCCGCCACGAACGAGATGGTCGGGTTGGTCGCCACGACCGTTCGCTTGCCCAGCGTCAGTGGGACGTCGGGCGAGAACGAGGCCCAGGCACACATGGCCCGACTGCTGGCCGACGGCGGTCTGGACGTGGACCACTGGCAGCTCGACCTTCCGACGCTGACGGCGCACCCCGACTTCCCCGGCATGGAGGTCGAGCGCTCCGAAGCCTGGGGGCTGGTCGGCCGACTGCCCGGCGCCGGCGGGGACGGCGCGACGTTGATGCTCAACGGCCACATCGACGTCGTGCCCACGGGCGATCCCGATGCATGGGTGGAGCACCCGTTCTCGGGTGACGTGCGCGGCGGCGCGTTGTACGGGCGTGGCTCGTGCGACATGAAGGCCGGACTGATCGCCGCCCACTGGGCCGTGCAGGCCATCCGTG
>JANMFL010000279.1:0-6016 GCA_031377945.1 Acidimicrobiaceae bacterium | reverse complement strand
CTGTCGGCCACTCCGGGGCCCTGGGAGCTGGAGCGCTCGCAGCGGGTGGTCGAGCAGATCGTGCGGCCCACCGGCCTCATCGACCCCGAGGTCATCGTCAAGCCGACCAAGGGCCAGATCGACGACCTGATCGAGCAGATCAAGGCCCGGGTGGCCTCGGAGCAGCGAGTCCTCGTCACCACCCTCACCAAGAAGATGGCCGAGGACCTCACCGACTACCTGCTGGAGCAGGGCCTCCGGGTGCGCTACCTCCACTCCAACGTCGACACGATCCAGCGCATCGAGATCCTGCGCGACCTGCGCCTCGGCGAGCACGACGTCCTGGTGGGCATCAACCTGCTGCGGGAGGGCCTCGACCTCCCCGAGGTGTCGCTGGTCGCCATCCTCGATGCCGACAAGGAGGGCTTCCTGCGCAGCGAGACGTCGCTCATCCAGATGATCGGTCGTGCAGCCCGTAACGTCGACGGTCAGGTGATCATGTACGCCGACAAGATCACCCGCTCGATGGAGGCGGCGATCAGCACCACACAGGTGCGCCGCCAGAAGCAGATCGACTACAACGCCGAGCACGGCATCAACCCGCAGACCATCCGCAAGGCCGTCGGCGACATCCTCTCGCTCCTGCGTCCCGACGACTCGTCACCCGTGCCGGGCAAGGGTCAGCGCCGCAACCGCGAGCGCGACAAGGTGCAGCGCGAGCTGAAGACGCTGCCGCAGCAAGAGCTGGCCCGCCTCATCCAGACCCTGGAGGAAGAGATGCACGAAGCGGCGGCCGGGTTGAAGTTCGAGTACGCCGCCCGACTTCGCGACGAGGTCAACGAACTACGACGCGAGCTCCGCGACGCGCAGTAACCTCGGCGGGCTCCACCCACGCCTCGCGGCAGCTCTGTGCACCGGAACCGGGCATGCCCAGAAGGTGACGTCGGCTTCTGGGCATGCCCGGAATCGCCGGACGTGCTGGACTGCGGACGGACTGGTTCAGGCCGGTCGAGCCTTGGCCTGCTGAAAGCGGACGATGCTGAAGTCCCACGGACCTGCCGCTGCGAGGTCACGGACTGGCCAGAGATTGGGCACCGCCCGGAGCTCGATGCCAGCGGACACGTGGTGGCCGATCAAGTCATCGAAGCGCTCAACCTCGATCGGTTCGACTGCAATGTCTGTGATCCACTGGCCCGGGGCCTCCGTCCACGGGCGGAAGGCCGATCGGTCAAAGCGATATCGGAACAACACCGTGGACTGCAGCGTCGACAGCCATGAGAGCTCTATCGCGTGGACCCTCGAAGCGGTCGTGCAGAACGCATGTCGGAACTCTGCCTGTTCGTCCGGGTTTCGTGGCCACGCCGTCACCCGGGGGCAGTCACGCGGGAACCAGTACAGCGGCGCGTGCTCGGCGTCGATCGCCCAGACCAGCGGCGGCTGGCTCGGGTTTGTCGCGGGCACATGTGGAGTGAACCGCTCGATCGTCGGATCGTGACTGAAATGGAACAGACCCACGACTCACATCCTGGCACCCGCCTGCGAAGTCCGTTGTTGCGTCGACCATCTCACCCCCCGCCTATCCCCGGTTGATCAGTCCGTCGTCATGCGCTCTCGGTCTCGGTGGCCGAGCTAGCACCTAGCGGCAGGCGCGGCCTGCGGAATTGGGCAGGTCAGAACGACCGAAACGGTCGCTTCAGCATGCCCAGTTCGAGCTTCGCGGTGTGAGCCGAGCGCGCTCCGTTTCGAGAGTAAGCAACCTTGCCGGCAACGGCCGAGAGCGCCGATTGCCCGAACTGGAGACCGCTGTCCACGATCAGATCGGCAGCTCTGCGCGGGTTGATGCACAGCAAATGCTCGGCGGCTGGGCAGCGCTTTGGGTTCAACGGAGCGACACCTGGCGGACCGTTCGCCAAGCGAGTCCGTCGTACTCGATCACGTCGACGGCATCGATCGACACGAACTCGTCGAGCGTCCAACCGTCGAGTTCGTCCCACGCTGCAGCGGCCACGTCCGGGGAGGTGGTGCGAGGATGCGTGAGCGTCACATGTGGCACGAACACAACTCCAGGCGGCTCTTCGACAGACAGCCTTCGGCGGGCGCCATCCACCGTTTCGGCGAAGTCATCGACGCTGAGATAGATGCCACCAGCGGGTGCCCCCCAGTTGCGAACACCACCGATTCGTACCTGCAGCGGCCCGGACGCCTGCAGGGAGTCGACGCGGGCCTCCCAGTCGTCGCCTCCCGGCACAACGTGGCACACCGTGAAGTGCGCCCCGATCCGTTCAGTCATTTCCGGGTCCCATCGCCGTCGAACAATCTCCACCTGCGACCGGAGCGGAGGTGGCAAGAACGCGGTGAGTTGTCGCTTGGCCGACCGGCTCGTCACACGTGAACACTGCACGAGGGCGAGACGCGTGTCCCCGAAACGCGTCAGAACGTGCTGACGAGGGGGGCGCTGAGCACGGCGCTCAGGCTGTCGGCGGGCTGCGGCAGGGCGAACAGATAGCCCTGGCCGAGCCGGCAGCCCATGCGCACCAGGCGGTCGCACTGCAGTTGCATCTCGATGCCTTCGGCGATGACGGTCAACCCGGCCTCGGCGGCCATGGCGATCATCGCCTTCACCACCACCGGCTCCCGATCGCCGTTGACGACCTGGCTGGTGAAGCGGCGGTCGAGCTTCACGCCGCTGATCGGCAACGACGTCAGGGTCTCGAGCGACGCGAAGCCGGTGCCGAAGTCGTCGAGCACGAGTTGGACGCCCATGTCGGCCACGGCCAGGAGTTCGCGGCGGACGTTCGTCGGCAGGTCGAAGCTCTGCCGCTCACCGAGTTCGATGGACAGTGCCGCCGGCGGCACTCGGTGCTTGGCCAGCAACGAGCTCACACTCTCGAGGAAGCTCTCCTCGGGCATCGAGTCGAACTCGAAGTTCACGGCCAGTTGCAGGTTCGGCACGATGTGACGGAACTCGGAGAGATGCGCCAGCCCGTCGTCGAGGATGCGGTCGAAGAGCGCGCCCAGCAGGCCGGCTTGCTGCACGGCACGGAGGAACTGGTCGGGCTCGCGGATGCCGTCGCGAGTCTGCCAACGGGCGAGTGCTTCGATGGCCACGACCGCGCCGGTGCGCAGATCGACGATCGGCTGGAAGTACGCCTTGATCGCGCCGAGCTCGATGGCCTCGAGGACGGCGGCCGCCTCGGTGGCGTCGGCGGTCGGCGCGTGGCGCGTGGCGTGGTTCTGCTCGAGCTGCTCCTCGGCCTCGAGAATCGAACCGTCGAGGCCCGTGTCGGGGTGGCGGACGCCGACACCGAGCGCGAGCGAGATGTCGGCGGCGCTGAAGGCCTGACGCAGTTGACGTTCGACCTCGGAGATCTCGTGGTCTTCGACGCCGACCATCAGCACCCCCAGGCGGTCGCCGGTGAGACGGGCGCCGTAGTGCTGATCGCCGAGGATTTCGCGGACGAGCGCGCCGGCAGTCCGCAGCTGCTCGTCGCCGGCGGAGTGACCGTGGAGTTCGTTGTTGCGCTTCAGGTCGTCCATCTCGAGGACGAAGCCGGCCGCGTTCTCGCCGAACTCGGCGCAGAAGTGTTCGTCCTGTCGCAGGCGATGTTCCCACGACTGCCGTGTCGCCAGACCCGTGAGCGGGTCTGAGTGGCCGTCGCCGGCCTCGGTGGCGCGACGGTCGGCGGCGCGGCGTTCGAACGCCAGTGTCCGCTCGCAGTCGGCCAGGGCGCCCAGCACCGTGGCGAACGCGTCGGCCGTGGTGCGCAGTTGCTCCTGCTCGTACTGGGACAGCGGAGCGGAGCCGTAGCCCAGGACCTCCCCGAAGAGGCGACCGTCTCCGAGCATCATCGGCACGCTGAGGCGCGACCCGGACCCTTCTCCGACATCCTTTGCGACGGATTGGTGGATGCGGATGGACGCACTGGGATCGACGACGGCGAGCACCTGGCTCACGCCCGCGTTGGTGCGCGTCAGCAGCCATGTGGGCAGGCCGGAGGTGGACGACAGGTGTTCGAGCACGCCCAGCGATGTCCTGGAGAAGTTCGTGTCGTGTCCCCAACCGTTCGTCATGCAAGGTCATCGGCACGCAAGTCGCCACACTGAAGGGGAACATCTGTTCGTTTCTGGCGGTCGGCGGTTTGATAGCCTCGGGGTATGCCCCCCGCTCCCGAAGCGAAGATCGTCGTCCGCGGTGCCCGAGAGCACAATCTCAAGAACATCAACATCGAGATTCCGCGTGACCGTCTCGTGGTCTTCACCGGGCTGTCAGGTTCGGGCAAGAGCAGCCTGGCGTTCGACACCATTTACGCCGAAGGCCAGCGCCGTTACGTCGAGTCGCTGTCGTCCTACGCGCGCCAGTTCCTCGGTCAGATGGACAAACCCGACGTCGATGTCATCGAAGGCTTGTCCCCGGCCATCTCCATCGACCAGAAGAGCGCCAGCCGCAACCCTCGTTCGACGGTCGGCACGATCACCGAGGTGTACGACTACTTGCGTCTGCTGTATGCACGTATCGGCGTGCAGCACTGCCACAAGGACGGCACCCGTCTGCAACGCCAGACGCCCCAGCAGATCGTCGACCGCATCCTGCTGTTGCCCGAAGGAACCCGCTTCCAGGTGCTCGCACCCGTGGTCCGCGGCCGCAAGGGCGAGTACGACACCCTGCTGCAGGACCTCACCGCGCAGGGCTTCGTGCGTGCCCGCATCGACCACGAAGTGGTCGACATCGCCGAGTTCCTCAAGCGCGACGAGAAGCTGGCGCGCTACGAACAGCACACGATCGAGATCGTCGTCGACCGTCTGGTGCAGCGTGCCGGCATCGAGCGCCGTCTCACCGACTCGCTCGAGACCGCGTTGAAGCTCGCCGATGGTGTGGCCGAGGTCGAGATCGTGGCCAAGGACGGCGAGGTCGAGGGCGAGACGCTGACCTTCAGCCAGCATCTCGCCTGCCCGAAGTGCGGCACCAGTTACGACGAGCCTGCGCCGCGCAACTTCTCGTTCAACTCGCCCTACGGCGCCTGCGAGACCTGCGACGGCCTCGGCACCACGTTCGAGGTCGACCCCGAACTGGTGATCCCCGACCCCGACATGTCGGTCAACGAAGGTGCCATCGCGCCGTGGCGGAGTAGCCACACGCAGTACTTCACGCGCATGCTCGAAGCCGTGGCCGAGCACTACGGCATCGACCTCGACAAGCCGTACAAGAGCTTCACCGCCAAACAGCAGAAGGTCATCCTGCACGGCGTCGATGGCAACCTGAAGGTGAAGTACAAGAACCGATACGGGCGCACCCGTGAGTACTCCACCGCCTACGAGGGCATCATCCCGTGGCTGAACCGTCGCCGCGAGGGTGCCGAGAGCGACTGGTCGCGCGAGCAGTACGAGGGGTACATGCGCGAGGTGCCGTGCAGCAAGTGCGGCGGCGCTCGGCTGAAGCCGTCCACGCTGGCAGTGCTCGTCAACGACAAGAACATCTCCGAGGTCAGCGACATGGCCATCGGTGAGTCGGCGAAGTTCCTCGCCGCGCTGGAACTGAACGAACGCGACCGCATGATCGCCGAGCGGGTCACCAAGGAGATCAACGCGCGCCTGGGCTTTCTGCTCGATGTCGGCCTCGACTATCTCAGCCTGTCGCGCTCGGCGGGCACCCTGGCCGGTGGCGAAGCGCAGCGCATTCGCCTGGCTTCACAGATCGGTAGCGGGCTCGTCGGGGTGCTGTACGTGCTCGACGAACCATCCATCGGGCTGCACCAGCGGGACAACCATCGGCTCATCAAGACCCTCGAACACCTCAAGAGCCTCGGCAACACGGTGCTCGTGGTCGAGCACGACGAAGACACGATCCGGGCCGCCGACTGGGTGGTCGACGTCGGCCCGGGCGCCGGCGAGCATGGCGGCAGCATCGTGTACTCCGGGCCGGTACAGGGCCTGCTCGACCATCCCACGTCGGTCACGGGTGCCTACCTTTCGGGCCGGCGCAGCATCGCGGTGCCTCCGGATCGTCGGTCGCCCAAGGGCCGCCTGGTGATCCGCGGGG
>JANMFL010000272.1:0-17630 GCA_031377945.1 Acidimicrobiaceae bacterium | reverse complement strand
CGCGCAGGCCTCGACCTCGTCCCACGTGACCGGGGTGCTGCACGTCGGCTCGGGGCGGGCACGCATCGAATACACGCCGACCGTGGTCTTGTGGCGGCTGTTCTGACTCCAGTCGATGAAGACCTTTCCGGGTCGCACCACGCGCGCCATGTCGGTGGTGATCGTGTCGCGGTGTTGGCTCTCGAGCACCTGACCCACCGCTAGCGCGAACTCACCCGCGCGCTGATGAGTGCACGGAGTGTTCAACGGCACGTAGAGCTGCAGCCCCTTCGAACCCGAGGTCTTGCAGTAGCCCACCAGGCCGACGGTGGCGATCACGTCACGCACCAACATCGCGGTGGCGCAGCACTCGCGCATCGCCGACGGTGCCCCGGGGTCGAAGTCGAACACGACAGCACGCGGCGACTCCAGGTCCGCCGCCACTGCCATCGGCACGTGCAACTCGATCGCCGCCATGTTCGCCGACCACACCAGCGCGGCCGTCTCCTCGAAGCGGCAGTACGGCACTTCCCCGTTGCGATCGCCCGGTCCGACCACCGTGTCGATCCATGCCGGCCGGTGCTTGGGGCAACGCTTCTCGAAGAAGCCGTCCGATTGCACACCGTCGGGGAATCGTTTGAGCGTGATGCACCGCCCGCTCAGGTGGGGCAGCATCACCGGCGCGATGGTCGCGTAGTAGTGGATGATCTCGCCCTTGGTGGTGCCCGTTTCGGGATACAGCACCTTCTGCAAGTTGGTGAGGCGCACCTCGCGGTCGCCGACGCGCACGACCGACGCAGCACCGCTCATCGACGGGGCGCGGCGATCACGCCGACTTCTTCAACCGCTTCGACTGGTCGGTGGTCTTCGGCGCGACGGGCTTGGCGGGCGCAGTCTTCTTCGCCGCGGGCTTCGCCGGCGCAGCCTTCTTGGCGGCGGGCTTGCGCGCCGCTGGCTTCGTCGTCGTCGCCGCAGCCTTCGCGCCAACCTTCGCGCCCGGCTTCGCGGTCGCCTTGGCCGCCGGCGCCTCGGCGACGCCGCCGCCGGCCGGGTGACGACCGCGAGCGTCCTTCGCAGCCTGCACGCTGGCCTCGAGTGCGGCCATCAGGTCGATGACCACCGGGCCGCGGTCCACGGCCTCGGGGGTCTCGAACTGCTCGCCGGCGGCCTTGCGTTCGATGAGCGAGAGCAACTGTTCGCGGTGTGTGTCGTGGTACTTCGTCGGGTCGAAGTCGGCCGAGAGCGACTCGACCAGCGACTCGGCCATCAGCACCTCACGATCCGACACCTCGATGCCGGCCACGTCGGCCAGACCTTCGATGGTGGACGGCGACACCACTTCGTCGGCGAATGCCATGGTGTTCATCATCAGCATCCCGTTCGACGCGCGCAGCGCGGCGACGTACTGCTTGTTGCGCATCACGAAACGGCCGATGGCCACTTTGTTCGACGACTCCATCGCCCTCGCCAGCAGTGCGTACGGCTTGGCGTTCTTGTCGGGCGCGACGATGTATGGCGCGTCGAAGAAGACCGGGTCGATGTCGCCGAGCCCGACGAACTCCTCGAGGTCGATCGAATGCGTCGGCACCGGGACGAACTCCTCGAGTTCGTCGGGGTCGACCACGACGTAGCTGCCCTTGGAGATCTCGTAGCCCTTCACGATGTGCTCGTCGGGCACGTCCTCACCAGTCGCGGCAGAGACTTTCTTGAGCCGGATGCGCGACATCGAGCGCTCGTCCAACTGGTTGAACGAAACGCTCTTGCGGTGCACCGCGTTGTACAACTTCACCGGGATCGCGACCAGCCCGAAGCTGATCGTCCCCGTCCAGACGGGTCGGGCCATGCCGCATTGTGCCCCACAGAGCGTCGTCCGTAAACCCCAGAGGGTGAACGACCTGCACCGTGAAGGGTGCACCTGAGGGTGAGACCTGAGGGTGAGGGCCTGCGGGTGAGGGCCTGAGGGATCAGCCGGCCAACACAGCGCGGGCGACCAGGTCGGTGCCGAACGCGGTGAGAATGGCCAGGTAGAGCAGCCCCGTGGCTGCCATCACCGCCGAGTAGTAGCGCTCCTTGAGCGCCGCCTTGGTGACCTGGACCAGCACGATGGTGGTGATCGCGCAGGCTACCCAGAACCATCCGAGCTGACCGCTCCAGCCGTCGTCGATGGTGCCGTTGAACACGGCGATCATGCCGATGGGCAGCAGCATGGCCACGACCTCGACGGGCCACACCCAGCCGAGCGCACGGACCAGTTCGTTCAGGTGGCGCCGAGGAAGTCCCGGCTGCACCAGGTACCAGTGGCCGAGCAGCATCGCGTCGGTGACCGCGCCCAGGAACAGCGCGCCGGCGAACGTGCGCAACAGCGACGTGAACGGGTTTCCCCCGGCATCCATCGCGGCTGCGACCAGGCCGGGGACGGCGACGACCGGCCCGATCAGGTCGAGGATCGGAGGAAACTCGGGTCCGCGGTCGTCGGCGTCGGCGTCGGCGTCGTCCCGGTCGGCGATCTGGCGGTCGATCCCGGTCATCGTCGCGATTCGTTCGGTGCGGCGATCGTGCTCGGCGTCGGCACCCGACACACCCGCGCCACGCCGCACGATCGACACCACGAACGCCACCAGGGTGGCGGCGATCAGCGCCAGGGCGCTGGCTTCACGCACGGGCACCACACCGAATCGGAACCCACACCAGGCCCCCAGCGCGGCGAGCAGCAGGAAGGTGCCGCGAAGGAGCCAGCCGTATCCGATGCCCACCTCGCGCCGACGAGTGGTGAACCACAGGAAGAACAACCCACCGGCCGACCACTGCAGCAGGACCGTGGCGGCGTCGAGTCGGATCACCCCACGAGGCTAGGAAGAAATTCTCCCGACGCGCCAAACGTTCACGTCACAAACGTCGTGTCCATTGCGATGTGCAGTTGGATCTCCCGTCCTGCCCACATCGACATGACCGTGATGACGTCAGCAGCCCGCGCCGACGTGAGCACGGTGGTGTGAATCACTCAGACCGCCATCGACGACCAGCCATGCTCCCGCCCGCCAGGTGGGTCGTCGATGGCGGCGAGTGATCGCTCGTGATGCTTCTCGGTGTCGCGCCGACGCTTCCACGACCGCGTCCCGTACGCTCGTGCTCCGTGTCCCGCCGTGGTCTCGCCCCCCTTGCGCTCGGTGCGCTGCTGCTGGTCGGCTGCGCCACCGGTCAACGCCCCTACTTCGCGGACGAGAGCGTCATCCCGGTGACGCCCACGGGCGATCCGGCCATCGACGCCGTGCTCGATCTGCTCGAGAAGGTCGAGCCGAGCACGAACGGCCCCGCCACCGCGGCGTACGACATCCTCCGCAAGTTCGGGGAGTTGCGCACGGGCTCCGTCGTCGCACTGTCGCCGGGCCAACGCAGCATCACCATCGGCAACACGCACTACATCCAGACCGAAGCGGTCGCAGTGACGTGCAGCATCGAACCCGCCGAGTGCGTCGACGGGTTCGACCCGCAGCGCATCTCCGACACCGGCGTCACCTACGAGTTCTACGCCGCCGACACGGCAAAGCGCCTTCGCCGTGACGCGCTCGCCAAGGTCGGTCCTGCGACCCCGAGCACACAGAACATCGCCGGCCAGGCCGCAACCTGCGTCGACCTTCCCATCACCGGTGGGGTCGCCGTCTACTGCGCACTCGATTCCGGCCTGCTCGCCAAGCTCGACGACGGCGACGTGCTCGTCACCCTCACGCTCTACGGCGCGACCGTCGACGCGAACAACTTCATCCCGCCGGCCTGACCGACACGGTGTGGGTGTCGGTGCCGCTGCGCAGCAGGCGGCCCGGACGGGCGTCGAGCAGTGCACCGTGCTCGACACACGGAACGCCGTTGACGAGCACGTGGTGCACCCCGAGGGCCTCGCCGTAGACGCGCCCTGCGCCACCGGGAAGGTCGAAGCGCATCGACACGGGCCCGGGGCCGATGGTGGCGGGATCGAAGACCTGCAGGTCGGCACATCGGCCCTCGGCCACGCGACCGCGCTCGTGCAGTCCGTACAGCTCGGCCGGCGCACCCGTCAGGTAGTGCACCGCCTCCTCGAGCGGTAGCAGGCCGCGCTCGCGCACCGCCCGAGCGATGAGCGTCGTGCTGTAGCTGAAGCTGTCGATCATGTCGAGGTGCGCCCCGGCGTCACTGGCGCCGACCACCGCTCGATGGTCGCGCCACACCTCCACTCGACGCGCCCACGTCGCATCGTCCTGCCCGCGGTCCTGATTGGCGATGACCGTCCGCAGGCCATCGGCGACGACGATGTCGCAGAGCACGTCCCACGAATCACGTCCGAGCTCGCGAGCGATGTCGCCGATGATGCGCCCTTCGTAAGGCTTCCAGTCGTCGCTGAACGCCTCGAGCACCCAGTACCCGGCCCAGTTGGCGATCGAGCGCTGCACGCCGTCGGTGGACTGGGCGAGGCGGTCCCACTCGGCGCGCGCGGCCGGGTCGCGGAGCTGGCGCAACTTCTCGTCGACCGGCAGGGCCATCAGCGTGTCCCAGCCCTCGAGAATGTCGAGGATGAAGCCGCTCGTGAAGTTCAGACGAAGGCGGAACGTGTCGGGAAGCGTGAGCGCCAGCACCCGACCGCCTTCAGCGGCCGCGATCTCGAACCCGGCGAGCTGATGCTGCACCAGATCCCAGTTCTGTGCGTACACCTGGAGCAGGTTCCAGTTGAGTGGGCGATTCGCCGCCGCGCTCATCGCGCCCATCAGGCGAAACGTCTCGTCGCTGAACTGGCCGACGGCGGGGATGAACTCGAGCTGGGTGCCGGGGAACTCGCCGACCACCGCACACAGCGCGACGAGCTCATCGCGGCTCGCCGCCCGCGACGGCACCGGGTGGCCCAGGTGGTCGTTGTGGCTGGGCGACCAGGTACTGGTGAAGCCCATTCCGCCCGCGGCCAGTCCGGCACGCAACAGGCCCTTCATCTGTTCGATCTCGTCGGGGGTGGCGTGGCGCTGCGTGGCGTCGTCGTGCATCACGACACGACGCAACGCGCTGTGGCCGACCATGAAGCCGGCGTTCGGCATGAGTGTTCCGTCGAGACGATCGAAGTACTCGGCCGACGATCCCCAGTTCCACGGCACACCCTGCTGCAGACTCTCGAGCGGCATCCCCTCGACGCGGGCCAGCATGCGCATCAGGTAGTCCGCATCGTCGGCACGCACCGGGCCCCCCTCGACTGCGGTGAGCGGGGCAATCGTGAAACCGCAGTTGCCTCCCATCACCGTCGTCACGCCGTGCAACGGCGACGGGCTGAGGGTCGGGTCCCAGAACGCCTGGGCGTCGTAGTGCGTGTGCAGATCGATGAACCCCGGAGCGACGACGAGATCGGTGGCGTCGATCGTGTCCGCTGCCGATGCATCGACGATTCCGACCGCGACGATGCGTCCCTCACGCACACCGACGTCGGCGCGACGAGGGGCCGCACCCGTGCCATCGACGACGGTGCCGCCGGTGATCTTCAGATCGAGCATCGCTCCCCTTTCGTGTCGACGAGCCTCACTCGTCGGCGAACCAGCTGCCGTGGAAACCCCTCGGCACGCGTTGCGGCAACGGTACGACGGCAAGGGGCGCCGAGGACATGTCGGAGGCGTCGAGCACGACGAACGACGACACATCAGTGGCGACGTCGTGGGTGTAGGTGACGAGATACCCCTCGTCCTCGGCGGCGCCGTCATGGGCCGGCACGAACACCGGCTCGCCGCTCAACGAGGTGTCGCCGAACGAGTGCGTCGAGCGGGCGCCGGTCTGCAGGTCGTACTTCACCAGACCAGTCGCGGCGTCGTGACGTCGATCCGAGGGGTCCACCGGTGCGACGGCCCAGCCGAACCGATTGGTCAGGCCGCAGCGGCGGTCGTCGATGCGCGGGAAGGCGTGGTCGATGTCGTCGAGCAATTCCTCTTTCACTTCGCCGGTGTGCAGGTCGAACCGCCAGCGGTACATCAGCGACGGTTCGAACTTGTCGTTGCCCTTGGCCCACATCGACTCGTGACGGCCACCGTCGAGCCACACGTAGCGCCCGTCGGGTCCGTCGTCCCACGCGTTCATGATGTGGAACACGTAGCAGAGCGAGACGTCGAACCACTCCGGCGCGGCGCCTCGCCGGGCGCCGTCGCGGTGCAGCAGACCGATCCGCGCGCCGTAGTCGGGCTTCCAGCTGAACGCCATGCCACCGGTCATCGCCCTCTCGAGGTCGAACACGACGGGCAGATCGAGGAAGATCGCGTAGTTCCGACTGATCGCGAAGTCGTGCACCATCGTGGGTCCGGCGACCTCGATGGGCTGGGTGTGCACCAGGTTCCCGTCACGGTCGAGCACGTGATAGGTGACGAAGGGGGCGTGCACGACCTCATAGCCGAAGAAGTGCATCTCGCCCGTCTCGGGGCACATGTGCGGGTGTGCGGTGAACGGGGTGCGCAACGCACCGCCGAAATCGCACGGACCGAGCGTGTCGAGGTCCGCTGAGACCTCGTTCGGCAGGCTCTGCTCCTCCAGCGCGAAGATGCGTCCGGCGTGGCGGACGACGTGTGTGTTGGCCGTACCGACGGTGAGGTCGGCCTCGCCGGTGTTCGGATCGCGCCGGCGGGCGCCCTCCAGCGTGCGCGTCCGCACCCACCGATTGCGGTACCACTCTGCCCGGCCATCGCGCACGCGCAGTCCGTGCAACATCCCGTCGCCGGCGAACCAGTGCGGCGACCGACCGGTCGTCGGGTTCGGACCGTTGCGCAGGTACGTCCCGTTCAGGCCGTCGGGCAACTGCCCGCGCACAGACAGGTCGAAGGCCTCGACCTCGTGGGTCACCGGCGCATAGCTGCCGCGCAGATGGAACGGGAGTCGGGCGGTGCCGGGTTCGTCGAGCGCGGTCATCCGCACAGCTTCGCGCGGTCCAGCGTTCAGCTGCTCAGTAGAGCGTCATCCGAGTTGCACGAGCGCGTGGTCCGCGGCGTTCATCGACAGCGGACCCGACTCGGTGGCGACGACGATGTCCTCGAGGCGCATGCCCCACTTGCCCGACACGTAGATGCCGGGCTCGACGCTGAACGCGTGACCGGCAGCGATGGGCAGCTCGTTGCCCTCCACCATGTACGGGTCCTCGTGCGCCTCCATGCCGATGCCGTGGCCGGTGCGGTGGATGAAGTACTCGCCCCAACCGGCGTCGGCGATGACCTTGCGCGAGGCCCTGTCGACGTCCTGACACGCGGCACCCACCACTCCCGCGGCCACTCCGGCAGCCTGAGCCTCGTGCAGCACAGCGTATGCCTCGGCCACCTCGGCCGACGGCGCACCGAGCGACACGCATCGGGTGATGTCGCTGCAGTAGCCGGCCATCGTGCCGCCGAAGTCGCACAGCACCATCTCCCCGTCGCGGATGACGCGTGCGCCGGGGTGGTGGTGCGGCGAGGCGGCGTTCTCGCCCGCCGCGACGATGGCGAAGTTGACGACATCGTGGCCCTCGGCGAGCAGCCGGGCCGAGATGTCGGCGCTCACCGCGGCCTCGGTGCGACCCGCGAGCGCGATGTCGCCCGCGTGCAACTGTGCGGCAACCCGGTCTGCAGCAGCGCCGGCAGCCTGCAGCGCCGCGATCTCGGCCGCGTCCTTGCGCGTGCGCAGCTCGTTCATCACGACGGTGCTGCGCACGAACCGGGTTGCATCCGTCGGCCAGTGACCGAGCAGATCGACCAGGAAGCGCGCCCACATCGTGTCGCCCACGGCGGCCACAGCGGGGCGGCCGACAAGTGAGGCGACGAGGGCCACCGGGTCGTCCGTCTCGTTCCACGGTAGCAGTGTGAACGCTCCCGGCTGTTCGACCACTCGAGGCGCCTCGAGCCGCGGGATGACCAACGTCGCGTCGCCATCGCGAGGCACGACGAGCATCGTCAACCGCTCGAGCGGCATCGCTTCGTAACCGGTCAGATACGGCAGGTCGCTGCCGACCGACACCAGCAGGGCGTCGACCCCGTTCGCCGCCATGCTCGCTCGGGCACGGGACAACCGGTCGAGATGAACGCCGAGCGAGGTGCCGATCGACGTGGCGATCGAGGTCGAGGTGTGGGTGTCGTTGCTCACCGCACCATTCTGCCGCCCGATGGTGGCCGTATGCTCGCAGTGTGCGGACTCGGGTGCTGGCAGCGATGGTGTGCCTCGCGGCCAGCGCGTCGGCCTGCGGCATACGCGACGCTGGTGTCCGGGCGACACAGTCCGGCCAGGGCGACGGCAGCAGCGGGCTGTTCCCCACCGAGCAGGGCAACTCGCCCGGCACCACCGACCCCGTTGCGGAACCGACGTACGCGGTCGTCGATGGCGTCGTCGACTTCGGCGAAGCGGGACCACGACATCCCGATTACGACGGCTTTCTGACCACCGCGTTCGGCGACATCGAGCAGTACTGGAGCACGGCCTACCCCGCGACCTATGGCGATGCGTGGGAGCCGCTGGACGGCGGCATCTTCGCCGCCTACCCCGACCGCAAGGATGCGATTCCGGGTTGCGGCAGCCCCACGTCGAGCTACGACGACGTGCGGGCCGGCACCGCGTTCTACTGCATCGACGGCGACTTCATGGCCTACGACGACGACGAGGGCCTCCCCGAACTGGTCGATCTGCTGGGCAAGGAGGCCGTCGCTGTCGTGCTGGCCCACGAGTTCGGGCACGCCCTACAGGCTCGGGCCGGCGAATGGGATCAGCCGGGCGTCCTCAAGGAGCAGCAGGCCGACTGTTTCGCCGGCGCCTGGGCAGCGCACGTCGCTGCCGGCGAGAGCGACACGATCCGCTTCGACGATGCCGCGCTGCGCGCCGGCCTGATCGCCATGATCTACGTGCGCGACCCGCTCGACGGCAACGGACTGGCCGATCCGCTCGCGCACGGCACCGGGTTCGACCGGGTGGGTGCGTTCCAGGACGGCTTCGAGGGCGGGGCGTCGCGCTGCAAGAACTTCTTCACCGAGGACCGGCTCGCCGGAATGATCGACATCGAGTTCGACCCCGACGATCCGACGGCCGGCAACCTTCCGCTCGTCGACCCGGCTCCGACCGCCGAGGACGGCCCCAACGACATCGTCACCCTCATCCCCGGCAGCCTCGAGGACTTCTGGACCGAGCTCGCGGCGGCGAACGCGGTGCCGTTCACGGCCCCCACGCTCGAATCGTTCTCGGGAGCCGGGCCCTACCCGACATGCCCCGGCGTCGCCGACGACGCATGGATGAACACCGTTCGCTTCTGCCCGGCCGACAACGTCATCCACTGGGACCAGGACTTCGCCGCCGGTCTGTCCACCGATCCGCTGACGGGCGACATGTCGGTCGGCTACCTGTTCTCGAACGCGTACGCCGACGCGGTGCAGACGGCGCTCAACCGTCCGGCTGCGGGTGAGCCCAGGGCGTTGTTCAACGACTGTCTGACCGGGGCCTGGGTCGCCCACATCGTGCCCCCCATCCCCAAGGACCGCGACAACCGGCTCGAGCTGTCGGCGGGCGACCTCGACGAGGCGATCGTCGCCGCCATCGCGACGGCCGACGAACGGACCGACACCGACGTCAACGGCGCGGCGTTCGAGAAGATCGACGCGTTCCGCACCGGCGTGCTCGGCGGGCTGAACGTCTGCAACGAGACGTTTCGCTGACATCGGAGCCGACCCGGCGGGGCGGGAGGGGTGGGCGGGTCAACCCGACGTGGTGGTCGTGGTGTTGCTGGCCACGGTGGTGGTGCTGGCGGGCGGCTTCGGCTTGGTCGTGGTGGTGACCGGCTTGGCCGTCGTGGTCGTCGGCTTGATGGTCGTCGTCGTGGTCGACGAACTCGTCGATGTCGTCGCGTCGGGGTTCGGGTAGTTGAACACCGGGAGCATGTCGTTCTTCGACTGCTGCTCGGGCTCCTTCTTGCCGTCCCACACGAACACGTAGTCCCTGTTCTTCACCAGCGAGGGGAAGTACTCGGCGATGAACATGGGAATGCGGATGCACCCGTGCGACGCCGGTTCCTGCGGCACGTTCTTCGCTCCGTGCACTGCGATGCCGTAGTTGAAGTACACCGGGTTGTACATGCCGCCGAGTGGGCCCTGGCGGTTGCCCTCGACCCGTCGGTAGAACTGGAACACGCCGCCCGGCGTCTTGGACACGCCGCAGACGTCCTTCTTCACCGGCTCCGGCAGCAGCACACCCTTGTCGTCGGTGTCCTGGTCGATGATCTCGCACCAGGTCTCACCCGTTCCCGACGAGATGTGGGTGATCAGCGTCGGCTTGTCGTTCGTGAAGACGACGGCGGCCTGGAGGTCGAGGTAGATCTCCATGTGCGAGCTGCCCACGCCTTGGGGGCGCCGCGGCTGGAACACGAGCGGGTCCTGCATCAACTGCCAGGTCTCGTTGTCCAGTTCACCGGTCTGCTCGATGTTGTTGCGCTGCAGCAACAGCCCTTCGAACGCCCACAGCGCCTGCTCGGTGCCCGAGCCGAACTGACCGTCGATCGGTCCCGGGTCGAATCCGAAGTCCTTCAGCCGCTGCTGCATGGCCTTCACCTCGTCACCGAACATGCCCTTGCGCAACGTCTGACCGAGCTGCGTCTTCTGCTGCGCGGGGTCGGTCTTCACGACCACGTTGGCCGGGTTGGAGGACGGCACCGACAGCGCACTGATGTCCACCGAACCGGGGTTCCCTCCCGGCGGGGAGGTGAGCGCGTCGTCGGATCCCGAGAAGCCGGCGAACACCACGACCGCGAGCACACCGCCGGCAGCGATCGCCGGTGCCCACCGCTTCCACGGCATCGGTGGCGGTGGCTGACGCCGGCGAGGTTGTTGGGCGGGGGGACGGCTGTTCACGGTGCTCCGGAGGACTCGTTGATCGAATCTACCAAGGGATTCGTTCATGGACCCGTCAGCAACGACGACGCTGCGTGGCGAAATCATCACAGACTGGCAGGGGCCCGAGACCGTCTCGGCAAAAGGCGTAGGCCGCGCGACTCATTCAGGTTCCAACCCATGGTCTTCGCACGCACGCACATTTATGGTCTCAGCTCGTGGGAGCAATTGAGGCGGGAGTCACGATGAGTGGTCATTTGCGTACTCGGCGGTCAGCCGGGGCTGTACTGGTGTTGGCGATGCTCGCGGGAGGCATCTTCACGGTGGCGGGGGGTCGAACGTCGGTCAGCGCACAGGCGTCACGACCCGCCCAGCCGCAGCTGATCAACCTGACCCAGCACGACCTCGAGTTCATCCTCACCCAGATCCTGATCTCGGAGGCACACCCCGAGGGCACAGGCCTGCTGTGCACCGCACCCGACGCGCTCACCAACCCGGCGGCGTGCCTCACCTCGGTGCCCAACGTCAACCGCCCCTTCGGCCTGCGCCAGACGGACGGCCAGAACAACAACCTGGTCGACAACCACAGCCGCTACGGCTCGGCCGACCAGACCTTCCCCCGCCTCACCACGGCCGTCTACGCCAAGGCCGACGGGCTGACCTTCGACCCCGACGGCGACGGGCCCCTCCAGGTGGGCGATTCCACCAGCTACGACCAGAACTCGGGCATCGTCGTCGACGCCGACCCGCGCATCATCAGCAACCTGATCAGCGACCAGACCGAGCTGAACCCGGCGGCCATCGCGGCCGCGGCCGAGACCCAGGGACACGGCTTCGGTGCCACCTCCACGCTGGTCGACCAGGACCGCAACAAGGACACCCCCAAGGTCGTCCAGTACTCCATCCCGAACGTCGCCCCCGACGCCGGCTTCTCGTCCTCGTACAACTCGCTGTTCACGCTCTTCGGCCAGTTCTTCGACCACGGCCTCGACCTCGCCGCCAAGGGCGGCAGCGGCAGCGTGTTCGTGCCCCTCCAGCCCGACGACCCGCTGTACATCCCCGGCAGCCCCACCAACTTCATGGTGCTCACCCGGGCCACCAACGGCCCCGGCCCCGACGGCGAGATGGGAACGGCCGACGATGTGAAGGACGCCACCAACCAGGTCACGCCGTACATCGACAACAACCAGACGTACACGTCGCACCCCTCGCACCAGGTGTTCTTGCGCGAGTACACGCTCGATCTCAACGGCAAGCCGGTCTCCACCGGCCGTCTGCTGAACGGCGCCGACGGCGGCCTCGCGACGTGGGCCGACATCAAGGCCCAGGCCGACACGCTGCTCGGTATCCACCTCGACGACACCGACGTCGGCAACGTGCCGCTCATCGCCACCGATGCCTACGGTCGTTTCCTCCCCGGCGTCGACGGCTACCCGCAGCTCGTGATGGCCGACAACACGCTCTTCGAGGGCAACCCCCTCGCACCCGTGTCGCCGACGGTCGTCGGCTCGCTGCGCACGGGCCACGCATTCCTCAACGACATCGCCCACCATGCCGCACCCGGCACGTGGGACGACGATCACAACCCCGGCACCCCCGCCATCGCGCAGACGCCGGACACCGACCCCGGCACCGTCGACGACCAGCTTCCCGGCACCTACGACGACGAGATGCTCGGTGCCCACTACATCTGCGGCGACGGCCGGTGCAACGAGAACATCGGCCTCACCGCCATCCACGACATCTTCCACAGCGAGCACAACCTGGTGTTCGAGCAACTGAAGGACCTCATCCTCACCATCCCCACCGGTTCGCCGGCGGCGCTGGCCGCGTGGGTCGTCCCGGGCGCCAACGGCGCGTGGAACGGCGAGCGCCTGTTCCAGGCCGCGAAGTTCGTCAACGAGATGGAGTATCAGCACATCGCGCTCGGCGAGTTCGCCCGGGCCGTTCAGCCGAACGTGAACCTGTTCGGCGGGTACGACCCCTCGTTCGACCCGGCCATCACCGCCGAGTTCGCTCACGCCGTCTACCGCTTCGGCCACTCGATGCTCACCGAGACCATGGCCCGCACGAACGCCGACGGCACCATCAACGACATGTCGTTGATGAGCGCCTTCCTCAACCCGCCGGCGTTCACCGACGGCGGCGGCTCCGGCCACCTCACCAACCAGCAGGCCACCGGCTCGATCATCCGCGGCATGGTCAACCAGCGCGGCGAAGAGATCGACGAGTTCATCACCGAGGCATTGCGCAACAACCTCGTCGGCCTGCCGCTCGACCTCGGCACGCTGAACATCAGCCGTGCGCGCAGCGAAGGCATCGCCCCGCTGAACCAGTTCCGCCGCGACCTCTTCAACGGCACCGTCGCCGGCGCCGCCGGCAACACCCAGTTGAAGCCGTACCACGACTGGACCGACTTCGGCATGGCGCTGCGTCACCAGGCGTCGCTCGTCAACTTCATCGCCGCCTACGGCACTCACCCCACGATCCTCGCCGCCACCAACAACACCGAGCGCCGCGCGGCCGCCCAGGACATCGTCGACCTCGTCACCCCCGACGCCCAGGACTTCCTCGACGGCGTCAACGGTTGGGCGAACGTGGACGGCATGAGCACGACCGGCCTCGAGAGCATCGACCTGTGGATCGGCGGCCTGGCCGAGGCCCCGCCGCTGTTCGGCGGCATGCTCGGCAGCACCTTCAACTTCGTGTTCGAGACCCAGATGGAGTCGCTGCAGGACAACGACCGCATGTACTACCTGATGCGCAACGAGGGCATCCCGCTGCTCGCAGAGCTCGAGGCCAACACGTTCTCGGATCTGATCCGTCGCAACACCGACGCCGTGAACATCCCCGTGATGGCCTTCACCCGCACCGACTACACGTTCGACCTGAACGCCCAGACGAACCCGACCGGCATCGTCAACGACCCCAACACCGCCTACTTCGAGCCCAACCTCGACGGCGTGTCGAAGCTCACCCGTTCGTCCGACGGCACCATCCGCCTCACCGGCAAGGGCACCACCGAGAATCACAGCACCTGGCTGGGCACCAACGGCGACGACAAGGTCCGCTCGGCGGAGGGCGACGACTCGCTGTGGGGCAACGACGGCAACGACCGCCTCGAGGGCGGCATCGGCGCCGACATGATCGAGGGCAACGACGGCAACGACATCCTCACCGACATCAGCGGCGCCGACACCATCTCCGGTGGCAACGGCAACGACGTCATCAACCCTGGCAACGGCCTCGACATCCTGTTCGGCGAGAACGGCGACGACGCCATCATCGGCGGCGTGGACGACAAGGAAGCCACGGGCGGGGCCGGCGACGACCTGTTCTACGGCAGCTCCGGGGCCGACGCGGTCACCGCAGGTCTCGGGCAGGACTGGGCAGAGGGCGGCCTCGGCGGCGACTTCCTCGCCGGCGACGACCTCTCCGAGTTCCCGCCGACCGACGGCGACGACGACGTCCTCATCGGCGGGGGCGGCGACGACCGCTACCACGCCGACGGCGGCATGGACATCATGATGCTCGGCGAGGGCGTCGACAACTCCGTCGGCGGCCTGGGCTTCGACTTCGCCAGCTACGCCCGCTCGTCCGCCAAGGCGTTCGCCAACCTCAGCCTGCCGCCGCTCGTCGGCGGCGGTGCGGCCAACCCCCGCGACCGGTTCAGCCTGGTCGAGGGTGTCAGTGGCAGCCCCCTCGACGACACCCTGCGCGGCGACGACCGTCTGAAGGCGGCCAACCAAGAACTGCTCCAGTCCGACCTCGACGAGATCACCGGGCTGCAGGACCTGCTGCTGCGGGCCACGATGCTCGCACCCCAGGGCACCCTGAACATGTTCACCGGTGACGACATGGTGTTCGGCGCCGGCGGCTCGGACCTGCTCGAAGGTGGCGGCGGCAACGACTTCATCGAAGGCGACGCCAGCCTCGGCGTGCACCTCGAGTGCACCACCTCGACGGGCGCCCTGCTCACCATCAACTCGCTCAACGACGTGCAGCAGCAACTGCTCGGCGGCACGATCGATCCGGGCACGTGCGACATCAAGCGTGAGATCAGCTACGACAACGTCGGCATCGACACCGCCGTGTTCCGCTGCCCGGTCGACCAGTACGTCGTGGGCACGATGCCCGATGGCCTGACGGTCGTCACCCACATCCCCTCCGCGGTCGGCGGCGGTGTCGTCGCCGGCGGCACGGGTTGCGCCGGTGGTGGCGGCGGTGGAGGTGGCGGGGTCAACGCGAACACCACCGTCGGCGAAGGCACCGACATCCTGCTCGACGTCGAGTTCGCCCAGTTCCCGGACGCCCTCATCGACCTCAGCCCGCAGGCTCCCGACGCCAACGGTTCACCGGTCGGCACGGTCACCATCGACAACCTGTTCCCCGTCGTGGGCGACACGCTCGGCATCGTCGCCGACGTCGTCGATGCGAACGGGTTCGACCCGCTCACAGCCACCGTTCTGTGGCAGAGCTGGGACGGCATCACCATCGACCCGTTCAACCAGAACGAGCCGGTGTGGGTGACGCTCGCCGTCAACCCGACCTACACCGTCCTGCCCACCGACGCCGGCGCACAGATCCGGGCCATCTACGGCTACAACGACTTCGCTGGCAACACCGAGGCAGTCCCCAGCCTGCCGACGGCTGCCGTCACCTCGAACATCGTGGTGCCCGCTTCGGCCACCATCGTCCTGGCGGTGCCCGCAGTCGTCGACACCACGAACATCACCGTGACGGGCACGTTCCTCGACGGCAACGGCGCCCCGATCGCGGGGAGCAACATCGCCTTCTTCATGGACGGCCTGCCCATCGGCGTCGCCCTCACCGACGCCGTCGGCTTCGCCAGCATCCCGGTGGTGCTCACCGAGCTCGTCGACAGCATCCACACCTTCACCGCCGTCGGCGTGGACCCGGCACCTCTCGCCCCGCAGTTCACGACGATCACGTCGCTGCCCGAGACCCGGCAGTTCGCCTACCCCGCCGCGGCGATGTTCGCGGCCGGCTCGGTGCTCGAAGGGGCCGGCGGCACCACGACACAGTTGACCGCGACCATCCGCCTCGACCGGGTGGCCACCCAGGACACCACCGTCGACTGGGCAGCCGTCGGCAACACTGCCACCGACGCGCTCGACTTCGTCGCCGCCACCGGTACGGCCACCGTGCTCGCCGGCAACCAGAGCGTCGACGTCCTCATCGACGTGATCGGCGACGACCTGGTCGAAGTCGACGAGACGATCGACCTGAACGTCACCGGCTCGACCATGGCCCTCACCGACCCGATCGTGATCTCGGGCACCATCCTCGACGACGACCTCCCCACCGTCGCCCTCGGCGCCGACCCCATCGCGTCCGAAGGCCCGGCCAGCACGATCACGTTCGACCTGACCCTCGATCAGGCGCCGGTCAACCCCGTCGCCGTCGACTGGACGCTCGTGCCCGGTACCGCGCTGCCGTTCGACGACTACCTCGGCGACATCGGCGTTGCGATCTTCGGCGTCGGCCAGCAGACGGCCACCGTGATCGTGCCGCTGGTCGATGACAACACGGTCGAGCCCGACGAGACCTTCACGCTCGAACTCGGCGCGGTGACCGGTGGCATTGCGCCGGTCGTCACCACCGCGACGGGCACCATCATCGACAACGATGTGCCGGTACTCACTGCAGGAGCCAACCAGCAGGTTCCCGAGGGCAACATCAACGCCCGCAACCCGCTGAACTTCACGTTGCAGCTCGACCGGCCCAGCGTGCACCCCGTCAGCGTCAGCTGGCGCGCCGCGGGTGGCACCGCCACCCCGAGCGTCGACTTCGTCGCCCTCAACCGTACGGCCGCCACCGGCACCGTCACCATCCCGGCGGGTACCACCAGCGTCGTCGTGCCGGTGCGGGCCATCGGCGACACGGTGATCGAGGCCAACGAGACCGCCGTGTTCTCGATCGTCGGCGTCACCAACGCCGTCGTCGGTCAGGTGTCGGCGACCGGCACCATCATCGACGACGACACCCCGCCGACGGCGAGCATCAACAACGTGTCGCACACCGAAGGGAACGCCGGATTCACGTTCGCCACGTTCACCGTCACGCTGTCCCGTGCACCCAGTGCGGCCGTCAGCGTCGTGGCCCGCACGGTGAACGGCACGGCTCGTGCCGCCAGCGACTACTCCGCCGTGAACACCACGGTGCGATTCGCCGCCGGTCAGCGCACGGCCACGGTGCGGGTGCCGATCGCAGGCGACCGCGTGCGTGAGGCGAACGAGACCTACACGGTGCGCCTCAGTGCACCGACGGGCGTCACCATCGCTCGCGGTACCGGCACCGGCACCATCGTCAACGACGACTGATCAGATGCCGGCCTTCGGGCCGGCGATCGGCGTGATGCCCTTCAGTTCCTTGCGGAGCGCGAACATCTCATCGAGGATCTTCTTGATGACACCGAACGATGCCAACGTGCTCTCGCCGCGGGTGCGGGGGAAGTAGTCGACGCCGAACTGGATGACCTCGAACCCGAGCTTCTTGGCGCTGATGATCAGCTCGGCATCGATGAACGAGCCCTCGCTCTTCAGCTCGATGTGGTCGAGCACGTGTGTGCGACACAGCTTGAAAGCGAAGTTGATGTCGCGCATGCGCACTCCGAACAACGAGCGGATGAGCAGGTTGTAGAAGAACGTGTAGACCGCTCGCGAGCTGCCCTCGCCGGTGCGGTCGTGCCGGTATGCGCTGACGATGTCGGCCTCGTAGTACCGCAGCAGACGGACGGCGTGCCCCACCTCGACCATGTCGAAGGGCAGGTCCGCGTCGGTGTACAGCACCAGGTCGCCCGTCGCCGCGGCG
>JANMFL010000239.1:0-2042 GCA_031377945.1 Acidimicrobiaceae bacterium | reverse complement strand
GACATCTTGGTGAAGATCAGGCGCTCCTCGGTGACCAGGCCGAGGCCCTCACGCACGCGCTGGTACATCGGCGTGAAGGTCGGCACGTTGTCGAACATCACGATGCCGTCGACCGACGCAAGCGCGCCTGCGATGGTCATCAGCGTGGTGGACTTGCCGGCGCCGTTCGGACCGAGCAGGCACACGACCTCGCCGGCCCTCACGGTGAGGTTCACGCCCGACACCACCTCGCGGCCGAGATAGCCCGCCTTCAAGGCACGAGTCTCCAACAGGTTCGGGGTAGGACTGACGGCGTACGGGCTCGTACCGGCCAGCCGATCACTCGTCCCGGTGGTGTCGGCGATGTCGGTCATCATTCGCCTCCCACGGCGTGTTCCGGCGTCCGATGTTCGGACGACCCGATGGCGGGAGCTTCGTCCGACTCCTGCCCGAGGTACGCCGCGATGACGCCCGGATCGTTGCGGACCTGGTCGGGCGTGCCGTTGGCGATCATCTTGCCGAAGTCGAGGACGACGACGTTGTCGCAGACGCCCATCACGAAGTTCATGTCGTGCTCGACGACGAGGATCGCCATGCCCCACTCGTCGGCCAACTGGCGCACGACCCGACCGAGCTCGACGCTCTCGACCGAACTGAGGCCGGCCGCCGGCTCGTCGAGCAGGAGCACGCTCGGGTGCATCGCCACGGCCCGTGCGATCGCCAGCAGGCGGCGCTTGCCGAACGAGAGGTCGCTCACCTCGCGGTGCAGGTCATCGTCGAGCTCGAACGCCTTGATCGCTCGGACGACCTCGGGCTGGAACTTGGGGATCTTCGGCCACACGAGATCACGGAAGTACGAGCCGACGTCCTGCGGGTCGGCGGCAACGCTGAGGTTCTCGAACACGGTCGTGTCCTCGAACAGCTCGAGCGACTGGAACGAGCGAGCCACGCCAGCACGCACCCTGGCTGCCGCCCCGGCACCCGAGACGTCGAGGTCGTCGACGAGAACCTGTCCCGAGGCCTTGGTGAAACCGGTCAGGGCATCGATCAGCGACGTCTTGCCCGCTCCGTTCGGGCCGATCAGACCGGTGACCTTGCCGGGCACCAGCGAGAAACTGACGCTGTCGACCGCGGTGACGGCGCCGTAGCGGACGGACAGGTCGGAGACAGTGAGCGTGCGTGGTGGAACCCGCTCGGAATGCTCCTGCGCGCTCGACACCGACACGTCCTCGAGCTTGATGAAGTACGACTCGCCGAACTTCTTCGTGCGCTTCGTGTACCGGAAGGTCTTCACCCACTCGGCGGCCACGCCGTCGGGATTGGCGAGCACGGTGAGGAGGATGGCGATGCCGCTGATCAGCTCGATGTACTGGCCGACACCGCTCCAGGTCGCCTCCATGACCTCCTGGTTGAACCCAGCGGTCACCATCGTGGAGCCGACGAAGGCCCCGAGCAGGTGGCCCACCCCGCCGACGAGCGACAGACCGGCATAGACGATAGACGTGAAGCTGGTGTACGACTGGTAGCTGATCGAGCTCAAGCGGAACGCCAGCAGGATGCCGCCGAGTGCGGCGATCGCCGATGCGAACGAGAACGCGAACAGCTTGGCCCGCACCACGTCGATCCCGAGCGCCGCTGCGGCTCGTTCGTTCGTACGCACGGCGATGAGGCGGCGACCACTGCGGCCGCGCCGAACGTTTGCGACCATCCACACGGCCACCAGCGCCATCGCCAGGACGAAGATCGCGTATCGCTCGGGATGGCGGATCGAGCTGATGTCGTACCCGAACAGCGACGGATCGCCCACCTGGGTGCCCGCCACGCCGCCCGTGTAGTTGCGGTTGCGGAACAGCATCAGCTCCATCGCCGTGCCGAGGCCGAGCGTGGCGATGGCGAGGTTGATGCCTCGCGTTCGCACGGCCGGGAGGGCGAAGATCAGCCCCATCGGCACGGCGGCGGCGACTCCGGCGACGAGACCCACGAGGAACGGGATGTCGTAGACCGCCACGAGCCGACCGGCGACGTAAGCCCCGAACCCCGCCATCGCGTACTGCGCGAGCGAG
>JANMFL010000238.1:0-10110 GCA_031377945.1 Acidimicrobiaceae bacterium | reverse complement strand
GAATCTGATGCGTGCGGCCGCTCTCGAGGCGGCACTCGAGCGACGTGGCCTCGACTGGCGAGCGCCACTCGCGCAGCACCCGATATCGCGTGCGTGCGGGTTTGCCGTCGACGACGACCGCCATGCGCTGCGGGTCGCGGTGATCGCGGCCGATGGGCGCATCGATGACACCGTGCGGGTTCGACGGGTGCCCCCACACCAAGGCCCGGTACACGCGGCCGACATCGCGGCTGGACAGCATGTCGACCAACTCGTGATAGGCGCGCTGTGTACGTGCCACGGCCATCAGGCCCGACGTCCCCAGATCGAGGCGATGCACGATGCCTGGTCGGTGCGACTCACCGACGTCGCGAATCTCGGGATACCGAGCGAGCAGGCCATTGACCAGTGTGCCGTCGGGGTTGCCCGCACCGGGGTGCACCACGAGACCTGCCGGCTTGTCGATGACGATGAGGTGCTCGTCCTCGTGGACGACCGTGAACACCACCGTGGAGTCGGGCTGGGGCAGTACGGGTTCCGGCAGCAACGATGGGTCGACCCGTACGGTCTGCCCCTCCTTCAGACGCATCTTGCCGATGAGGTGCGGCTCACCGTCGACCCACACGCCCCCGGCGGCCAGCAGCACCTGTGCATCGCTGCGACTGCACTCGGCGATGAGCGACACCACACGGTCGAGACGCTCGCCCGACAGGGCGGCGGGGATCTGCTCCTCGATCATGACGACACCGGGGCTTTCCGGCCGGCGAACAGCGACCACAGGATGAAGAGTGCACCGCCGGCGTTGACGGCGATGTCGGCGATGTTGAAAATGGGGAACCACTGGAAGTCGATGAAGTCGATGACCGACCCGTGCATCCACCCGTCACCACGGAACACTCGGTCGGCCAGGTTGCCGAGTGCACCGCCGAGCACCAGGCCGGCTGCGACTGCGACGATCCGGCTCGAGTTCGTGCGGACCGACAACACGATGACGACGACGATCACCAACGCGAAGAGACCGATGATCGGCCCCCAGCCCTGGCCGCGGGAGAATGCCATGCCGCTGTTGAACGACAGGTTCCACTGCAGCGTCCAGAACACATGACGCGGCGGCTGGCCCTCCAGCGCGTTCAAGGCCCAGTGCTTGGTGAGTTGGTCGACGAGCACCACGAGGGCAGCCACCGCGAACGTGAGCGGCAGCAGGCTGCGTCGCACGACCGGCGCAACGTCGCCGGCGGCGTCGTCGGTCATCGGCGGCCGATCCCGCCGACCTTCTCCTCGACGAGCACGGTGGCCCACGGAATGGCCTCGAGCCGCTCGCGCGGGATGGGTCGACCGGACTCGATCGAGTAGCCGTACGAACCGTCGGCGAAGCGAGTCAACGCCGCGTTGATGTCGGCGACCGTCTGGCGAGCCTGCGCGCTGAGTGCGAGGTCGCGCTCGCGCTCGACGACCATGGTGTCGCCCTCGCCGCCCTCGTCGTCGAACTGCACGTCACCCATCTCCTGCTCCTCGATGATCTGGTGGGCTTCGTCCTCCAACCGATCTGCCTGGCCGGTGAGATCCGCACGCTCGCTGAGCAGCAGGGCCTTCTGTGCCGTGAGGAACTTGGCATCGAAATCCTTGGTGTAGGCGATGCCGTCCTTGGTGACGCCCTTGACGACCGGCTTCTCGGGTCCGACCTTCACCGGGGCGGCCTTCTTGGCGGGCGCCTTCTTCAGCACCAGAGCGGGGCGCGTCGGCACCGGCGCAGCGGCGACCGGTGCAGGCTTGGGTGCAGGTTTCGGTGCGGGCGCGGCCTTGGCCACCGGCTTGGCGGCAGGTGTCGCCACGGGCTTGGCCACGGGCTTGGCGGCCGGTTTGGCCACGGCCTTCTTCGTCGGAACAGGAGCGGCCTTCTTCACGGGGGGTGCCGCTTTCTTGGTCGGGGCCGGAGCGGCCTTCTTGGCCGGAACGGCCGACTTCTTCACAGGTGCAGCAGCAGCCTTCTTCGCCGGGGCGGCTTTCTTGGCCGGCGCAGCGGCCTTCTTCACAGGTGCAGCAGCAGCCTTCTTCGCCGGGGCGGCTTTCTTGGCCGGCGCAGCGGCCTTCTTCACTGGTGCAGCAGCGGCTTTCTTGGCCGGCGCAGCGGTCTTCTTCACAGGTGCAGCAGCGGCCTTCTTGGCGGGCGCAGCCTTCTTCGCGGGTGCCTTCTTGGCCGTCGCCATACAGCTCATCCTCCGTGGTGCGATGTGACCCGGGGATGCTACCGCTCGGGCGCCCCGGAACCGCTGATCACCGGCCCGAGCCGCCGCCGGACCTCGTCGGCGGTCAGCGACACCAGGAGCTGCTTCGATCGAGCGGTGTGGCCGGCCACGACGGTCACCTCGCGAGCGCGCAGGCCGAGGGCGGCGGCCAGAACCACACACAGCTCGTCGTTGGCCCGACCGTCGACCGGCGGGCTGCAGACGCGGATGCGGAGTTCGTCACCGTGCACGCCCACCACCATGGCCCGGCTGGCTCCAGGGACGGCGCGTACCGCCACGGTCGCACCCTCGGGATGCGGCCGGACGGGATCAGCCGACAACGCTCACCGAGATGTGCACCGGCTCGCCGTCGAGCTCCGCACTCGGCTCGCCGCTCCCCCACGCCAGACTGGTGGCAAGGGTTGCCTCGGTGAGCAGGTGCTGGAATGCGCTGACCTGACGGCGCACGCTCTCGGGCACGCCGAGCGTGAGGTCGATGCGATCGCTGACCTTCAGGCCGGCGTCGCGGCGTGCCTGCTGCACCAGTCTGACGAGGTCGCGGGTGACGCCCTCGGCCTCGAGCTCGGGCGTGATCTCGGTGTCGAGCACCACCACACCGTTGACCGACGACAGCGGCGCCGACGCACCGTCGCCCTGGACGACGAGCTTCAGGCTGTACTCGCCCTCGAACAGGGGGATGCCACCGGCGACCACACCGTCGTCGGTGCGCTGCCAATCGCCCGATTTCACCGCCCTGATCACCTGCTGGGTCTGACCACCGAGACGGGGGCCGACAGCAGCAGGGACCACCTGGAGGTCGAACGTGGCCACGGCGGCGACGTCGTCGGTGAGCACGATCGACTTCACGTTCACCTCGTCGGCGAGCAGGTCGGTGAACGGGGCCAGGCGGTCCGCTCCGGCCACCGCGACGGACAGCGACGCGAGCGGCTGACGCACGCGGCGTTGGTGGGCCTTGCGCACGCGCAGCGTGGCGTTGCACACGTCGCGAGCCAGGTCCATGGTCTCCACCAGGTCGCGGTCGGCGGGGATGCTGTCGGCCGACGGCCAATCGGCGAGGTGCACACTGCGCTCGCCCGTGAGGCCGGTGTGGACCTCCTCGGTGATCAGCGGGAGCAGCGGGGCCAGCACCCGGGTGAGCACGACCAGCACGGTGTGCAGCGTGTCGATCGCCGCCTGATCGCCGGCCCAGAACCGATCTCGACTGCGGCGCACGTACCAGTTGGTGAGTGCATCGAGGAACGCCCGGACCGACCCGCACGCAGCAAACAGGTCGTACTCGTCGAGCGTCGTGGTGAGATCCGCGACCAGATCGTGCATCTTGGCGAGGATGTACCGATCGAGCACATCGGTGCTGTCGGTGCGGAACGTGCCGGTGGTGCCGGCCGCGTTGGCGTACAACGACAGGAAGTAGTACGTGTTCCAGATGGGCAGCACGACCTGGCGGACGGTGTCGCGGATGCCGTCCTCGGTGACCACCAGATCAGTGCCACGAAGGATCGGCGAGCTGAGCAGGTACCAGCGCATCGCGTCGCTGCCGTACGTGTCGAACACCATCATCGGGTCGGGGTAGTTCTTCAACGTCTTCGACATCTTCTGGCCGTCGTCGCCGAGCACGATGCCATGGCTCACGCAGGTGTTGAAGCTGGGGCGGTCGAACAGCGCGGTGGCGAGCACATGCAGCGTGTAGAACCATCCGCGCGTCTGACCGATGTACTCGACGATGAAGTCGCCCGGGTAGTGCCCCTCGAACCACTCGCGGTTCTCGAACGGATAGTGCACCTGGGCAAACGGCATGGAGCCGCTCTCGAACCAGCAGTCGAGCACTTCGGGGACGCGCCGCATCATCGACTTCCCGGTGGGGTCGTCGGGGTTGGGTCGCACGAGGTCGTCCACGTACGGACGGTGGAGATCGGTCACCGAGACGCCGAAGTCGCGCTCGAGTTGCTCGATGCTGCCGTACACGTCGAGCCGCGGGTACTCGGGATCGTCGCTCTTCCACACCGGGATGGGCGAGCCCCAGAAGCGGTTTCGACTGATGCTCCAGTCGCGGGCGTTGGCCAACCACTTGCCGAAGCTGCCTTCCTTGATGTGCTCGGGCACCCAGCGGATCTGCTGGTTGAGCTCGACCATGCGGTCCTTGAACCGGGTGACCTCCACGAACCACGAACTGATGGCGCGGTAGACGAGGGGCTCGCTGCAGCGCCAGCAGTGGGGGTACGAGTGGTTGTACGAGTCGTGGCGCACGACGATGCCGCGACCCTTCAGGTCCTTGATGACCTCGGGGTTGGCGTCGAAGACGTGCACGCCCTTCCACGGGGCGATCTCGGCCGTGTAGCGCCCGTGCTCGTCCATCGGGCAGATCGTGGGGATGCCGACGGCGTTGCACGCGTTCTGGTCCTCCTCGCCGAACCCGGGGGCCATGTGCACGACTCCGGTGCCGTCGTCGGTGCTGACGTAGTCGGCGGCCAGCACGTGGAACGCGTTGGGCGTGTCGTTGAAATACGGGAACAGCGGCTTGTACTTGCGACCGACGAGATCGGCACCCGTGAGCGTGCCGACGCGTTCGGCACCCTCGAGCTCCTTCTCGTAGGCGCCGAGGCGCGACTCGGCGAGGATGAAGCGGCGGCCGAGCTGCTCCATCACGGCGTACTCGATCTCGGGCCCGACGGCGAGGGCCAGGTTGGCCGGCAGCGTCCACGGCGTGGTGGTCCAGGCCAACATGTGCTCGCCGGTCTCGAGCTCGAACATCACCGTCAGCGCAGGGTCCTGACGATCGCGGTAGACGTCGTCCATGCGGGTCTCGGTGTTGCTGAGCGGGGTCTCACAGCGCCAGCAGTAGGCCAGCACGCGGAAGCCCTCGTACACCAAGCCCTTGTCGAACAGCGTCTTGAACGCCCACATGACGCTCTCCATGTACGACGTGTCGAGCGTCTTGTAGTCGTTCTCGAAGTCCACCCAACGCGCCTGACGGGTGACGTAGCGATGCCAGTCGTCGGTGAACCGCAGCACGCTCGTGCGGCACGCATCGTTGAACTTGTCGATGCCGAACCGGGTGATCTCGGGATGACCACTGATGCCCAGTTCCTTCTCGGCCACCACCTCGGCCGGCAGGCCGTGGCAGTCCCAACCGAAGCGACGATGCACCTGCTGGCCGCGCATCGTGCGGTAACGCGGCACGGCATCCTTCACGAAGCCGGTGAGCAGGTGGCCGTAGTGCGGCAGACCGTTCGCGAACGGAGGCCCGTCGTAGAAGACGTACTCGTCGGCGCCGTCGCGTTGATCGATCGACGCCTGGAACGTGCCGTCGCTGTCCCAGCGAGCAAGGATCTCGCGTTCGAGGGCGGGAAACGAGGGCTGGGATTGGACGTTCGGATAGGCCATGACGTGCTCCTCGGAGTGCTCCTGGAATCGTTGTTCCCAGGGACGAGCCGGAGCCCGCGGTACCACCCTGATTGCATCCGACCCTCGGATCGATGCCACTCGACTTCGCCAGCGATGTCGGGCTGGACCCGTCCGGTTCTACTGAGCCGCCTCGAACCCGGGGGTTCGAGCACGACCGTTCTTCCGGAGGCTCGGAGGTGATGGCCTCGTCGTCGCCGTGTGACGCCATGCTAGCGGGAAGGGCTCGCGGGAAGGGCTCGCGGGCCGTGCCCGCGCGTATCACTGGAGTTCTTCGTCGTCGATGTGGAACGGGTCGGGCAGCGGCGGGATCTGTGGACGGGGCATCTCGCCGGTGATCTCCTCGATCGGGCCCTGGGCCGTGCGACCCTGAGCGACCTCTTCGTCGAGCATCTTCCACACCTGCTCGTGCGGATCGACGTCGCCCATGTCGGGTGCCACGTCGGACGATGCCTCACCACTGGCGTCGGGAGCAATCGCCGGCGGAGCGGCCTCGACGAACGGTTCGGGTGCGGGTGCGGGTGCGTCGAGCGCCTGCGTGGGATCGTCGATGCGCGGGTTGGCCACGGGCTGCAAACCTGGCGGCAGCGTCTCGCCCGACGCCGACAGCAACGGTCGGCGCATGTCGCCGAGGCCGCCCGGCACTCGCTCGACCATCTCGTGCAACTGCACCGCAGCGTCGCGCAGACGCTCGCGCTGCGCCTGGATGTACAACTCGAGGTGGTCGACGTCGGAGAGCAGGAAGTCGCGGCGAGCAAGGAGCGACTGCACCTCGTTCTCGGCGGTGACCTTCTCGTCCTCGACGGCGCGACGCGCCTCGAAACGAGCATCGTCGACCGTCTTGGCGGCCATGGTGCGCGCCGTGTCGAGCACACGTCCGGCTTCGTCGCGCGCCTTGGCCAGCAACCCGTCGGCCTCGATGCGCGCCTCGGCCACCGTCTGGTCGGCGGTGCGTTGGGCGAGCAACAGCGTGCGGCTGATGACCTCGGTGTCGCCGCTGCTCGCCGGTGCCGGTGCTGCGGGCGCACCCGCCGCCACCTGCTGCGACACCTCTTGCAGCTTGGCCACGGCGGCGCGGGCGCGGGCCTCCATCGCGGTGGCCTGGTTCTGGGCGAACTCGACCGCGCCGGCGACCTGCTCCTTGAAGGCGTCGACCTCGTCGGGATCGTAGCCCCGCTTGACGATCTTGAAGCCGGTGCTGCGAACCGCGTGTGGGCTCATCTCCATGGTGATCAGTTCCCGTATCCGGTGTTGTCGTAGCCCGACGGCCGGTTCGGCGGCTTCAGGAGATAGACGCCCGTGGCGACCTTCTCCATGGTGCCTTCGAGGCCGTAGCAGAGGCCACTCGCGAAGTCGATGAGTCGCCGAGACACTTCACGGTCGGCGGCCTCGAGGTTCATGATGACCGGCTGGCCCTCTTTGAACTTGTCGGCCAACTCCTGGGCGCTGTCGAAGCGACGCGGCCGCACCGTGTGCGGGTCGGCGGCAGTGGCCCCGTTCGCTGGACGAGCGGCAGGGGTCGGCCGCGGGTTGATCGGGCGCGGTTGCACGTTGCTGTCGTCGGACGGCGGCATTGGGCGACGACCACCTGCATCGGGTTCGCGCTGGGGGAAACTCGGCCGCGTCGGCACGGGACGGACCGCTTCGGTCTCGTACTCGTTGGCGTAGCCGCGAGGCGAGCGATGCGCCTCTTCGCGTGGTGCGCGCGACGCACGCTGCGTGCGCTCGGGTTCGGGCGCGGGCTCGTAGTCGTCGTAGGCATCGTCGGGTCCGAGACCCAGGTAGTCCATCGCCTTTTTCCACATCGACATTCGCTGCCCTCCTGCGGCGCGAGGCTATCGCACCAGCGTGCTCACAGGGGGACGTGCGCCGAACAGCGCGCTGCCCACCCGGACCTGAGTGCTGCCCTCTTGGACGGCAACCTCCAGATCATCGGTCATTCCCATCGACAGTGTCGCCAGGCCGAGCCGGTCGAGCAGCGACCTGACGGCGCGAAATCCTGCACGCGCCGCCTCGGGACCGCCCTCGGTCGGGCCAACCGTCATCAGGCCGCGCACGTCGAGTCCTGCGGCCAGCGCAATGTCGAACAGTGCGGGCACGGCGCCGACGGGGCAGCCGCCCTTGTGCTCCTCCCCCGCCGTGGACACCTGTAACAGCACGGCGGCGCCAGGAACTCGCTTGGCGACCTCGGCGACGAGCGACGGCCGATCGACGGTCTCGAAGGTCGAGACGACGGACACCAGCATGCGCACCTTGTTCGTCTGCAGTTGGCCGATGAAGTGCACGCCGAACGGCAACGCCTGCGCGCCGAACTTGGCGATGACCTCTTGCGCGTAGTTCTCGCCGACAGCGGTGCACCCGGCGCGGTGCGCCGCCCAGCACGCCTCGATGCCGAACGTCTTCGTGACCGGCAACACGCGGACATCCGTTCCACCTGCACGCGCGATGCGTTCGTGCACCTGAGCCAGGCGTTCCGCCACCAGTGCGTCGTAGTCGTCGCTCGTGCCGTCGTTCATTGCACCACCATCATGCGCACGCACATGACGTGGCGGCCGACATCCCCGCGCCGATGCGAGAACCACGACGTCGAGCACCGCGTGCAGACGGACTCGTCGCGCACGGCGACGCCGACCTCGTCGAGCGCCGCGGCGACGACTGCTGGAAGGTGCAGCGACGGTGTGCCCCAGGTGGTGGTGGACGCCACCTGGGGCCCGAAGCGGCGCACGAACTGCTCGAGGAGGTCGGGGCCGAACTCGTTGCAACACCCGTGGATGCACGGTCCGAGCACTGCGTCGATTCGCGCCGCGTGCATCGCCTCGACCGCGCGTTGAAGCACGCCGTCGAGCGCCCCCTTCCAACCGGCATGGGCCACTCCGACGACACCCTGTCCGTCGTCGCCATCGCCGACGAGGACGACCGGCGCGCAGTCCCCCACCCAGACGGACAGCACGGTGCCGAGACGACGAGTCACCGCCGCGTCGCCGATGGCACCGTCGTGCTCGCCGGGCGCGTCGACCACGACGACGTCGCTGCCGTGCACTTCGTCGAGTTGGGTCCAGGTGCCCGCCATGAACGCCTGCCGGCGATGGGCCAGCACGAGCGGTGGCACGGTGTCGAGATGGAAGTCGCCGTCGACGGTCGTGCTGGTCCGCACGTGCGCGACGACATCGCCGCAGAGCAGACGCAGTTCAGCCGTCCCGAGGCGTCACTTCAGGAACGAGGGCACGTCGAAGTCGTCGTCGCCGTCGTCGAGCGGGTCGTCCTGCTCATCGGCGAAGAGGTCCTTCAGCGACGACGTCGGCTTGGCGTCGGGCACGGCCTTCACGATCGGACGGGTGACGTTGCCCTGGCCTGCGCCACTGTCCCAGCGGTCGAAGCCAGCAGCGATGACGGTGACCTTCACCTCGTCACCCATCTCGTCGTCGATGACCGTGCCGAAGATGATGTTCGCGTCCTGGTGAGCCACGCCGTGGATGATCTCGGCGGCGGCGTTCATCTCGAACAGACCCATGCTGGACGGACCGGTGATGTTCAGGAGGATGCCGCGAGCGCCATCGATGGCCGCCTCGAGCAGCGGGCTGCTGATGGCCGCCTTGGCCGCGGTGACCGCCCGATTCTCGCCGCTGGCCTGACCGATGCCCATCAACGCCGAACCGGCGCTGGACAGGATCATCTTGACGTCGGCGAAGTCGGTGTTGATGAGGCCCGGCGTGGTGATGAGATTGGTGATGCCCGACACCCCTTGGAGGAGCACCTCGTCGGCCATCTTGAAGGCGTTCAGCACGCTGGTCTTCTCGTTGGCGACCGTCAGCAAACGGTCGTTCGGGATGACGATGAGCGTGTCGACCTTCTCCTTGAGACGCTGCACGCCGGTGTCGGCCTGGACCGCGCGACGTCGGCCCTCGAAGCTGAACGGCCGGGTGACCACGCCGATGGTGAGCGCACCGAGGGTGCGCGCCACTTCAGCGATGACAGGGGCCGCACCGGTTCCGGTGCCACCACCCTCGCCGGCGGTGATGAACACCATGTCGGCGCCCTTGATCATCTCTTCGATCTCGTCGCGGTGACTCTCGGCGGCATTGCGGCCCACATCGGGGTCGCTGCCTGCGCCGAGGCCGCGCGTGAGGTCGCGCCCGATGTCGAGCTTGACATCGGCGTCGCTCATGAGCAGCGCCTGCGCGTCGGTGTTGACGGCGACGAACTCGACGCCCTTCAACCCGGCATCGATCATGCGGTTGACGGCGTTGACACCGCCACCACCCACACCGATCACCTTGATGACGGCGAGATAGTTCTGGGGAGCGGCGGCCATCAGCGGCACCTCCGATGAGAAAGTTGTGGAAAACGGTGTGTCTGCACTGCCCTACCTGCTGGTTGATGTGGGATCGTAGCCGCCGGTGCCCGAAGAACGAGTGATGGGGCAGGTGACGAGCGGGCTCAGCACCCTGGGACCTGGCCGAGTTCGGCCGTCGACACGTCGAGGCTG
>JANMFL010000230.1:0-1725 GCA_031377945.1 Acidimicrobiaceae bacterium | reverse complement strand
TCGCCACCACCGATGCGGTGGTCATGTTCCGCGAGGCGCTGGTCCGACTGCAGGCTGCCGGGCACGTCGTGGCGGTCATCACCGGCAACCACGACGGTGCCGATCGGGTGGCCGCCTACGACGAACTCATGGACGTCAGCCGGGTGTTCGTCCGCGGCGGGTATTCGCGCCTCGGAGAGGTCATCACCGTGCCCTTCGCCGATGGTCCGCTGGATCTCGTGCTGCTGCCCTTCCTCGACCCCCAGGCCGCACCCGACGACCTGCCCGATTCGCGGGCCGAGGTGTCGAGCGATCCGTTCGAGC
This sequence comes from Acidimicrobiaceae bacterium, assembly GCA_031377945.1. Taxonomy (GTDB): domain Bacteria; phylum Actinomycetota; class Acidimicrobiia; order Acidimicrobiales; family Ilumatobacteraceae; genus UBA668. Next base: position 1,422 of record JANMFL010000230.1, on the reverse strand, counting down.
GCCGCCTGCGGCGAACGCACCAGTCGGTCCTGCGTGCTGCCGTCGACGCCGCGGTGCCGGCACTGACGTCACCTCGTTCGCTGGCCGTCGCCCATGCCTTCGTCACGGGTGGCGAACCCAGCGAGAGCGAGCGGCCGCTCACCGTCGGCACCGCGGGCCGGGTCGATGCGGCGATGTTCGATCCCTTCTCGTACTCGGCGCTCGGCCACCTGCACATGCCGCAGTTCGTCGCCGGTCGGGCGGGTCTGCGCTATTCCGGCACGCCGTTGCCGTACTCGTTCAGCGAGACGCACACCAAGAGCGTCACCATCGTCGACATGGCTGCCGATGGTGCGTGCACGACCACCGTGGTCGCGGTGCCCGTGGGCCGGGCGGTCCGCACCGTGAAGGGCACCATCGACGAACTCTTGCGCTGCGAGCCCACGGCCGAGCAGCGGTCGGCGTTCGTGCGTGCCGTGATCACCGATCCCGGGGTGGTGCTCGACGCCAAGCAGCGCCTCACCACCGTGTATCCCTACGTGGTCGAGATCCTGCTCGCGCCGCCCCTTCCCGAAGGTCTCGAGCGCATCGACGGTGATGGTGCCGAGGTGCTCACGCCCGCGCAGATCGCCGACCAGTTCTGGACGCAGTCCCTCGGTGTCGAGCCCACCGACGAAGAGCGGGTGGTGCTCCACTCGGCGCTCGACGACGCCGACGCGAGGATCGCCTGATGCGCCCGCTCCGGCTCGAGTTCCAGGCGTTCGGCTCGTATCCGGGTCGCCACGTGGTCGACTTCGAAGCCCTGGGCCGGCGTGGCCTGTTCGTGGTCGCCGGTCCCACGGGCACGGGTAAGACCACCGTGTTCGACGCGATGGTCTATGCGATCTACGGCGTGCTCCCGGGTGGCCGGGCCGGCGACGGCGAGGCGCGTTCGCACCATGCCGATGCCGACGTCGAGACGTTCGCACAGCTCGACTTCGAGGTCGACGGCGTGCGCTACAGAGTTCGTCGCACCCCGAAGTGGGAGCGGCCCAAGCACCGCGGCGAGGGCACCACGCTGCAGGCGCCGACGGGCATCCTGTCCGAGTTGGGCGCGGGCACGTCCACCGCCATCGCCACCCAGGTCCATGGCGTCACCGAAGCGTGTGTCGGCCTCATCGGGCTCGAAGCGAAGCACTTCCAACGGGTGGTGCTGTTGCCGCAAGGGAAGTTCACCGAGTTCCTGATCGCCAACGACGAGAGCCGCGAGCAGCTGTTGCGTCAGTTGTTCGGCGGCGAACTGTACGAGCGGGCCACTCGGCTGTTGAAGCAGCGCGCCGACGACCTCGACGAGAAGGTGGCCGCAGTCGACGAAGAGATCCGCCACCATCGCACCAACGCGATCGCCGCGCTGCGCCAGGTCCGGTCGGCATGGAGTCCAGGCGACGACGACCCTGCACTGGA
>JANMFL010000223.1:0-6585 GCA_031377945.1 Acidimicrobiaceae bacterium | reverse complement strand
GCGCGTGCTCGCTGCGGGGTTGGGCGGCGTTGTGGTTGTCGGCGGCAATGGCCGGGGTGACGGTCGACAGGTCGACCGTCACCACCGGTGAGGCGGCCATCGCGTGGTCGGTGTCGGGCCCGCTGGCACCGCGGATCAGCCCGACGATGCCGAGCCCGATCAGTGCGAGCACCGCGAGCTCGAAACCGATGATCTTCACCCAAGGTCGGGCGTTCATCGCGGTCCCGCCGAGACGTGCTCGTCGTGGGGGTCACGCTCGGTCGGATCGGGTGCTGATCGGGGTTGGCGCATCAGCAGCCACATCACGACGCCCATCACCAGCGGGCAGATCAGCAGGGCGAGGCTCACACCGGCGAGGGCGGCGCCGCCGTTACCGGCGACGAGGAACCACACCCCGAGCCCGACAGCGGCAACGACACAGATCAGGTGGTGACGGTGGTTCATGACCCTGCCCCTCCGTGGTGCGCTTCATGTTGCGTCTGCCCCTTCTCGGGTGTGGTCGCCGCCGAGCCGGTCATTGCGTCGTGAGCCTGGTCGCACTGGGCGAGGGCCTCGTCGTCGATGCTGCCCTTCATCATCTGGTGCATCATCGAGTGCATCGCCGACATGTCGGTCGAGCCCATCATGGCGGCCATCCCGCCGTGGTCGCCGGTCATCATCGAGCCCATGTCGGGCATCTGACTCATCGGCATCGAGACCGTCGGCGGGGTGGTCTGGTCGGTGCCAGTGGCGGCGGAGCTGCCGGTGAACGAGAGTCCGAGCACCAGTCCTGCGGTCACCACCGTGGCGCCGATGACACCGAGTGTTCGAGTTCGTGGCTTCATGGTTTCCTCCTTGACGAGGACCATGGTGCGCTGCCGGTGTGGAGGGCGAATGGAGACGACGTGCACGCGCCGCGGTTTCGTCGCACGGGCGCATTGTCTACTCGGCGGGTGCCGCCGGCATCGTCACCGTCAGTCGCGCTCCCCCACCGGGCACGTTGCCCGCGGCGACCGTGCCGTGGTGCGCGGCGACCAGCTCCGCGACGACCGCGAGGCCGATGCCGCTGCCGCTGACCTTGTCGCCGTTCGCTCCACGCCAGAACCGTTCGAACACGTGCGGCAGATCTTGCTCGGGGATCCCGGGGCCGTTGTCGACCACCTCCAGAGCTGCCGTGGCTCCGCCCGAGCGGGTGCTGATGGTGATCGCACCGCCAGCAGGGGTGAACTTCACTGCGTTGGCGATCAGGTTGACGGCGATCTGGTGCAATCGGTCGGCGTCGCCGATGACCGCTGCTGGTTTGGTGTCGACCGTCAGGATGATTTGTCGGTCGTCGGCCAGGGGGCGCAACAGGTCGGCCGCGGATGCCGCGATGTCGGCGAGATCGACCGGATCGGTGCGGGGGCGAAGACCGGCAGCTTCGGCTGCGGCGAGGGTTTCCAGGTCGCCGACGAGGCGACGCAGCCGGGTCACCTCATCGTTGAGCGAGCTGAGCACTTCCGGCGTCGGCTGGTCGACGCCGTCGAGCAGTGCTTCGGTCGACCCTTGGAGGATCGAGAGTGGAGTGCGCAGCTCATGGGCGACGTCGGCAACGAGGTTGCGACGAAGCCGGTCCTCGCGGTCGAGGTTGTCGGCCATCCCGTTGAATGCCTCGGCCAGCGTGCGCAACTCGCCGGGGCCGTCGGTGTCGACCCGCGTGTCGCGCCGGCCAGCAGCAAGCTCGCCAGCGGCGGTGGTGAGCGCGGTGACCGGTCGAGTGACTCGCACGGAGACGTAGAGCGCGACGACGAGCGCGACTGCCGAAGCGATGAGCACACCCAGGATCGCGGTCCGTGCGAGCGCGTCGCGGACGTGGCGTTCGGCTTCCATTGCCTGGGTGGGGAACCGGAGCATCACGGCACCGACCGTTCGGCCGTCGACGACGATGGCAGCGGACACGGGGTCGCCCCGTGGTGTGTCGACGGCGGCCATGCCGTGCATCTGCATCATCATCGACGCCAGCGCGTCGGTCGGTGCCGCGACCACTTCGCCGTTGGCGTCGACGATGGTCAGTGTCGCCTGGCTTCGCGCTGCGACCGCAGCCGATCCGGCCAGGTCCGTCGTCGCCCATCCGCCGGCACGCTGGTAGGCGTCCCCGGCTGCGATGGCCGTGGCTGCGAGGTCGTCTTCATGTTGGCGGTCGGTGAGTCCGGAGACCTCGTTGCGCGCCGACAACATCGTCAACGCGGCGAACACAGCGACAGCCGCGAGGGCGACCGTCAAGAACGCCAAGACGAGTCGGACCCCGAGCGGGCCCAGCAGCGGACGACGCGCCATCGTCAGACCCGATCCCGCGGCAGGCCCAGCCGGTAGCCAGCGCCGAGCACCGTTTCCACCACCGTCGGATCATGGGGGTCCGGCTCGATCTTGCGGCGCAGGTTCTTGATGTGCGAGTCGACCGTTCGTTCGTAGCCGTCGAACTCGTATCCACGGATCCGGTTGACCAACTCACTGCGCGAGAACACCCGGCCCGGCGATGATGCCAGCACCGTCAGCAATGACCACTCCGTCGGCGTCAGTTCGACGACGGTTCCGGAGACGGTCGCCTCGTGCCGCACCTCATCGATGACGAGCTCTCCGCCGCCGAACGAGCTGACGGACGTGTCGACAGACGCCACCGCGCTGCGGCGGAGCACGGCCTGCACGCGCAGCACGAGCTCGCGTGGGGAGAACGGCTTGGTCAGGTAGTCGTCCGCGCCCAGCTCGAGACCGTGGATACGATCAGCCTCGCCCGACTTCGCGGTGAGCATCACGATCGGGAGTCGACCGGCGAACTCCGTCGCGATCGTCTCGCCGGCCACGTCGGGCAGATTCAGGTCGAGCACGAGCAGATCGATCCCACCGCGTTCGAGGATCGACATCGCCTCGGCACCCGAACCAGTGGTGACCACCGCGAGGTCCTCGCGTTCGAGATAGCGGCGTACAAGGTCGCGAATCTTCACCTCGTCCTCGACTACCAGCACGGTCACGCTCACGAATCGACTCTACGACGCGCTGTTGTGACCCGGGCGTGAGTCACTTGCGAAACCAGACGGCCTGCACAGGGCCTCCACACGTTCTGCACACCGGATCGCCACAGTGCTCGTACAGCCGGGTGCAGACGCGTACCCGGACCGAGACCCCAGAAGAGGGCAATCCGATGACGCACACACCTCGCCGCCTGCCGCTGATCGCCGGCATCGTCGCACTGACCACGCTCGTCGCCGCATGTGGCGAGTCCCGTCAGTCCAGCTCTGACGCGACCAGCAACGCGCCCGCTGCGCCTGCCGGGACGAGGATCGTCGACGTCACCATGGAAGACATCAAGTTCGACCAGACACGACTCACCGTCACGACCGGCGAGACCATCGACTTCCGATTTGCCAACACCGGACGTGTACCACACGATGCCTTCATCGGCGACGCCGACGCCCAGATGGAGCACGACGCCGAAATGGCACACATGGGCGACGCATCGACCCACTCGATGGGCGAGGCCGCGATCACCGTGCAGCCTGGCGCGGCCGGCGAGCTCTCGTACACCTTTGCCCAACCCGGCACCTATGAAGTCGGCTGTCATCAGCCCGGCCACTACGGAGCTGGCATGAAGATCGAGGTCACCGTCGAGTGATGGTGCACCGTGTCCCACCGAGGTTGACATCATACCCCCTGGGGGTATAGTGGCTTCATGAGCACGGATCCCATGCACGAGCATCCAATGGAAGCGCACACGGCGCACACGGCCCACTCGGACCACGACCACCACTCCGGCGACCACGATCACGACGCGCACACCGCATCTGCCAGCCTCGCAGGGCACGCAGGCCATGCCGGACACGCAGGGCACGACAAGCACGCCGGACACGACCCGGAGACGTTCCGCCGCCGTTTCTGGCTGACCCTGCTGATCTCGCTCCCGGTCATCGCCACGAGCGAGATGATCATGGACTGGTTCGGCTACGAGCTCTCCGGCGTCGCCTGGGTCGGCCCGGTGCTCGGCACGTTCGTGTTCCTCTGGGGCGGCTGGCCGTTCCTCAAGGGCGCCGTCGACGAGGTACGCGACCGGGCACCCGGGATGATGCTGCTGATCGCGATGGCGATCACGGTCGCGTGGGCATCGTCGATGGCGTCGAGCCTCGGTTGGTTCGACCTCGAGTTCTGGTGGGAATTGGCCGCGCTGGTCACGATCATGTTGCTCGGCCACTGGCAGGAGATGAAGGCGATCGGTCAAGCACAAGGTGCGCTCGCCGCCCTTGCAGCGCTGCTCCCCGACGAAGCCGAAGTGATCGAGGACGGCGAGACACGGGCCGTCGGGCTCGGCGACCTCCGCGAAGGGCAACTCGTGCTCGTTCGTGCCGGCGGACGCGTTCCGGCGGACGGGACGATCGAGGATGGCGAAGCCGAGCTCGACGAATCGATGATCACCGGAGAGTCGAAGGCAGTGGTCAAAGTCGTCGGAGATCGCGTCGTGGCCGGCACCGTCTCGACCGACTCCTCGATCCGGATCCGGATCTCCGCGGTCGGCGACAACACCGCCCTCGCCGGGATCCAACGTCTCGTCGCCGAAGCCCAAGCATCGAACAGCCGCGCCCAGGTCCTGGCCGATCGGTTCGCCAAATGGTTGTTCTACATCGCCACCGGCGCCGCAGTGATCACATTCATCGCATGGTCGATCGCCGGTGACACCGACCAGGCCATCACCAGCACCGTCACGGTCCTCGTCATCGCCTGCCCACACGCCCTCGGCCTCGCCATCCCACTCGTGATCGCGATCTCCACGGCCGTCTCGGCCCGCAACGGCATCCTCGTCAAAGACCGACTCGCCCTGGAACGCATGCGCACGATCACCGCCGTGCTGTTCGACAAGACCGGCACACTGACCGAAGGCCGACACGTCGTCAGCGGCGTCGCCGGCCACGATGTGTCGACCGACGAGGTCCTCCGCCTCGCAGGTGGTGTCGAACTGGACAGCGAACACCCGCTCGCCCGAGCGATCGTCACCGCTGCACGCGAACGCGGCGACGTCGCCCACGCCTCCGACTTCCGAGCGATCACCGGCCGCGGCGTCGAAGCGATCATCGACGGCCGCCGCTACGCAGTCGGCGGCCCCGTCCTGCTCCGCGAACGCTCACTCGACATCCCCGAATCGATCCGCAGCGACATCGAGACGTGGACCGGCCGTGGCGCGGCCGTGCTGCATCTCGTTCGAGACGACGAGATCATCGGCGCCCTCGCACTCGAGGACAAGATCCGGCCCGAGGCGCGCCAAGCGGTGATCGATCTGCACGAGATCGGGATCGAACGAGTCGTGATGATCACCGGCGACGCCCGCCAGGTCGCCGACGCAGTCGCCGCCGAGCTCGGTATCGACGAGGTGTTCGCCGAGGTGCTCCCCGACGACAAGCAGAACAAGGTCGCCGAACTGCAAGCTCGCGGTTACAAGGTCGCGATGGTCGGCGATGGCGTCAACGACGCCCCCGCCCTGGCCCGCGCCGACGTCGGCTTGGCGATCGGTGCTGGCACCGATGTCGCCATCGAGTCGGCTGGCGTGGTCCTGGCCGGCAACGACCCACGCTCGGTCGTCGGCGTCATCAAGTTGTCGAGGGCGTCGTACCGCAAGATGCGCCAGAACCTCGCCTGGGCTGCGGGCTACAACATCGTGTCCATCCCACTGGCCGCCGGCGCGCTTGCGTGGGCCGGCATCACGCTGGCCCCAGCAGTCGGCGCGATCCTGATGAGCCTGTCGACCATCGTCGTCGCCCTCAACGCACAAACGCTCCGACGAGTCCAACTGCGCCCCCACGACGAGGCCGAACCCGAGGAAGCTCGCGCGTAAAGTGAGCAGTTCGATGTCTACGAACTCACCATCACAACGGACATACGAAGCAGGCGGAAGCCAATCTGTCCCCGCCGACCTCACCGGCGTCCAATGGCCCGACGGGACCGTCGAGTGCAGGTTCCGACTGACCCATCCCGCTGGCTCACTCGCTGCTGCTGACGGCGAGGTCGGCCTCGTCCTCACCGAGCCTGGCGCGGCATGCACCGTCTGCTCGGACGCCTGCGCCGACTGAGCCATACCCGCCCCGCCCGGTGTCGCATAAGGTTCACCGGATGCAACACGTGGCAGGGCGACGCATCATCGTGACCGGATCGACGCGTGGCCTCGGCCGCGCCTTCGCCGAAGGACTGGCGGCACAGGGTGCGCACGTCGTCGTCAACGGCACGACCGGCGCGCTCGTCGACGAGGTGGTCGCCGGCATCACTGCGGCGGGCGGCGCTGCCGTGGGTGTCGTGGGTTCGGTGGCCGAAGATGCGGTAGCAGAAGCGCTCGTCGACACGGCGGTCAGCTCGTTCGGCGGACTCGACGCCGTGGTCAACAACGCCGGGATCGTCCGCGACCGCACGCTCGCGAACATGACCCCCGAGGAGTTCGACGAGGTGATCGCCGTCAACCTCCGGGGAACGTGGTCGGTGAGCCGTCATGCCGTACGAGCGATGCGCCAGCAGGGACACGGCCTGTTGCTGCAAGTGATCTCCGGCTCTGCGTTCGTCGGATCCGTGGGTCAGACCAACTACGCGGCATCGAAG
>JANMFL010000218.1:0-22660 GCA_031377945.1 Acidimicrobiaceae bacterium | reverse complement strand
CGCGTCAACGCCATCGCCCCTGGCCTGATCGAGACGAACGCCACCGGCGCGTTCTTCATGGTGCCCGGCGTGGTGGACGAGTTCGTGGAGAACACGACGGTCGGACGGTTCGGACAACCGGACGACGTGGCGAACATGGCGGCGTTCCTGGCCGGACCCGAGAGCACGTACGTCAGCGGGGGCACCTTCCCGGTGGACGGCGGCGCCTCGACCAAACGGTATCCCGACCTCCCGGCAGCCTTCGCCCGGTTCGCCTCCTCCTCCGGGTGACCACCCAGTCCGACGGCACGAGGGCGCGTCTGCCCGGCGCCTATTGGCGGCTGTGGGTGGCCAGCGCCATCTCCAACACCGGCGACGGCATCCTCACCGCGGCACTGCCCATCCTGGCCACCCGGGTCACCGACGACCGTCTGTCCATCGGCCTGATCTCCACGTTCTTCAGCATCCCGTGGCTGCTGTTCGCGCTCCCGGTCGGGGCGATCATCGACCGTGTCGACCGCCGCAAGGTGCTCGTCGTCGCCGACCTGTGCCGCGGCGCGCTCATCGCCGGACTTGCAGCCATCGCCTACTTCAGCGACGTGCACATGTGGATGCTGTGGGTGCTGGCGTTCGGCCTCGGGCTGGGCGAAGTGTTCTTCGACTCGACCTCGCAGACGATCCTTCCCGACATCGTCAGCGATGACCAGCTGTCGCGCGCCAACGGGCTGCGGTACTCGGTCGAACTCACCGGCAACACCTTCGTCGGCGCGCCCATCGGCACCATCCTCTTCGCCGCCGCGGTGTGGCTGCCGTTCGGCGTCGACGCGGCCAGTTTCGTCATCGCAGCGTTGCTCGCCGCGTCACTGCGCGGCACGTTCAAGCCCGATCGGGTCCTGCCGTCGCTCGGATGGCGCGACGACGTCCAGAAGGGCGTGCGGTGGCTGTGGAGCAGTCCACTGCTGCGCAACCTGGCGATCGCGCTCGGCCTGACCAACCTCGCGTTCGCGATGTGCGAGTCGACGTTCGTGCTGTTCGCCACCGAGCAACTCGGGGTCAGCGATCGAATGTTCGGCGCCCTCATCGCCATCGTCGGCGCCGGCAGCGTGGTCGCGGGCATCGCCGGCGGCTGGCTGGTCGACAAGGTGGGGCGACGGTTCGCGATTCTGGTCGCATCGTTCGTGCCCGTGCTGACGATGACCGCCATTGGTGCGGTCGCCGTGACCTGGTGGGTGGTCGTGATGATCACGCTGCAGGCGATGATGGTGACGGTCTGGAGCATCATCGCCGTCACGCTGCGACAGCAGATCGTGCCCAACCATCTGTTCGGTCGCGTCAACAGCGTGTTCCGCTGGTTCAGCTGGGGGGCCATGCCGGTCGGCGCGTTGCTCGGCGGCATCGTCGCTCAGGTGGGCGGCTTGCGCGCCCCGTACTTCGTGGGTGCCGGGGTGATGCTCGTCGCCTACCTCATGATCGTCACGCACCTGCGTGAGCCGGCCATCCGCCGTGCGATCAACCAGAACCGGCCGGCCACTCCGGCAGGTCGGGCCAAGCCGCAGGATCGGGCCGACGATCCGACGCCGCCGTTCCTCGACCGTCATCCGCTCGACGACGTGCTCGGGCCCCTGCTGCACGGCCCGAGTTCGTCACCCAGGCCGGGCCCCGGACCGGGCGGCGGACCGGGTTCAATCGTGTGACAAGGCCCCGTCGCCGGGTTCGACATCGGGTTCGAGCGACACCTTCACTCGACGGATGCGCCGACCGTCGACCTCGACGGCGGTGAATCGCCACCCACTGTGCACCAACCCTTCGCCCACCGCAGGAACGTGCTCGAGGGTGCCGAACAGGAAGCCACCCACGGTGTCCCAATCGTCGTCGGGCACGTTCAGGCCGAGCAGGTCGTTCAGGTCGTCGATGGACGTGCCCCCGTCGACCAGGTAGGCGCCGTCGCCCAATGCCTGGACGTCGTCGTCCTCCTCGTCGTGTTCGTCGACGATCTCGCCGACCAACTCCTCGAGGCAGTCCTCGAGCGTGATCAGTCCCGCCAGCGCGCCGTACTCGTCGGCGACCAGTGCGAGGTGGAACTTCTCGGCCTGCATCTCGCGCATCAACCGGGCGACGGGCTTGTTCTCGGGCACGAACCGGACCGGGCGGATCAGCTCGATCACGGGGCGGTCGCCGCGGCCCTCGCGTTCCGCGCGCATGAGGTCCTTGGCGAACGCCAGGCCGAGCACGTCGTCGTCCTCGTTCTCGTTCACCACGGGAATTCGGCTGTACCCGTGTTCGAGCCCGATGTCGAGACCCTGGGTGATGGTCGCCCCGTGTGGGATGGTGATGATGTCGGGCCGGGGCACCATGATCTCGCGGGCGATCGTGTCACCGAACTCGATGATGCTCTCGATGAGCTCGCGCTCTTCCTCCTCGATCACGTCGTCGTCGACCGCGGTCTCGACGATGCCGAGCAATTCGCTCTCGGAGACGAACGGACCCTGCTCGAGGCCCTTGCCCTTGACGATGACGTTGGTCAGGCCGATGAGACCTCGCGAGATCCATTGCAGCGGCGGGAACGCCACCAGCGCGAGCGTCGGGCGAGCTGCGAACAGGGCCGAGCGTTGCGGGTAGAGCACCGCGTACGTCTTCGGCACGGCCTCGGCCAGCACGAAGAAGACGACGACGTTCAACACCACACCGACGGCCACACCGGCTGGGCCGAACAGGTTTCCGGCGACGACACCGGTGAGCGTGGCCTGCACGATCTGGCAGATGTTGACCGTGAGCAACAACGGGTTCACCCACCGCTCGGGCTCTTCGACCAGGCGCTTCAGCGCCTTGCCGCCCTTCTTGCCCTGCTCGGCGAGCGACGAAGCGCGCGGCCGGCTCATGCGCGACAACGCCATCTCGGCGACCGAGAGGAAGATGAGCACGATCAGCAGGATGAAGATGATGACGAGCATCAGCACGTCGAGGTTGGTCACCGTGGCGGCGATCATTCGGAGTGCTCCTGGCGGAAACCGGTGGGGGCGGGACCCACCCAGTGGTGGGCTTCGAGCAGCGCCAACTCGCGGGCACGCATGACCGCGGTCTCGTCCGGCTCGTGATGGTCGTGGCCGAGTACGTGGAGGATGCCGTGCACCACGAGCAGGGCGTACTCGTCGTCGAGCGTGCCGGCGTGTTCTGCTGCCTGCCGCGCCGCGACGGCCGGGCAGATGACCACGTCGCCGAGGAGCAGCGGCATGTCGCCGGGGTCGGGCGGCGAGCGGTCGGGCCCACGGTTCGACGGCTGGTTGTGGAGCACCATCTCGGCCTCGGCGGCGTCGATGGGGAACGCCAGCACGTCGGTGGCGCCTTCCTTGCCCATGTAGTCCTCGTTGAGCTCGGCGATCTCGGCCTCGCTGATGAACAGCAGACTCAGTTCGGCGAGGCCACGCACCCCTTCGGATCGCAGCACCGCGACGGCGAGCGCCTGCCACCGGTCGATGTCGACCGGCACCTCGGCCTGCTCGTCGGCGCAGAACACCTCGGGCTCTCCGTCGCCCCCGACACGCCGAGGCGCATCGACCCGCGGGCGGGAAGGGTCAACCACGCGGGCTCGCCTTCTCGTGGGCGGCCTTCTCGTGGGCGGCCACCTCGTACGCGGCGACGATGTCGGCCACGATGCGGTGACGCACCACGTCCCCGGCCGTGAGGTGCACGAACGACAGTCCGTCGATGCCCGTGAGCGTGCGCTCGAGCCCGATGAGACCGCTGCGGCCGTCGGGAACGTCGATCTGCGTGGTGTCGCCGGTGACGACGACCTTCGACCCGAAGCCGATTCGGGTGAGGAACATTTTCATCTGTTCGGGCGTCGAGTTCTGCGCCTCGTCGAGGATGATGAAGCTGTTGTTCAGCGTGCGCCCACGCATGAACGCCAGCGGCGCGACCTCCACCATCTGCCGCTCGAGGAGCTTCTGGGCACCTTCGGGCTCGATCATGTCGTAGAGGGCGTCGTAGAGCGGCCGCAGGTAGGGGTCGATCTTGGCCATCAGGTCGCCGGGCAGGAACCCGAGACGTTCGCCGGCCTCGACTGCCGGGCGGGTGAGGATGATCCGCTGCACCTGCTTGCTCTGCAATGCCTGCACCGCCATCGCCACGGCCAACCAACTCTTGCCCGTGCCGGCCGGGCCGAGGCCGAAGGTGATGACGTTCTCGCGGATGGTGTCGATGTAACGCTTCTGACCCGCCGTCTTCGGACGGACGGGCTTGCCCTTCGCACCGCGCATGATGTCGTCGGTGAGCACCTTCGACGGACGCTCGTTGTCGCGCACCATCTCGATGCTGCGGCGGATGCCGACCTCGTCGAGGTCCTGGCCCTGTTGGAGGAGCACGACGAGTTCCTCGATGAGGCGCCCGGCGATCTCGGCCTGGGCGCCGGCGATGTGGATCTCGTTGCCGCGGACGACGACCGTGCACTCGGGGAACGCCTGCTCGATGAGCCGCAGGTGGGCATCGCGTTGGCCGACCAGCGCGGACATGAGATGCGCGCCCGGCACGACGACGGAGTACGGCTGCGCGAGTTGGGTCATGTGCGACCCGCGAGTGGAATCATTCCGCCTTACGGTAGCGAACCGAGGGCACAACGGGCGCCACCCGCTGAGCCGCTCACGCATCGTGCTCGGCCCGCCACGCGATCTTCCCGATATCGACAAGGAGCGCGCAAGAAATCACCCCTTGCGCGAAAGCCCAGGATCTGGGTTATGATGTGGACACGTTTCCCGCGGGCGGGCGTCCGTGTTCCAACTGACGGGAGGGAGGCGCATGAAGCGGGCATCGACACTTCTGACCTGGTGGTACCTCGCGATCGGCGGGGCGCTGACCACTGCTGGCGCCGCCGCGTCCGACGACCGCGTGCGCTGGGTGCTCGAACTCGTCGCCGTCGTGATGGTGCTGGGCACCGTCGTCGCGGCTCGAGTCCGCCACCTGCTCACCTCTTCGCTCTCGCTGCTGTCGGCCGGCGCAGTGGTGGCATTCGGCCTGTCGCGCCTGCTCCCGGGCGACACCGCGGCATCGACACACCTCGTCGCCGTCGTCGCCGGCATCAGTGGCTACGCCATCACCCTGGCCGCACTGTTCATCCTGCTCGACCGTCGCGGCGTGAACGTTCGCAACGGCCTGGCTGCCGACGCGCTCGTCGTCGCGCTCAGCGCCTGGGTCATCGCCTGGCCGGCGCTCGTCCAGCCGATCATCGATCGGTGGGGCGTCAGCGCGGCCACGGTCCTGCACTCCATGCACCAGCCCATCGCGTCGGTGGTGCTCTTCCTCGTCGTGACGCTGCTGCTCGACACCCGCAACCGATCGGTGTCGGCATGGCTGCTCGGCGGGGCCATCACCCTCCAGGTGCTCGCCGACCTGGTCGACGACCTCATCGACGCCGGCCATCTGGCCACCGGTTTCGACCGTCTGGCCATGCCGCTCGGGATCGCCGCGGCGGTGTGCCTCGGCGGTGCGTTCCTGCACCCCAGCCTCACCACCCTCGGCCGCACGCAGTCCGACGACCAGCAGTCCACCCTCGGCCGCCTGGTGGTCACCATCGGCTCGCTGTCGTTCCCCGTGATCGTGCTCGGCGCCACCTCCGCCACCGGCACCGCCGACAAGGTGGTCCGCACCATCTCGGCCATCTCGCTCGCCGTGCTCGTCACCGTGCGGGTCGTGCACACCGTGCGCGCCAATTCACGCAGCCAGGCTGCGCTGCTGCACGGCGCCCAGACCGACGAACTGACCGGCCTGCCCAACCGGAACGTCCTGTTGCAGGAGATCACGAATCTGCTCGGGCGTTCGTGGGCCAACGACCAACTGCCGACCCTGTTCTACATCGACCTCGACCGGTTCAAGAACATCAACGACTCGCTCGGACACGCAGCGGGCGACCAGGTGCTGCGGCTCATGGCCCACCGCCTGCGCGACACCGCTCCGGAGGCCGCGACCGTCGCCTACGTCTCAGGTGACGAGTTCGTCGTCCTTCACCCGATGCCGTCGTCGGAGGACGACGCGTTGGCCGTCGCCGACGAACTGCTCGCCGTACTGCGCGAGCCGTTCGCGCTCGACCACGGCGATGTGTTCATCAGCGCCAGCATCGGCATCGCCACGATCAGCGCCACCTCCAGCAGTTCGCCCGCCGACCTCGTGCGCCACGCCGACTCGGCGATGTACCGGGCCAAGGACGAAGGACGCGGCCGCCACGCCGTGTACGAGGAGGCGATGAAGGATCGCGTCACCCATCGCCTGGCTGTCGAGACCGCATTGCACCGCGCCACCGACCGCGGCGAGATGCGCTTGTACCACCAGCCCATCCTCGACCTGTTCACGAACGAGGTCACCGGTTTCGAGGCGCTCATGCGCTGGCAGCAGGCCGACGGGACCATCGTCTCCCCTGCCGAGTTCATCCCCATCGCGGAGGACAACGGCGTCATCGTGTCACTCGGCAAGTGGGCGCTCCTGGAAGGTCTCACGCAGCTGCGGTGCTGGATCGACGAAGGTGTCTGCAGCCCGCGAGCAACGATGTCGGTGAACGTGTCGGCGCACCAGCTTCGCGAGCCCGACTTCCCCGACACGGTCAGTGAAGCGCTCACCCGGTCGGGCGTCTCGGCATCGCTGCTGTGGCTCGAGGTCACCGAGACCGTGATGATCAACGACGCCGAACTGGCCCGCACCACGCTCACCCGCCTCAGCGAGCTCGGCGTGCGCATCGCCCTCGACGACTTCGGCACCGGCTTCTCGTCGCTGTCGCTGCTGCAGAAGTTCCCCCTGCACCGCATCAAGATCGACCGCGCCTTCGTGCGCGGCCTCGCCGAGAGTGAGAACGACCGCAGCCTCGTGCGCACGATCATCGCCATGGCCAAGGCACTCGACCTCGACGTCGTCGCCGAGGGCGTCGAGAGCAAGGCCCAGCTCGACTTGCTGCGCGACATGAAGTGCAAGAAGGCTCAGGGCTACCTGATCAGCCACCCCGTGCCGGCCGACGCGATGCGCACCACGGTCGCCGCGCTCGAGCGCATCGATCAGTTCCTGCCGCTGCACCGTGGCATGAGCACCAACTGACCCGTCAGGTCTTGCCGCCGACCTCCCACAGCGTCGCGGCGTAGTCGGCCTCCAGATGCTCGTCGATCGTCTCGGCCGGCACATCGGCGAACCCGGCGGCTTGGTCACGGATGATGCAGCCGAAAGTGGGAAGGGCCGACCGGTCGGGCCACGTCGACGGCTGCCACAGCTCGCTGCGCCGGAACGCCTTCGCGCAGTGCATGTAGGCCTGGGTGACCGTGACGCCGATGGCCGCCTTCGGACGCTTGTCCTTCACGGCACAGCGGTCGAGCACCTCCGGGTCGATGGTCAGACACGCATGACCGTTCACACGCAGCGTCTCGTCGGCCCCGGGCACCAGAAAGATGAGCCCGATGCCCGAGCCGTTCACCACGTTGGTGATCGAGTCGAGCAGGTTGTTACCGGACAAATCGGGGATCGCCAGCCGCTGGTCGTCGAGCACCACCACGAACCCGGGCGGGCCGCCCTTGGGTGACACGTCACCGGTGCCGTCGGGCGATGTGGTGCCGATGAGCACGAACGGCGACGCATCGATCCACGCCCGGTCGTGCTGGTCGAGCGCAGGCCGCTGCTTGTGGGCCACCAGTTCGCTGGGCATGCGGTACAACTCGCGCAGTTCGGTCTCGTTGGCAACGACGTGAGTGAAGCTTCCCTGGCTCATGGCCGGACGCTACAGCAGCCCGCAACCACCCGACACCGCCCCCGGCGAACCGCTGGCCAGGCCGGCCCATGCCCATGGGCGTGCACGAGGTTGGGCGCGATTCGTCCCAGCAATGGGACGATCCGCACCCACGGGCGCGGAGTGACCCGGATTTGGGACGTTTCGCGCCCAGCGTCTCAGTGGGCCGGGCTGCTCGCCTGCCGCGCCACGGCGCGGGCTGTGGCGCGTCCCGGGGGTCGGGCGTGAGGTCCAGATGCCAGCACTACCCTCTTGGCATGAGGCGAGCACGCGGGAAGGAGCACCGGTGAGCGACCGGCCACTCATCGGGCGGGGGCGATCCGCCGACGTGTTCGACGCCGGCGACGGACGCGTGCTGCGCCGCTACCGCACCACCACGGCCGGGTCGGTCGAACGCGAGGCCATCGCCATGCGGTTCCTGCGCGCCCACGGAGTCCCGGTGCCGGAAGTGTTCGAGGCGAGCGGCGTCGACATGGTGATGGAACGACTCGATGGGCCGACGATGCTCGACACGCTGAAGTCGAAGCCGTGGCGAGCACACACCATCGGGCGAACGCTCCGGGAGCTGCACGCCCGCATCCACGCCGTTCCGGCACACGGGCTCGACATCCCGCGTTTCAGCGACGGCGACGCGGTGCTGCACTTCGACCTGCACCCCGACAACGTCATCCTCACGGCCTCGGGGCCGGTGATCATCGACTGGAGCAACGTCGCGCTCGGCGACCAACTGGCCGACGTGATGCACTCGTGGATGGTGATGGTCACCAGTTCGCCGGAAGACGTTCCGCTCCCGCTGCGTCCCATCCTGCAGCACGTTCGACAGCGCCTCACCGCGGGCTACCTGGGCGGCACGCCGGTCGCCACCGACCCCGCCGCCCGACGATGGCTGGCCGTGGTCTGCGAACGGCGACTGCTCGACCCGAACGTGCTCGAGCACGAGCGAGATCGGGTGCGGCTGCTGGCGGCCCGCTACCCGGCCTGACGGGTCACTGCCGCAGCCACGCCTTGAAGCGGGCCATCGACCCGCTGGGCGCGGCGGGCGCAGCGCCAGCCGTGGCACCGGCCTTGGCACCGGTCTTCACAGTGGGCTTGACGGTGGGCTTGACAGTGGCCCGTCCGGTCTCGCGGCACGAACAGCGCTGGCTCTTGGGCACGTCGCCGAGCACCTGCTCGACATGGGCACCGCAACCAGCCCAGTTCGGCTTCCCACATTGCTTGCACGTCGTCCGTCTGCACATACCCCCCAGGGTATCATTCGGCGGCGCCCGTGCAACACCCCCCGTGACGGCCGGCCTACATGGACTTCAAGGGCCGTTCGAACGATCGTTCCGTGTCCTCGTCTGCCGACACCGCTGGCGGCACCCGACGTCGAGGCGAGAACACCCGGGTGTCGACCCACAGCGCGACGGCCAGCAGGGCGATGGCGACCAACCCGTCGAGCCACCAGTGGTTCCCGGTCGCCGACACCGCGAGCATGGTCAGCACGAGGTGGCCGAGGGCCAGCCAACGCCACCGACTGGTGCTCGCAGCGACCACCCCGAACGCCACCACCGCGGCCCAACCGACGTGGATGGACGGCATCGCCGCGAATTGGTCGGACACGCCGGTGCCGACCGGGCCGTAGACCGACCAACCGAACGTGGTGGCCAGATCCACGTAGCCGAGGTCGGTGAGAAAACGTGGCGGAGCGACGCGGACGAAGCGGATGACGAGACAGAAACCGGTGACCATCGCCAACGCGTTGCGCCAGCGCGGGTACGCGTCGCGGTGGCGAACGAACAACCACAACAGGAACGCCACCGTTGCCGGCACGTGGAGGATCGCGTAGTACCAGTTCAGGAAGCGGCCCACCCATTCGTGGGCCAACGCGAACTGCTGCAGCGACAACTCGGTGGGCAGGTGCAGGAACTGCTGCAGGTCGTCGATACGGCGGGCGCGCTCGATGGCGCCGTCCTCGGTGGCGAACGGCAGTGTGCGGGCGATGCGCCACACGGCGTACAGGCCGCCGAGCAGCGCGAGCTCGGTGAGCGCCGGCACCGCCGCATCACGAGCAGTCGAGGGCGGCCGCCGCCGGAGCGCGGCGACGCCCAGCAGGCACACCAGTGCCAGGACGACTCCCTGCTGCCATGTCGGCCACATGCCGGACAGTCTGCCCGCTCAGGAACGGCGCAGCGCGGCGGTGAGGTGCAGTTGGTGTGGCTCTCCCACGGCGGCCATGTGCAACTCGTACTCGAGATCGTCGCCACGCAGACGCAACCGGCGTTCGACCGAGTCGACTCGCTTCGCCGTGGGCGACGCCGCCATGGTCGAAGTGCGCAACAGCAGGTCGAACCCGCCGTCCACGACCTGCACCGAGCCGGTGTGCACCTCGCTGACGCCGGTGGGCGAGGCGATGATCCACTCGGGGGCACCACTCGCCCACCGCAAGAATCCCGACTCGGCGTGCAACGGCCGCGCGTCGTCGACGGCTTTCGTTCGTTGCGTGTACGTGAGGAACGGTTTCACTCCGCCGTCCGCGAACGTGATCTCCTCCAGGTACTCGAAGGTCGCGATCGTCGGATACACACCGCGACCGCGGCCCGCCCACGTGCCGGTGAGCAGCGCGAGCGGGCCGAGACGGTCGTCGTTCATGAGCCCGTGCCGTTCATGTCGTTCATGTCGTTCATGTCGTTCAAGCCGTTCAAGCCGATGTCGATCATGCCGGTGTCGGTCACGGACCGGTGAACAGGCGGCCCTTGGCCACATGCTGTGCGTCGGCGCCCTCTCGACGATCCGACTCGCGGTTCTTCACCTCGGCGCGGGCGACCACCTGGTGGTGCACCTCGTCGGGGCCGTCGGCCAGGCGCAGCGTGCGCTGGCTGTGGTACATGTCGGACAGCGGGAACCACTGCGAGATGCCGGCGGCGCCGTGCATCTGGATGACCTCGTCGATGATGTCGCAGCACTTCTCGGGCACCATCGCCTTGACCGCACTCACCCACACACGAGCCTCGGCATTGCCGAGCGTGTCCATGGCCTTGGCGCCACGAAGCACCATCAGCCGCATGGCCTCGACCTCGATGCGGGCACGCGACAGCACTTCCATGTTCTTGCCCAGGTTGATGAGCTTCTTGCCGAAACCCTCACGGCTGACGCCACGGTCGACGGCCATCTCGATGGCCCGTTCGGCCACACCGATGGAGCGCATGCAGTGGTGGATGCGGCCCGGACCGAGTCGCAGCTGCGAGATCTCGAAGCCCTTGCCCTCACCCCACAGCACGTTGCTCTTGGGGACGCGGACGTCGTTGAAGCGGATGTGCATGTGGCCATGCGGGGCGTCGTCGCCACCGAACACCTGCATCGGCTCGACGATCTCGACGCCGGGCGTGTCCTTGGGGACGAGGATCTGCGACTGCTGCTTGTACGTGTCGGCGTCGGGGTTCGTGCGGACCATGACGATCCTGATCTTGCAGCGCGGGTCGCCGGCGCCCGAGGCGTAGAACTTCGAGCCGTTGATGACCCACTCGTCGCCGTCGAGGATGGCCGTCGTCTGGATCTGCTTGGCGTCGGAGCTCATCACACCCGGCTCGGTCATCACGTAGGCCGAACGGATCTCACCGTTCAGCAGCGGCTCGAGCCACTGCTGCTTCTGCTCGGGGGTACCCACCCGCTCGAGCACCTCCATGTTGCCGGTGTCGGGCGCCGAGCAGTTCAGGCACTCGGACGCGAGGCGGTTCTTGCCCAGCTCGGCGGCGATGTAGGCGTAGTCGAGGTTGCTGAGGCCCTCGCCGGTCTCGGCGTTGGGCAGGAAGAAGTTCCACAGGCCCTGCGCCTTGGCCTTCGCCTTCACGGTGTCGAGCAGTTCGAGCTGACCGGGTGCCCAGCTCCAGCGATCGGCCCGGTTCGCACCGAGACGGTGGAACTCCTCCGTGATGGGATCGACCTCGTCACGGATGAACGCCTTCACGGCCTCGTACAGGGGTCGGACCTGCTCCGACATGCGCAGGTCGAAATCGTCCATGCTGGCGCTCTTCAGTGCACCACCGGTCATCTGTGTACCTCGATCGTTCAGTGCCGGCAGTGTTCGTCACCGGCATCGGTCAACGCTTGTCGCCGACCGTAGCCGCGACCCGCGGCCAGGTCAGAGGTGGAACGCCTCGGTGTGGCCGTCGACCCCGATGGCCTGGCCGGTGATCATCTTCGACGCCGGAGATGCGAGGAACAGACACATGTCGGCGATCTCGTCGGGCTCGACGAACCGCTTGATGGACTGGCCCGACAGGTACTCGGCCTTCACCACCGACGCGTCGACGCCGCGGTGATTCGCTTCGTTGGCGATGACCGAGTCCATCCGTGCCCCGGCGACCGAACCCGGGCAGATCGCGTTGCACCGCACGCCGTGGGGGCCGAGCTCGATGGCGAGGCTCTTGGTGAGACCGATGACCGCCCACTTGACGGCGGCGTACGGCGTGCGCATGCCGTAGCCGTACATGCCCGCCATCGACGACATGTTGATGATCGATCCACTGCGCTGCGCCTTCATGGCGCCGGCCACTCGTCGGGCGCACAGATAGTGGCTGTCGAGCCCGACGGCCAGGCTCTCGCGCCACTCCTCGGGCGTCACGTCCTCCACGAACGCGGTGGGTCCCTTGATACCGGCGTTGTTGATGAGCACATCGACGCCACCGAGGTCGTCGACCGCGGATCGGATCCACCCGTCGACCGAGTCGGTGTCGGCGAGGTCGACCTTGGTGACGACCGCTCCGGGCAAGGCGGCTGCCGCCTCGGCGAGCGCGTCGTCGTTCACGTCGCACAGGTGGATCCGCGCCCCCTGCGCGGCGAACGCGCCTGCGACCACGCGGCCGATGCCACCAGCTGCCGCGGTGAGGATGACTCGCTGCCCGCTCACGCGCCCACCACCACGTGCTCGGTGACGAACAGGCGAGTACGGCTCCGCACGTGTGCCATCGAGTCGGCCGCGACCCGCTGACCGAGTTCGGTCG
This sequence comes from Acidimicrobiaceae bacterium, assembly GCA_031377945.1. GTDB lineage: Bacteria > Actinomycetota > Acidimicrobiia > Acidimicrobiales > Ilumatobacteraceae > UBA668. The sequence goes on along the minus strand of JANMFL010000218.1, from coordinate 9,949 downwards.
CGTATGCCGCGACGAAGTCCGCCTCGGTGTCGAACCACAGCTCCGACACTCCGTCGATTTCTGGGTCGATTTCTGGGTCGACTGCTGGGTCGACCGCTGAGTCGTCGGGGCGCGCCTCGTTGAACACGATGCGCCGCACGCCGGGCAACTGTGCCGCGAGTGGCGCGTGCTCGTGCAGCCACCACTGCCGAAACTCGTCGGCGGTCATGTCGGCTCGTCGCGACAGCAGGATGACGGCCTTGAACGTGGTCGGGGTGGTCATCACGTTCAGTCCTTCCGGCCGATACGGGCCAGTGGACGACCACCGACGGCGAGCCCGAGCACGGCGACAATCTCGTCGGGTCGCGGTGCGTCGTCGACCGAGATCGACACGGCGTCCATGTCGTCGAACACCCAGATGTCGCTGCAATTGGTGAGCGGTACCGAGATACGGGTGCCCGGCCCCCCGAGGAGCTTCGTCGAAGGGATGATGGCTGGGCCTTTGCCCAGTGCCGCCCGTACCGGCGCCCCGAAGGTGGGATGAATGAGCGCGGCGGCGTGCTCGATCTCACCATTCGTGCCGACGATGGCAGCCTTTCCATATGCACTGACCTGGTCTGCCACAACGCCGAGCGCGCCGAGCGCCTCACCGATGAGCACCTCGCCCAGCACCGCGCCGAGCGCCTCGAGCTCGCGCAGGTCGGCGACATACCTCCCGGCGTGGGGGTTGGCGAACACCACCGCCGTCGCCACCTTGCGATGCAGCCCTTCGACCGGCTGCCCCATCTCCGACCTCACGGTCTCGACCACCGAGACCACCTTGCGCACGTTCACTTCCACACTGCGACCGTAGCGCGCAGCATCAGACGAGACGGATGAGCGCGGTGAGTCCCACGACGACGATGACCGCCCGCAACATCTTCGGGTTCAGCTGCCGGCCGACCCGCGCACCGATCTGGCCCCCGACGGTGGAGCCGAGGGCGATGGTGCCGGCCACCTTCCAGTCGATGTGCGTGCTGAGGATGAAGACCACCGACGCGATCGCGTTCACGCTCATCGCCAGCACGTTCTTCGCGGCGTTGAGCCGCTGCAGGTCGTCGTCGAGGAAGATGCCCAGGACGGCGATGAGGATGATGCCCTGAGCGGCGCCGAAGTACCCGCCGTAGATGCCGGCGCCGAACACGATCGCCGCCAGGGCGAAGGTGACGTCGCGATGTCCGTGCCCGGAGCCGCGGCCGGCATCGCCACGCCGGGCAGCGAGCCGGCGCGACAGGGTCGGTTGGACGACGACCAGCACCAGCGCGATCGCGATGAGCACGACCACGACCTTGTTGAAGACCGTACTCGGGAGCACCAGCAGCAACGTGGCGCCCGTGAGTCCGCCCAGCAGCGAAGCCGGGACCAGCCGGCGCAGCCGCGGCCGCTGCCCGACCAGCTCACGGCGATACCCGTGGACACCGGACATCGAGCCGGGGACGAGACCGATGTTGTTCGACACGTTGGCCAGCAGCGGCGGGTAGCCGAGGGCGACGAGCGTCGGGAACGTGATCAACGACCCCGATCCGACGACGGTGTTGATGGTGCCTGCCGCGGTGCCGGCGAGGAGGATGATCAGGAAGTCGGTCAGCGACATGGTCGCCGATCATGTTCGCGCCAAGGCACCGACGCGCCAGCATCGGTGCCTGAGGTGCAGCCGTCACGCGTCCGGCGCGGCAGCAGCGCCACCACGCCGGACGACGGAACGATCAGGCGAGCAGCTTGGCTTTGGCCGTGGCGAACTCGTCCTCGGTGATGGTGCCCTGCACCTTGAGGGCGACGAGCTTCTCGAGCTCGGCGGCGACGCTGGTCGTGCCTGCGGCCGACTGGATGTACTGCTTGGTTGCGGCCTCGTTGGCCTTCGCCGACGCCATGGCCCGCTCGTTCATGCCCTTGCCGCGGGCGACGATGTAGATGAACGCGCCGAAGTACGGGAACACGAACAACAGGACGATCCACAGCACCTTCATGCCGCCGGACGTCTCGTGGTCACGGAACAGGTCGCCGAAGATCGTGAACAGCAACATGATCCAGATGAAGAACAGGAAGAACCACAGCATGGACCAGAGCACCTGGCCGACAGCGAAGGTTGCGAGCATCGAACTCTCCTCGAATTGATGGCGAGCGCCGGGTGGCGCGTCACCTCAACCGTATCGGCCCGGCCGTGCGGCGTGATCACCCTGCCTGGGTGATCTCCGTCCGCCTGCTCACGACCTACGGTCGGCGTCGACGAGGGTACGCGCGTCGACGCAGCGCGCTCGTCGGGGCACGAGAGGAAGCACTCATGATCTGGACCGCGTTCGGCGACAGCCTGTCGGCGGCGGTGGGCATCGCCATCAGCCCGCTTCCCATCGTCCTCGTCATCCTCATGCTGGTCTCGGCCAGTGCGAGGGTGAACGGGCCGGCGTTCCTGGGTGGGTGGGTCCTCGGCGTCGCTGCCGTCACCACCGCGTCGTTCCTGCTCGCCGACACCGCTGACGTGTCCGCCGACAGCACTGCGTCGGATGGGGTGAACGTCGTGCAGTTGGTGTTCGGATTGCTGTTCTTCGCCCTCGCGTTTCGGCAATGGCGCAGCCGACCGCAGCCCGGCACCGAGGCGACGCCACCGAAGCTGTTCGACGCCGTCGACGGCATGAACGGCGTGAAGTCGTTCGGCTTCGGAATCGTCGCCTGTGTGGCCAACCCGAAGAACCTTCCGCTCGCGATCACGGCCGGCGCCGGCATGGCCCAGCTCGGCGCGACCGGTAGCGACGCACTGTGGGCCATCCTGCTGTTCGTCGTCGTGGCGTCCAGCACTGTTGCCGTACCTGTGATCGTCTATTTCGCGCTCGGGGACCGGGCCGATGCGATCCTGGCGGCGTGGAAGACATGGCTGATGGCGAACAACGCAACGGTCATGATGGTGCTGTTCACCGTCCTCGGGGCGAAGATGATCGGAAACGGACTGGGAGTACTCGCATGACGCCGACCTCGACCGCAGTCGACCTGCTGCCTTCGTGGCGCCCAGGGGCCACCCGCGATGCTGTCGTCGCATTCCTCGTGGCCACCGATGCGATTGCGCCGGCCGACCGCGTCGCGGTGTTCGACAACGACGGCACGCTGTGGACCGAGAAGCCGATGTATCCGCAGCAGTCGTTCTTCATCCACGAGCTCGCGCTTGCCGTGCGAGCCGACCCGACGCTGGCCGAACGACGCGAGTACGCGGCGCTCATCCAACGCGACGATGCGGCGGTCAGCGAGCTCGGCCTCCCTCGCGTCGCGATGGCGCTCGCCGACCTGTTCACGGGGATGTCGCCCGACGAGTTCGCCCATCGCGCGCGTACCTTCATCAACGAGAACGCCCACCCCACCCTCGGTGTCCCCTATTCGGACGGCACCTACCGACCGATGCTCGAGTTGCTCGAGGCGTTGCGCTCACGCGGCTTCGCCAACTTCATCGTCACCGGCGGCGGCACCGAGTTCGTGCGCGCCGTGAGCGAGCAGCTCTACGGTGTCGCCCCCGAAGGCGTGGTCGGCACCCTCATCGGCTACGAGTACGTGACGATCGACGGAGCGCCTGCCCTCGTGCGTTCCAACCAGCTCACCGGCGAGGCCAACGAAGGGCATGCCAAGGTCGTCAACATCCAGCAGCACCTCGGCCGCCGACCCGTACTCGCCGCCGGGAACTCCGCCGGCGACCGCGAAATGATCGAATGGGCGGCGGCGTCGAACGGCCCGTCGCTGGGGCTGCTCATCGACCACGACGACGCGGATCGCGAGGTCGCCTACGAGAGCGTCGCCGGCAGCTTCGAATCGACGGAACGAATCGTCGACATCGGCCGCCGTGAAGGCTGGATCGTCGTCAGCATGCGCGACGACTGGTCGACGGTGTTCGGCGGGAACTGATGCACCGCGGCCTGGATCTGGCAGTGATCGCAGCGATCGCCGGCACGCTGGTGGTCTGGGCCGTCGTCTCTCGACGTCTCGAGCGATGGAATGTCTCGGCACCGATGTGGTTCGTGATCGTCGGGTTCGCGCTCGCCAACGGTCCCGTGAGCGTGGTCGAGGTCGGGTTGCAGAGCGAGGGTCTGCGCGAGATGGCCGAGATCGCCCTGGCGATCGTGTTGTTCAGCGATGCTGCACGCGTGAACGTGCGCGACCTGCGCAGCGACGCCGGTCTTCCCACTCGCCTCCTGCTGCTCGGACTGCCGATCACGATGGCGCTGGGCACGGTTGCCGCCCATCTGCTGTTCCCCTCGCTGGATTGGTGGGTGTGCGCCGTCATCGGCGCCGCGGTCGCTCCCACCGACGCCGCGCTGGGCGCGGCGATCATCGAGGACGAGCGCGTTCCGGCACGCATCCGTCGGGTGCTCAACGTCGAGAGCGGCCTGAACGACGGCATCGCCACACCGTTCGTGAAGTTCTTCCTGGTGGCGGCGGTCGCCGGCACCGCGCTCGAAACCGAATCGGAAGGCCGAGCCCTCGCCGAGATGGCCACCGGAGTGATCGTCGGCATCGCCATCGGCTTCGTCGCCGCATGGTTGCTGCGTCGAGCCCGCCTCGCCGGCTGGGCGTCGACGTCGTATCGAGCCGTCGGCGTGACCGCCATCGCCTTGCTGTCGTACGCGGCCGTGGTCGAACTGAACGGCAACGGGTTCGTGGGCGCGTTCATCGCGGGCATGGCGTTCGGCGCCGCCACCAAGGATCAGCTCGACGAGTCGCTCGAATTCACCCACGAAGCCGCCGAGCTCGGTTCGCTCATCGTGTGGTTCATGTTCGGCGCGGTCATGTTGCCCAGCCTGCAGGACGCGCAGTGGCAGGACTTCGTGTTCGCCCTGTTGGCACTCACGGTCGTCCGCATGGTGCCCGTGGCCCTGGTCCTCACCGGGACCGGCCTGGACCGCGCGACGGTCGGTGTCGTCGGCTGGTTCGGGCCACGCGGCCTTGCCTCCGTGGTGTTCGCGTTGCTCGCCGTCGAGTCGCTCGCACCCGAGGACAGCACCCGGGTGGTCAGCATCATCACCGCAACGGTGCTGATGAGCGTGGTGTTGCACGGCGCCAGTGCGGCACCGATCAGCGCCCGCTACGGAGCCACGCACGCCGAGCCGCTCTGAGGCGGTCGACGTACGTGGATAGCGAACGGATGATCAGTGGGCGCCGCCGTCGCCGGCCGCCTCGAGCTGTCGCATCACGCCCTCGAGGTTGAACGACCCCGGCTTCTGGCGCGGCGGGAACTTGACGTAGTTCTCGATCATGCCTGCCACCGTGCCCTGCATGAGGTAGATCACCCAGGTGTGGTCGATCATCCAATCCCAGTAGGTGTTCGAGTTCTCGTCGGCGCGCTCGAACGGATCCTGGCGAAGGTTGAAGAGCTTCGGCGCGCGCAGCTTCACGAACGGCTCGATCCATGCCTGCAGGCGGGTCGCCCGCTGTTCCATGAGCACGGCCTTGTAGTCGCCGATGCGGATGGCGATGATGTCGCCGTCGTCGCTGACGTAGAAGAAGAAGTTGCGCGGACTGCTCTCGACCTCACCCGAGAGGTAGGGCAGCATGTTGTAGCCGTCGAGGCAGACCTTGAAGAACTTGTCGCCGGCCTGATGACCGTCGAGCAGCTTCTGCTTGATGTCGGGCTCACCGGCCGCGGCCAGCAGCGTGGGCAGCACGTCCTGGTGACACACGACATCGTTCCGCACCGTGCCCGGCGTGGTGTGGCCGGGCCAGCGGAAGAACGCCGGCACACGCCAGCCGCCTTCCCAGTTGGTGTTCTTCTCGGACCGATACGGCGTGATGCCGGCGTCGGGCCAGGTGTTGTAATGCACGCCGTTGTCGGTGCTGTACATGACGATCGTGTTGTCGGCGATGCCCAACTCGTCGAGCTTGTCGAGCATCACCCCGACGAGCTCGTCGTGGGCCACCATCGCGTCGGCATAGTCGCCCTGACCATTGCTCTTGCCCTTGTTCTTCTCCGCCACGTGCGTGCGGAAGTGCATCGCGGTCGAGTTCCACCAGAGGAAGAACGGCTCGTCGGCGGCAACGGCCTCGTCGATGAAGCGCAGCGCGTGCTCGGTCACCTCTTCGTCGATGGTCTCCATGCGCTTCTTGGTGAGCGGGCCGGTGTCGACGATGGTCTGGCCGCCGTTGCCGTCGGCGTGGCAGTGCAACACACCGCGCGGGCCGAAGCGGGCCTTGAACGCAGGGTCCTTCGGGTAGTCGGGGTGCTCGGGCTCCTCCTCCGCGTTGAGGTGGTAGAGGTTGCCGAAGAACTCGTCGAAGCCGTGCAGCGTGGGCAGGAACTCGTCCTTGTCGCCCAGGTGGTTCTTGCCGAACTGGCCGGTGCGGTAGCCGAGCGGCTTGAGCAGCTCGGCGATCGTGGGGTCTTCCTTCTGCAGGCCCAGATCGGCGCCGGGCATGCCCACCTTGGTGAGGCCGGTGCGCAGCGGGTTCTGGCCCGTGATGAAGGCCGCGCGGCCCGCCGTGCAGCTCTGCTGGGCGTAGTAGTCGGTGAACGCGACTCCTTCGTTGGCGACCCGATCGATGTTGGGCGTGCGGTAGCCCATCTGCCCGCGGCTGTTGTAGCTGATGTTCCACCAGCCGATGTCGTCGCCCCACAGGATCAGGATGTTCGGTTTCGATGTGGCCATGTCGTCCTCACTTCGTCTGCCGCGTCGCAGCGCAGGCCTTCCGCGCTTCAGCATCGCATGTTGCCGCGGCAGCACGCGACGAGAGTCATCCCGAGGGGGTGAAACCGCGAACACGCCGCTCACCGGGCGGCGGCCCGGCACTACCATCGGTCGCACCATGAGCGACTCTTCTGCCGCCGGTCCCTCGCTCACGGCGTGGCCGGCCGACGCCCCTCCGGGATTCCACCTGCTCGCCAAACCCAGCGGGTCGACGTGCAACATCGACTGCACCTACTGCTTCTTCCTGTCGAAGGAGGCGCTGTACCCGAACGACAAGAGTCGAATGTCGGCGGCGACGCTGGAGGAGTACATCCGCCAGTTGCTCGAGTCGCACCGCGCCCCGAACGTCACGGTCGCCTGGCAGGGCGGGGAACCGACGCTCATGCGCGTCGAGTTCTTCCGCCAGGCGGTCGAGCTGGTCGAGCAGTACCGCCGCCCCGACCAGGTGGTGCAGCACACGTTCCAGACCAACGGCATCCTGCTCGACGACGAGTGGTGCGAGTTCTTCAAGGAGCACGACTTCCTCGTCGGCCTCAGCGTCGACGGCCCGAAGGAGTTGCACGACACCTACCGCGTGGACCGTCGGGCGCAGGGCACCTGGGAACGGGTGATGAACGGTTGGCGCCTGCTCCGTCGGCACGGTGTGGAGTTCAACATCCTGTGCACGGTCAACGCCACCAACGAGCGGCACGGCCGCGACGTGTATCGCTTTCTCCGCGACGATCTGGGCGCGAAATGGATGCAGTTCATCCCCATCGTCGAGCGCGCCAGCGCCGAGACCCTGGCCATCGCCAACCAGGGCTGGAGCGTCCGCGAGGACGGGCGCAAACGCCTGCTCTACACGCAGACCGGCAACCTCGTCACCGAGCGCTCGGTGGGTTCGCGACAGTACGGCCAGTTCCTCGTCGACATCTTCGAGGAGTGGGTCCGGCGCGACGTCGGAACGGTGTTCGTGCAGATGTTCGACGTCACGCTCGAAGCGATGTTCGGTCGCCACCTGCTGTGCATCCACGCACCGACGTGTGGCTCCGGGCCGGCGATCGAGCACAACGGCGACCTGTACAGCTGCGACCACTTCGTCGAGCCCGACTACCTGCTCGGCAACATCCACGACACGCACATGATCGAGCTCATCGCCAAGCCGCAGCAGCGCAAGTTCGGCCAGGACAAGCGCGACACGCTCACGCAGCAGTGCCAGGACTGCAAGGTGCGTCACCTCTGCAACGGCGGGTGCCCCAAGGACCGCTTCGGCACCTCACGCGACGGCGAAGCCGGCCACAACCACCTGTGCGAAGGGCTCGAGCACTTCTTCATGCACACCGGGCCGACGTTCTCGACCATGGCACAGATGCTCCAGCAGGGCCGGGCTCCGTCCGACGTGATGGCCGCCGTGCGCGCCGAGGACACTCGGCGCGGACCGTACGTACCGTGCCCATGCGGGAATGGCGAGAAGTTCCGCTTCTGTCACGGACCGAAGGCCGCCGCATCACCGTTCACCGGCGTCGCAGGTCAGTGACCGGCTGACGACGGGTCGGCGCCCGGGGCGACGGCGGCGACGCCCGCCCGGCGGACCTCGACGAGTGCCGCCCCGATGAGCCGAAGGCGGTCGAGCACACCGTTCAGGGCCGCCTGATCCAACGCAGTCGTCTGCAACACGGTGGTCCCGCCACACCGCTCGACGGCCACGTCGGGGAACACCGACGTGGAGAGGTCGTCGAGATCACCTTCGATCGTGATGCGGTAGGCGCTGTCGGTCATGGCCGTCGAGCCCTCCCTCTCGATTCGTCGCGGTAGGACAATTGTGGCGACCTGGTCAGATTCATGCGTCACCCCGTGCAGGTGAACGCGCAGATGGCATCTAGTCTCGCCCTGGTGGGAGAGCGTCGCGGGCAGCAACAACAGCTCCCGGTCGCAGTGCGTCCGCCGGTCTTCGCCAGAACGAAGTTCCTCGCACCCCAACCACGGGACACGCTCGTGCGCAGAATGCCGCTGGTCGAACGGCTCCGTGCCGCAGACGCGCTGCCGCTGACCATCGTCGTCGGGCCGCCCGGGTGTGGCAAGACGTCGCTGCTGACCGACTGGTACCACCACGACGACGACGGCAGCATCGCCTGGCTCGCCGCGGACCGCGGCGACGACGACGCTGACCGGTTCTGGCACGGGTTCATCCGTGCCGTGCAGCAGGTGGAACCGACCTTCGGGGTGGAGGCCGCAGACCTCATCACCCTGGATCGACATGTCAGCCCCGACGCACTCGAGTCGTTGCTCACCGACGACGCGCGGCTCGACGACCGCGTCCGCCTCGTGCTCGACGACTTCCATCTCGTGTCGCTCGCGGCCGCACAACAGCTGCAGCACCTGCTCGAACGAGGGCTCCAGAACCTCCGGCTGGTCATCGGCAGCCGCAGCGACCCGGCGGTGGGGCTGCATCGATTGCGCATGCAGCAGGCCGTCTGCGAGGTGCGCGAGCGCGACCTGCGACTGGATCTCGGCGAGACACGCGCGCTGGTGGCGAACATCGGACTCGACCCCGACGCGGTCGACGTCCAGGCCCTGCTGGACCGAACCGAGGGTTGGGCGGCAGGCGTGCAGATGGCCGCCCTCTCGGTGCTCGGTACCGACGATCCTGCGGCGCGCGTGCTCGATCTCGCCGGAACCACGCAGACGATTGCCGGCTACCTCACCAGCGAGGTACTGGCCAACCAACCCGATCGGGTGCGCGAGTTCTTGGAGAACACGTGCGTGGTCGACGAGATCGACGTGGCGATGTGTGCGGCGCTGTGCGACGGTGACGAGGGCGACCGCGACGGCGACGATGCGACCGGCGGACGGGTCACCCTCGAGCAGGTGGAGGCGGCCAACCTGCTGCTCACCCGCGTCGATGCCGCTGGCACCCTGTTCCGCTATCACCTCCTGTTCGCCGAGATGCTCCGTCATCGGCTGCACGCCGCATCGCCCGATCGCTACCGAGAACAGCATCGGCGGGCCGCCGAGCAGTACGTGCGACTCGGCAGCATCAACGATGCCGTCCGCCACTACTGGCTGGCCGGCTGCGCCGCCGAAGGTGCACAGCTGCTGCGCGACCATCTGCTGAGCGTGTATCTCGGGACCGACCAACCGCCACCGTTGGATCTGACGCTCGTGCCGGACGAGGAAGCGCTGCGCGAATCGCCAGCCGACGCCGTCGGATCCAACGGTGGCGGTTGGTCGGTCCCGAGATACACGCTCAGCAGATGGTCGCGCAGCAGCTGTGCACCTTCGGCGGCGCAGCCGGC
>JANMFL010000217.1:0-8012 GCA_031377945.1 Acidimicrobiaceae bacterium | reverse complement strand
CATGTCGCGCATCACCGCCCGTCACGCCGACGAGTGGTCGGCCGTGATGGCCCGCTTGGCGAGGAGCACCGGGTGGTGGATGGTGACGGGGGAGACCATCGACACCAGGCGCACCCGCGGCACGACCGCCCCGACGGCGGTGAGCACCGTCCAGCACTCCAGCGCATCGCCCGGGTCTGGGCTGCCATCGGCGCGGAACGGCATCAGGTGGTCGGCGAACCAGAACCCGTCCATCCCTGCGCCCTCGGCCCAGCGAGCCAGGGCGAGCGTCTCGTCCCAGGTTCGGTCGTAGGAGGGCCAGACCGAGAACTTCACGGCCGGTACACCACGAAGACCTTGCGCAGCGTCTCGTGCACGGTCCAGACGCCCTTCCAGCCGATGGGGAAGATGCAGCTCGAGCCCTCGGTGAGCTCGACCGGCTCGCCGCCGTCCTCGTGCACCGTCATGCGGCCCTTCAACACGTAGATGATTTCGCCACGGGTGGTGAACTCCCAGCGCGACGCGCCCGGCTCGCACTCCCACGTGCCGGAGGTGATCTGCTCGATGTCGAGGAAGACCTTGGCCCTGGTGAGGATCTCACCGGTGAGTGGTTCGGCCGACGGCTGACCGAGGGGCTTCTCGGCGAGGTCGGTGGCGGGGATGTCGAGGGCGCGGAAGCTGATCGTCACGCGGCTCAGCCTACGCCGATGCCCGTACGCTGGTGGCATGGCCGACAACCTCTGGGAGACGCACGCGAAGTGGTGGATCGACGGATTCACCGACGGGGTCGACCCCGAGTACGAGGAGCAGATCCTGCCCCTCGCGGCGCGTGAACTGGAGGGCGCGACGAAGGTGCTCGACGTCGGCTGCGGCGACGGTCAGGTCAGCCGGCTGGCGGCGCGCCTCGGTGCCGATGTCGTCGGCATCGACCCCACGTGGAACTGCGTCAGCGTCGCTCACGAGCGCGGGAGCGCGGTCGCGCGGGCGGGCGCGGCGCAGTTGCCGTTCGCCGACGCCAGCTTCGACGCGGTGGTCGCGTGCCTCGTCTTCGAGCACATTCGCGACGTCGACGATGCGATCGCCGAGGTTGCACGGGTGTTGCAGCCCGGCGGCCGGTGCTGCTTCTTCTTGAACCACCCGTTGCTGCAGACACCGAACAGCGGATGGATCGACGACCAGTTCCTCGATCCGCCCGAGCAGTACTGGCGCATCGGCGAGTACCTGGTCGAGAACGAGACCATCGAAGAGGTCGAGAAGGACGTCTTCATCCCGTTCATCCATCGGCCGCTGAGCAGGTACGTGAACGCCCTGTCGTCCAACGGGCTGCTGCTCGAGCGCATGGAAGAGCCGTCCCCGCCGGCGGGCTTCCTGGCCAAGGCCGAGGAGTACGCCGCGGCCAGCACCATTCCCCGGTTGCTCTATCTCCGCACGCGCAAGGTGTCGGCGGATACGGTTCGGTAGATGGCCGACATCCTCCTCATCACCGGCATGTCCGGCGCCGGGCGTTCCGGTGCAGCGGCGGTGTTGGAGGACCTCGGCTGGTACGTCATCGACAACCTGCCCACCTCGCTGGTCGACACCATCGTCGAACTCGTCAGCAAGCCGGGCAGCAACATCGAACACCTCGCGCTCGTCGCCGGCCGACAACAGCCGGAGCTGCTCCCGAAGGTGGCAGGGCTCCGCGGCGATGGTCACCGGGTGCGACTGTTGTTCCTCGATGCGTCGGACACGGCGTTGGTCAAGCGCTACGACGCAACGCGCCGCAAGCACCCACTCGACGGCGAGGCCGCCGGGCTCGTCGAAGCGATCGCACTCGAACGCGAGCTGCTGCAGCCGGTGAAGGCGGTTGCCGACCTGGTGATCGACACCACCGAACTGAACATCCACCAGCTGAAGGCCAAGCTCCTCGGCGCGTTCGACGAGGGCATCGATCACCTCCGGCTGCAGATCGCAGTCGAGAGCTTCGGCTTCAAGCACGGGCTGCCCATCGACGCCGACATCGTGATGGACGTGCGTTTCCTGCCCAATCCTCATTGGGACGACACGTTGCGCCCCCTCACCGGCCACGACCCGGCGGTGCGCGACTTCGTGCTCGAGCGCGCCCAGGCCAGCGACTTCCTCGATCGTTTCGAGGGCCTGATGCTGTCGCTGCTGCCCAGCTACGAGGCCGAGGGCAAGAGCTACCTCACCGTGGCCATCGGGTGCACCGGCGGACGCCACCGCAGCGTTGCCGTCGCCGAGGAGTTGGCGGCCCGATTGCGCGATCGCGGCTACGCCGTGCGCACCGGTCATCGCGATCTGAGCCGCTGACGTCGCAGTGAGTAGGCTCGGCAGCGAAAGCTTCCTGAGTGAAAGGAACGCAACCATGACGGTTCGCGTGGGTATCAATGGTTTTGGACGCATCGGGCGGAACTTCTTCCGCGCTGTGAAGGAGCGCGGAGCCGACATCGACATCGTGGCGGTGAACGACCTCGGGTCGCTCGACACGATGGCGCACCTGCTGAAGTACGACTCGGTCCTTGGCGTCCTGCCCCAGACCATCAAGGCCAGCAAGGGTGGCATCTCGGTCGACGGCGACGAGCTGCTCGTCCTGAGCGAACGCGATCCCAAGAACCTGCCGTGGGGCGACCTCGGTGTCGACGTGGTCATCGAGAGCACGGGCATCTTCACCAAGCGCGAGACCGCTGCGTACCACCTCGAGGGTGGCGCTCCGCTGGTCATCGTCAGCGCCCCGTGCGACGGCGCCGACGCGACGTTCGTGTACGGCGTGAACCACAAGGACTTCGACTTCAAGACCCAGAAGGTCATCTCGAATGCCAGCTGCACGACGAACTGCTTCGTGCCGATCGTGAAGGTGCTCGACGACGCGTTCGGCGTCGAGCAGGGCCTCATGCAGACGGTGCACGCCTACACCGGCGATCAGCAGTTGGTCGACGGCCCGCACAAGGACCTCCGTCGTGCTCGCGGCGCCGCGATCAACATCGTCCCCACCAGCACGGGCGCGGCCCGCGCCACGTCGCTCGTGCTCGCGTCGATGAAGGGCAAGCTCGACGGCACCTCGTTGCGCGTTCCGGTGCCCACCGGTTCGGTGGTCGACTTCACCGCCAACCTGAAGACGGCCGCCACGGTCGAGCAGATCAACGCCGCGTTCAAGAAGGCCGCCAAGGGCTCGCTGAAGGGCATCCTCGAGTACACCGAGGACCCCATCGTCTCCAGCGACATCCAGGGCAACCCGCACAGCAGCATCTTCGACGCCGGCCTCACGATGAGCATGGGCAAGATGGTGAAGGTGCTGTCGTGGTACGACAACGAGTGGGGCTACTCGAACCGTCTCGTCGACACCACGCTCTTCGCCGGCGCCAAGGCAGCCAAGCGCTCGAAGAAGTGAGCTGACATGAGCCGCATCCCCACGCTCGCCGATCTCGGCGACGTCGGCGGCAAGCGGGTGCTGGTCCGGACCGATTTCAACGTTCCCATGGAGAACGGCGAGATCACCAACGACTTCCGCATTCGCGCTGCGCTGCCCACCATCAACTGGTTGCTCGAGCGTGGCGCGCAGGTGGTCACCTGTTCGCACCTCGGGCGACCGAAGGGCCAGCCCAACCCGAAGTACTCGATGGACGCGGTGCGCGCTCGCCTCGGCGAGCTCGCACCGGGTGTCGAACTGCTCGAGAACCTTCGTTTCGACCCGGGCGAGGAGGGCGACGACCCCGCGTTCGTGGCCACCCTCGTCGACGGCATCGATGCGTACGTCGACGACGCGTTCGGCGCCTGCCACCGGGCGCACGCCAGCATCGTCGGTCCGCCGCGCACGCTGCCGAGCGCGATGGGTCTGTTGCTCGAGAAGGAGGTCGAGGTGCTCCTCGGCCTGCGCGACCACCCCAAGCACCCGTTCGTCGCGGTGCTCGGCGGGTCGAAGATCAGCGACAAGCTCGGCGTGGTCGAGGCGCTGCTGCGCAGTGTCGACGCCCTCGTCGTGGGTGGCGCGATGTGCTTCACGTTCCTCGCCGCGCAAGGCAACCCCATCGGTGATTCGCTGTTCGAGCCCGACCAGGTCGACACCTGCCGACGGCTGCTGGCCGAGACCGCGGCGAGCGGCAAGACGATTCATCTCCCCGACGACATCGTGGGTGTCGACGCGCAGGGCAACTTCGCGACGTTCGGTACCCGCCTTCCCGACGGGGCGAAGGGTTTCGACATCGGCCCCGGCTCGGCCGCGGCGTTCAGCGACGTCATCATGGAAGCGCGCACCGTGTTCTGGAACGGCCCGATGGGCATGTTCGAGGACCCCCGCTTCGCCGCAGGCACTCGCACCGTGGCGCAGGCCATGGCCGACACCAAGGCGTTCACCGTCGTCGGTGGCGGCGACAGCGCGGCGGCACTGGCGCAGTTCGGGTTCGCCGACGACGTGTCGCACGTGAGCACCGGCGGCGGCGCGTCGCTGGAACTGCTCGAGCTGGGCGATCTGCCCGGTCTCGATGCACTGAGAAAGGCCCCCAACGCATGACCCGCAAGCCGCTCATCTCGGGAAACTGGAAGATGAACCTCAACCACTTCGAGGCCATCCAGACCGTGCAGAAGTTGGCGTACCTGGTGGGCAAGGACGAGCTCGAGGTCGTCGACGTCAGCCTTCACCCGCCGTTCACCGACATTCGCAGTGTGCAGACCGTCATCGATGGCGACAAGCTCGGCTACCTGCTCGGCGCGCAGCACTGCCACTGGGAGGAGAAAGGCGCCTACACGGGCGAGGTGTCGCCGGTGTTCCTGTCGAAGCTCGGCGTGCAGTACGTCATCTGCGGTCACAGCGAGCGGCGCGAGCTGTTCGGCGAGACCGACGACGTCGTCGCCAAGAAGGTCGCCGCCATCCAACAGCACGGCATGACGCCCATTCTCTGTGTCGGCGAGACGCTCGACGAACGCGAGGCCGGCGACACCGAGACGAAGGTGCTCGGTCAGGTGCGCGCCGCGTTGCAGGGCCGCTCCGCGCAGCAGGTGGCCTCGATGGTCATTGCTTACGAGCCCATCTGGGCGATCGGCACCGGGCGGACGGCCACGTCCGACGACGCACAACAGGTGTGCGCGGCCATTCGTGGCTGTGTCGCCGAGCTGTCTGGCCACGACGCCGCCCACAGCGTGCGCATCCAGTACGGCGGCAGCGTGAAGGCCGGCACGATCGCCGAGCTGATCGCCCAGCCCGACGTCGACGGGGCGCTGGTCGGGGGAGCGAGCCTCGACGCCGACGAGTTCGCACGCATCTGCAAACTCGGCGCCTGAACCTCGCAGCGCGGTCGTCGCCGCCACCGGACCCACTGCGAGCGGTTCGGAACGTTTGTACCAAAAGTTCACGGTCTGGGAACGACTGCGATACCCATCGGTAACGAGGCGTGCTAGCCTCGCTCCGCCTGCACAGATCGGGGAGGACTGTGTCGGCGTAGGTGTGGCTTCCCGCCAGACCACCCACCTCCCTCCACTCACATCAGGAGGACCATTCACGTGAGGAACAGCAAAGCCAGCAAGTTCGCTGCGCTCGCGGTCGGTCTCGCACTCGTCACCGCAGCTTGCAGCAGCGATGGCGACAGCACCAGCACCACTGCTGGCGGCGACACCACCACGCCGGGCACCGGCAGCACCGACACCACCACCGCTCCGACCAGTGGCGGCACCGTCACGTACGGTTCCGAGCAGGAGTACACGTCGTACAACAACGGCACTTCGATCAACAACCTGTTCGCCAACACCCTGGTGTTGAACATGGTGCAGCCGGCCGTCTTCGTCGGTCTTCCCGATCTCTCCTTCAAGCTCTGGGACGAGATGATGGTGTCGGCCGAAGTCACCAACGAGGACCCGCAGACGGTCGAGTACGTGGTCAAGCCCGAGGCCGCGTGGAGCGACGGCGAGCCGATCGGTTGCAAGGACTTCTACCTGGCGTGGATCTCCAACAACGCCAAGCTGTCGCACCCGAACCCGGACTACACGGGACCCGGCGCGGTCGACGCTGACGGCGTCGAGATCCCCGAGACCCTGCCCGACTTCGACACGGTGTCCACCACCGGGTACGAGGACATCGACTCGCTCACGTGCTCGGATGATGGCAAGACCATCACCACCACGTACTCGAAGAAGTTCGCCGACTGGCAGGGCCTGTTCGGCGGGCTGCTGCCGGCGCACATCGTCGAAGCACAGTCCGGCGTCGCGGACATCATGTCGCTCGACGCCACGACGTCGTCGGACGATTCGGTCAAGGCCGGCGCGTTCTGGGGCACGGGCTTCGACAAGTTCGATCCGGCCATCGCCATCTCTGGTTCGTACTACTCGATCGACTCGTTCACCCCGGGTCAGAACCTGATCCTGAAGCGGAACGAGAAGTTCTGGGGCACGCCCGGCAATCTCGACGAGATCGTGTTCCTGCTGATCCCCGATGCCACGCAGCAGCCCGCTGCACTGCAGAACGGTGACGTGCAGATCATCACCCCGCAGCCGAACGCCGACCTCGTCGCGCAGGTCGAAGGCATCGAGGGAGCGACTGCCAGCGTCGAGCAGGGTCTCACGTTCGAGCACTACGACTTCAACCAGGCGAACAAGCACCTCGCCAAGCTCGAGGTTCGTCAGGCGCTGTCGTACTGCATCGACCGTGAAGAGATCGTCAGCACCCTCGTGGCCCCGATCAACCCGGACGCCACGGTGCTGAACAGCCGCATCTACGTCCCGGCATCGCCCGACTACAAGGACAACAGCGGCGGTCTCGCACCGGACATCGACAAGGCGAAGTCGCTGCTCGAGACGGCCGGCTACACGATGGGTGCCGATGGCATCTACGTCGACGCCGACGGCGAGCGTCTCAGCCTCCGCCTCGGACGCCGTGACCCGAACCCGCGCCGTCAGAGCACCAACGAGCTCGTCATCGAGCAGTGCAAGGCAGCCGGTTTCGAACTGACCGACGATCCGTCGGAGGACTTCAACGCCGTTCGCCTCGGCAACAGTGACTACGACATCGCGCTCTTCGCGTGGGTCGCCTCGGCACTGCTGTCGTCGAACACGTCGATCTACGTCCCGGGCGGTCCCCAGAACTACAACGGCCTCGCCAATCCCGAGGTGCAGACGTTGTTCGATCAGGCGAATGTGGAACTCGACGCCGCCAAGCGCGCCGACCTCATGAACCAGATCGACCAGGTCCTGTGGGACGACATGGCCACGTTGCCGTTGTTCCAGTTCCAGGAACTGGTCGCCTCCAGCGACACGGTGTCCAACGTGGTCTTCAACGGCCCCGCTGGTGTCACCTGGAATGCCAACGAATGGACTGTTGCGTCCTGAGTCGTCAGACGAAGTAGTGATGAGGGCCGGAACCTGGGAGCCAGGTTCCGGCCCTCGTCGTGAACGAAAGGCCTTGAGTCAGCGGTCATGCTCCGTTACATCCTGCGACGGTTCTTCGTCGCCATCCCGTTGCTGTTCGCTTCGAGCATCTTGACGTTCCTGTTGGTGACGAACATCGGGGTCCCCAAGAAGATCGAGGATGCGCTCGCCAAGCCCAACCACTCGGCGGCTCAGATCGCGAGCCTGCGCCGACAGTTCGGCATCGATCAACCTCCCGTCAAGCGGTACTTCGATTGGCTCTGGGGGTTCATCAGGGGCGACTGGGGGACCAACTACAACGGCGCCGAGATCCGGCCGCTGGTGGTGAGTGCAATGGAGGTCACCGTTCGCTTGCTCATCGTGGCAACGGTGATGTCGGTGCTGCTCGGCGTGCTCGTCGGTGTGCTCAGCGCAATTCGCCAATACACGGTGTTCGACTACATCATGACGCTCGTCGCGTTCACCTTCTTCTCGATTCCGGCTGCGGTGCTCGCCGGGTTCCTGAAGGAATGGGGCGCCATCAAGATGAACCCGTGGCTCAGGGAGCCCGGCATCTCGACCCCGTTGCTGATCATCATCTCGTTGTTCGGTCTGCTCTGCGGTTATCTGGTCATCAAGAGCCGACTCAAGTTCGAACGCGAGAAGCCGTTGAGCAAGTACCACGTCGGCGCAGCGGCCGGCCT
>JANMFL010000216.1:0-9502 GCA_031377945.1 Acidimicrobiaceae bacterium | reverse complement strand
GATGTCGCGCATCCCTGGGCTGGTCTGGAAATCGGGCACGGTCGACAAGGTTATCGGCCACGGTCACGTGTACCGGGTAGAGATCTGAGCCGAAGTCGAGCCGGCTGCGCTGAGCTGCCGGTGTCGTCAGCCGGTGTCGTCAGCCGTTGTCGCCAGCCGGTGTCGTCAGCCGGTGTCGTCAGTCGGTGTCGTCAGTCGGTGACAGGAATCTGCCAGCGCACGGTCGTGCCGACGCCTTCGGTGGACGTCACGCTGCAGCCACCGCCCAACCGCTCGGCGCGATCGTGCATGTTCAACAGCCCGCTGCCCAGACGATGACTGCCGGGGATGCCTTCGCCATCGTCGCTGACCACCAGTGACAGCTCGCCGTCGGCGTTCGTCAAGGTGACCTCCACCTTGCGCGCCCGCGCGTGCCGAGCCACGTTGCTGAGCGCTTCGCGTGCCACGGCCGACACCTCGGCCGTCGTGGGTTCGTCCACGGTGTCGAGCACGCCCGAGAAGTGCAGCGTCGGGCGGAAGCCCAGCACGCGCGCCGAGTCGTCGACCAGATCGTTGACCACGACTCGAACCGTTCGGCCCGCGCTGCGCTTGCTGGCGAGCCCGAAGATGGCGGTGCGCAGTTCGCGGATGGCGTCGTCCTGGTCGTCGAGGATGCGCTCGATCTTCACCTTGGCCGTCTCGGGGACGGTGGGCAGCACGCTCTGCAACGACAGGCCCGACGCGAACAAGCGCTGGATGACGGTGTCGTGGAGGTCGCGAGCAATGCGCTCGTGGTCTTCGGCCAGCAGCACGCGTTCGCGGGCTGCGGACAGATCTGCGTCGGCCTGTTTGTTGGCGGTGACGTCGCGGATGGTGGCGATGACCACCTTCGTGCCCGCCACGTCGGCCGGCGCGAGCGAGATCTCGACGGGGAACACGGAGCCGTCGCTGCGTCGAGCGGACAGGTCGAGCCCGGCCCCCATCGCGCGTCGATGCGGGTTGTGGTGGAAGCCTTGGCGATGTTCGTCGTGCCGGTCACGCACGTCGTCGGGCAGCAGCATGTCGACCTTGCGGCCGAGCAGCTCGTCACGCGAGTAGCCGAGCAGGCGCTCCATCTCGCGGTTGACGAGCAACATCTCGCCCTGGACGTTGACGAGCACGACGCCATCGGGCATCGCCTCGACCACCTCGAGCAACCAGTGGTCTTCCTTCAACGAGTCGCCAACCATCTGGTCCAGTGTCGCAGGTGACGGGGTGCGTCGGTGCGCTGGTGTGGTCCCATGCCCGAAATCGGGGCGGTTGCTCCGGGTCGGCGGCCGTGACCTGTCCTTCCGAGGGGGTCGAAGCCTGCTGCACGTGGTCAGGCGGCGCCCACTGCCCGATCGCCGGTGGCCCAGTCGGCCATGGTCCGCTCGTACGCGGCGCCGAGGCACAGCACCTCCACATCGGCGCGGGGTGCTCCGATGAGCTGCATGCCCATGGGGAGGCCGCGTTCGTCGAAGCCGACCGGCACGCTGAGCGCCGGGAGGCCGGCGAACGTGGCGTACACGGTGACCTCCATCCAGCGGTGGTAGGTGTCCATGTGGCGATCGCCGATGCGTTGCGGCCAGCGTTCTTCGATGGGGAACGGCCACACCTGCGCGGTGGGCAGCACCAGGACGTCGAAGCGAGAGAAGAGCGCCACCATCGCGGTGTGGAACTCGGTCCGCATCGCCGAGGCGCGACTGATCCGAGCGGCGGTGAGCGAACGCCCTTGCTCGATCTCCCAGTGGGCCTCGGGCTTCAGCAGTTCCGCGCGAGCGGGGTCGTCGGCCAGCGGGCCGAGCCCCGCCGAGACGAGCAGGTGCCGCCACACCAGCCAGGCGTCCCAAACCCGCTCGGGCGCCATCGGCAACTGCACCGGCTCGACCGAGCAGCCGAGTGCTTCCAGCCGGCGTAGGCCGTCGGTACAGACGTCGAGGATCCCGGGTTCGACCGCGAGATGGCCGTCGAGGTCGGCGAGCCATCCGACTCGCATGCCATCGACGTCGACGTCGAGCGTCGCTCGTGCCTCGGCCACGGTGGCGAACTCGGGCAGATCACCCGACAGACACAGGGGGTCGCGACGGTCGAATCCCGACTGAGTGCCCAGCAGCATCGCCACGTCGAGCACCGAGCGACCCATCGGTCCCTCGGTGCCCAATTGGGCGAGATAGTGGTCGCGAGCGGGAAACGAGGGCACACGACCCTGACTGGGGCGGAAGCCGAACACATGGTTCCAGGCCGCCGGGTTGCGCAGCGATCCCATGTAGTCGCTGCCGTCGGCCACGGGGAGCATGCGCGTGGCCAGCGCCGCTGCGGCCCCTCCGCTGCTGCCGCCCGCCGAGCGCGTGGGGTCGTACGGGTTCCGGGTGGGGCCGAACACCGGGTTGAAGGTGTGCGAGCCGAGCCCGAATTCGGGCACGTTCGTCTTGCCGACGACGATGCTGCCCGCACCCTTCATGCGGCTGACGACGAGCGCATCGAAGTCGGGCACGAAGTCGGCCAGCAGCGGCGAGCCCGACGTGGTGCGCAGACCGCGAGTCTCGGCGAGGTCCTTGATGGCCTGAGGGAGGCCGTGCATCCAGCCCCGTGAGAACTCGGCGGCGATCTCGTCGTCACACGTCGCTGCTTCGGCCATGAGGACGTCGCGATCGCGCCGGCTGACGATCGCGTTCACCGCCGGGTTGCGCGTGTCGATGCGATCGAGGAATGCGGTCATCACCTCGCGACACGAGACCTCTTGCGCGTGAATGCGTTCGGAGAGTTGGGCGGCGCCGAGTTCGGTCAGGTCCACGCCGTGCACTGTGGCACGTTCACGCCCCGCAGGACGCGGCAGCCACCATGAAGGCGCGTTGCAGCGTGGCGTCCTGTTCGGGAGTCGTCGCCGCCGCCTGCAGCAGCGGTGCGAGCTGGGGATCGTCGATCACGTTGCGTGCTGCGCACAGCATCGACTGCACCTTCTTCGGGGTGTCGGCCTCGGTCGGGACGGCGGCGGACTCGATGACGATGGCCAACGTCGTGGACACCAACGGCTTCGGCGGCATCGTCGAGGTCGCGCCGCGTGCGCACAGGTTGAAGTGAACGGTGCGGTCGTCGATTGCTGCGGTCGTCGGGAAACCCATCGCACCGCTCCACCACAACACCGCGTCGCGGAACACCTCCGGCGACCCACTGAACGCAGCCGCGATGGCGACACACAGCGGTCCGCTCGGTGCCGCCCGGTAGGTGGTGTACGTGCCGCTCACCCACGTGTCGAGTGCGCCGCGCGCCAGCGACCACGTCAGCCACGCGTCCATGGCGACGAGCACCTGCAGCACCGAGAGCGGTCGGTTCTGCTCGATGATCGTCGAGCCCGGGGGCGCCTGTGCATCGGTCGGAATGCTCTCCGGTGTCGAGGTCGGCTGCCACGACCACGGGCTGATCAGCTGCTCGTCGGTCGGCGGGTTCTTCATCAGCTCGTCGACACCTGCATTGCCGCCCGACTGGTAGACCTCGTCGACCAGCTGCGGACCGAGCACGTAGGGCGCGTAGGACAGCTCGACCATCGTCCACGGCACCGAGTCCAGCGTGGTGTCGTCGTTGTCGACCGACTTGTCCTGCTGCGCTGCGGCCTGCTCCTCAGGCGGGAGGCTGTCGACATACGTTCGCTCGACGCGCATGGCGTCGGCTTCGGCTGCGGCGCGCATGCCCACTTCTCCCGAACGGCCGAGCAGGTCGAAGTGCTGGGCCTGCAGCGCGTGGGTCAGTTCATGGGCGAGCGTGGACCGCACGGCAGGTGTCAGTTGGTCGCCGCGCACGATGATCCGATCCGTGGCCGGCGTGTAGGCGCCCAAGGTGACGGCGGCCGACAGGGTGGACTGCGCGGCGATCGCATCGCGGCCGTCGGTGAGGCCGAGCGCATCGAGCAACTCGGACTCGTAGGCGCGTTGCTCGGGTGGCGCAGACTGCGGGGCGTCCTCGGTGTCGGCGAACTGGGCCATGAACAGTGCCGGCTCCAGGAAGTCGATGTAGACCGGATGGTCGAACTCGAGGCCACGCGTCCGTTCGACGAACTCGACGATCGGCACGACTCGGGGGTCCCACGCGTCGGGGTGCGGAGTCTGTGACCCGACGTACTTCTGATAGCCCCACAGGCCGCCCACGACCAGGGCCATCAACGTCACCATCCAGATGAGCCGCGAAACGAACACCCCACGGCGACTCTTCGTCCGATCGGAGGGCCTCGACGAACTGGATGGCGATGCGAACAGCATTGCCGGCGACGGTTGCGGAGAGGGCCGAGGCGCACGGGCCGGAGGTACGCCCGCCGCAGCGGTGAGGGAAGCCGGGCTGGCGCCCGGAGGGAGCGTGGCGACATCGTTGCGCTTGACCACCCGCGTCGGTGGCAGCGAGGGGGCGAAGGTGGCCGGCGACGCGGCCGGTTCCGATGCCGGCATCGTGAGCGGCGCGTGCTGAACGGGCGGGCGCGGCGCAGTGACGGGTGCGGCCGAAGGAGGCGCGAGTTGCGCGACCGCGGGCGGCGAGATGGCGGTCGGTGTCGACAGCGGTGGGCGTGTCATCAATGTCCCCGGCATCGGTGCCCGGGATGGCGTCGGGGGCGGTAGATCCGAGACGCGCGAGGTCAGCGGCGGTGCCTCGAACGTGTTTCCCGGTGCAGACATACGAGCATCTATCGGCACGGCATGGGGCCGGCTTGATGAAACCGTGACGCTCCGGGTGCTGGTCAGCGACCCAGCGTCACGCGCACGCTCTCGAATCGGTCCATTCGCCGCGGGTCGTGTCGAACCGTGTCAGTCGTCAGGGCGATGTTCGGGCACCGCTGCAGCAGCCGCTCGACAGCCGCGATGGTCTGCATGCGCGCCAGCGGTGCACCGATGCAGTAATGAACGCCCTGACCGAACCCGAGCGACACCAGTTCCGGTCGGGTGACGTCGAATCGCTCGGGGTTCACCCATCGCGCTGGATCACGGTTGGCGGCACCGAGAGCGACACGGACCGTCTGACCGGCCGGCACGACGGTGCCGCGGATGTCGATGTCCTCCAGCGCCAACCTCGGGGTCGTGGTCTGCTGGTTGGGGTGGTGGAATCGCAGGATCTCGGTGACCGCACCGCCGAGCAGTTCGGGCCGGTCACGGACACGAGCGAGCTGTTCGGGGTGACGCAGGAGCAGCAGCAACCCACTCGAGATCATCCGCTCGGTGGTGGTACCGGCGGCGGTGTAGAGGGTGAGCAGCGCGGCGAGGATCTCGTCGTCGGTGAGCGTCTCACCACGTTCTTCGGCCTGGACCATGGCGCTCACCAGGTCGGCCCTGGGTTCGCGGCGTCGTTCTTCGACGACACCGCGGATGAAGTCGAGCTGCCACACCAGCGCGGCGCGGCCCGCGTCACGCTGCTCGTCGGACGCGGTGGGATCACCGAGCCGTTCCGTGTCTTCGAACGAGGCGCGGAACCGGTCGCGAGCATCGGCCGGGATGCCGATCATCTCGGACGCGACCGTGATCGTGAGGGGGAAGGCCAGCTCGGTCACGAGGTCGAGCGACCCTTGCTCGAGGCCTCGATCGATCAGGTCGTCGACCATCTCGACCACCCGTCCGCGCTGTTCGTCGACCGCCGCCCGACTGAAGGCCTGCTGCACCAGCTGCCGGATGCGCGTGTGCGCCGGCGGGTCCTTCATGTTGAACGAGTGCAGGACGACCTGCTGGGCGCGGACGAAAGGGTCGTCCAGATCGGGCACTGCCCGGTGTCGCGGTGCGACACCGGGCAGTGATCCCTTCTTCGTCCATTCGCTCGACAGCCGCGGGTCGCGCAGCGCCGCGGTCACGTCGTCGTACCGGGTCAGCAGCCAGTAGCCGTACGGACTGCGATGCACGGGGTCGTGCTCGCGCAGCCAGGCCAGCGTGGGGGCCGGGTCCTCCAGGAACTCGCGTGAGTGCAGGTCGAGTGGTGTCATCGGGGCCCTCCTCGGAGCCCCGCGGACGCTACATCCCGAGGATCTTGGCCTTCTGTGCCGCGAACTCTTCCTCGGTGAGGATGCCGGCGGTCTTCAGCTCGCCGAGCTTCTGCAGCTGGGCAATGACCTCGTCGGTCATGCCGCCCGGTGCGGCGGCGGGTGCCGGTGCGGCTGCGGCCGTCTGGGCCGCGACCTGCGCGGCCACCTGGGCCTCGATCGCCTGCTGCTGCTGCAGCTGCTGGTAGGCAGCGGCGTCGGCGGCCTGCTGTGCGCCGGCCGCCTGCTTCTTCTGTGAGTTGCCGGCGACCGCGCTGGCCGTGCCGACGACGACGGCCGTGCGGGCCATCGAGCCAACCATGGTGGGTCGTCCCACGCGCATTCCACGTCGCATGATGATGTTCTCCTCTGATCTTGGTGTTGTCGTTGATCTTGGTGTTTGTCGTGTCGTTGGGGTTGTCGAATTGGTCGAGTGTGTTGTCGCCGTCGAGAAGGCGGAGGTGGTGGTGCCTCAGGGCATGGTCTCTGCCGCGAACTGGACCAGTTCGTGGGGGATACGACCGCCGACGATGATCTCGCCGCCAGCGTTACGCACGGCGAGGGCGAACGGAGTGGCCCACAGGTCTTCCCAGACGAGCAGCACGGCAGTGCTGTTGTCATCCATCACGTCGGCGGCAGCGAGGATGTCGTCCTCGTTCAACAGGCCGGCCTCACCGTCGAGATGGGCGAAACCGAAGCCGTCGCCGGCCTCGCCCGCGTCGTACTCGTCCCAGACGACGTTGCCCTCGGTGTCCTTGGTGATGAACACGACGTCGATGAGGCGAACCGTCTTCGAGTCGATGAGATCCTCGAGCGCGGGGATGATCTCGCCCTTGAACTGGTTCCCGGGGAACTGGATGATGATGTACTCGACCGGTCCGATGGTCATGGGAGTGTCCTTCCTGAGCGCCGAACCGTGTCCGGCGACGATCTTCGATGAGCGGGGCGGACTGAGTATTTCACCGTATCCGATCGAAGTGATCACCCTGGTCGGGTGACCGTGCCGGCCGCCGTCGAGGCGTACTGTGGGTGCTCATGACCGAAGAGCCTGCCGTCGCTCCCACTCCCACCACGACGAACGGGCGTCGGTTGGGTCGGCGGATCTCTGCTGGTGTGGCGGTCGGCCTCGCCATCGTGCTGTTCCTGGTGGCCACGACTGGCATCTGGGCGAAGCGCACCGTGCTCAGCGCCGACCGGGTGGTCGCCGCCGTCGATCGCGCCGCCGCGGACCCCGCAGTGGTCGACGCACTGTCGACGCGGATCACCACCGAAATCGTGCTGCTCGTCGACATCAATGGCATCGTTCAGGAGCTCCTGCCCGACGGGCTCGTGCGGCTCGAGCCCGTGATCGAGGCGGCGATCACCCGGGTCATCCACGACAAGGTGGCCGACGTCGTGGGCAGCCCCGCGGGTCGGGCACTGCTCGACGCCGCAGTGCGCGAGGCCCACCAAGCCGTCATTCGCGTGCTCGAAGGTGACGGACTTGGTTTCGACGCGTTCTTCGTGAAGGTCGATGGCGAGGTGCGCCTCGACACGGTACCGCTCTTGGTGGCGACCATCGAGGAACTGCAGCGGCAAGAGGTCATCCCTGGCAGATTCGACATCTCGGCGGTGGCGAACGCGGCGACGAGCTCGGCGGCGGTGCAGTTGCTGGCCAAGATCTTCGGTGTGTCGCCCCCGGCCAACTTCGGACAGGTCACGGTGCTGAACGCGCAACAGATCGCGAGCGCCTCGTCCACGCTCAACACGGCGCAGCGCACGCTCGCCATCTTTCAGAAAGCCACGTTCCTCCTGGGGCTGCTCGCGTTCGTGGTCATCGGCATCGCGATGGCGTTGTCGCTCGACCGGCGTCGGACGCTGTCGCAGTTGCTGCTCGGCATCGGCATCGGGGCGCTCATCATGCGACTCGCCATCGATCAGGTGGTGGCGGCCATCGACCGGGCCATCGACAAGGCCGGCGCCAGGGCGGCAGCGGTGAACATCACCGAGGAGCTGACGGCATCGCTCGAGCGAACCCTGACGGTGAGCGCCGTCGTTGGCCTCGTGGTCGGTCTCATCGCCTTGTTCCTCAAGCCGGCCAAGGATGGCAGCCACTCGAAGCTCACGGCCCTCGTCGCGACCAAGCCCGACGTGGCCCGAATCGTCATCGTGGGGCTGGGTCTTGCGGTGCTCTTCATCGCCGGCATCGGCCCGTGGGTGGTACTCGTGGTCGGACTGCTGGTCGCGGCAGGTGTGCTGTACGTGAACCGCCAGCGGGCCGTCGAAGCACCTGACGCAACCGTCTGACGGGCTGCCAGACTGCGGACATGGCTCCCGCTGCGGTCTCCGCGTCCGTCCGTCGTCTCGTGCAGGACATGCCGAAGGCGGAGCTGCACCTGCACCTCGACGGTTGCGTGAAGCCCATCGCCGCACTCGACCTGGCGGCTGCCCATGGTGTCGACGCTCCGACCACCTACGAGGGCATGTTCGACGCGCTGACCGCGCCGGTTCAGGCACCGTCGCAGGCCGAGTTGCTGCGGGCGTTCGATCTTCCGCTACGGATTCTGCAATGGCCCGACGCTCTTGCTCGTGTGACGCGCGAGCTGGTGGAGGACAAGGCCGCCGACCGGGTGAAGTTCATGGAGATCAAGTGGGCGCCGGCGCTGCACTGCGAGCAGGGCCTGTCGGTCGACGAGGTCATCGAGATCGTCGCTGACGCAGCCCGCGAGGCGGCTGTCCGCTGCGGTGTGGAGGCTCGGTTGTGCGTGGTCGGTTTCCGTGCCCACACGCCTGAACGGAACGTCGAGGTGGCGGAGGCCGCAGTCCGGTTCCGCGGTCAGGGAGTGACGGGGTGGGACTTCGCCGGGTACGAAGCCGAGACACCCGATCCCACCCCGCACGCCGAGTCGTTCGAGGTGGCCCGCCGAGGTGGCCTGGGCATCACCGTGCACGTCGGTGAACTGGTCGACGACGGGTCACTCGTCCGTCAGGCCCTCACGTTGCGGCCGGATCGCATCTCACACGGCCCGTGGTCGGTGAAGGCACCCGACGTGGTGACCACGCTCATCGAACGAGGCGTGACGTTGGACCTGTGCCCCACCAGCAACATGCAGGCATCGACCGTTCCCACGTTCGCCGATCACCCGCTGCCGACGCTGCTGCGCATGGGTGTGCCCGTCACCATCAACACCGACGACTTCACGATCTCCGACATCACATTGTCGGAGGAGTACGCCAACTGCATCGCCGGCCTCGGCATCACCCTCCCCGAGTTGTGGGCGTGCAACCTCCACGCGCTCGACGTGGCCTTCGTCGACGAACCCACACGGGCGCGCCTGCAGGCCGACTTCCGCGCCTGGGCCGACCACATCCCCGAGCTCCACGCGCGAACTTAAG
Source organism: Acidimicrobiaceae bacterium (assembly GCA_031377945.1). Classification (GTDB taxonomy): domain Bacteria; phylum Actinomycetota; class Acidimicrobiia; order Acidimicrobiales; family Ilumatobacteraceae; genus UBA668. Next base: position 141 of record JANMFL010000216.1, on the reverse strand, counting down.
TTCCTGGTGAACGGCGCGAACGCCGTCAGGCGGCGCGGATGGTGGGTGGTCCGGTGGTGGTGATGTGTCCTCCGGGTCGGACGACGGTGAGGGTGCGATCGGGCTGGAGGATGAGTTGCCAGCCGCCTTCGTGCACCAGAT
>JANMFL010000199.1:0-2931 GCA_031377945.1 Acidimicrobiaceae bacterium | reverse complement strand
CTCGTTCTGCGTGAACGTCCTCGGCTGCCTGCAGGGCGACCTGTGCTGGCAGTTCGCCAAGAGCTCGGTCGCCGATCCGTTCGACGGTGTCGGCTGGCATCCGTCGCCCATCACCGGTTCGCCCGTCCTCGACGGAGCCATCGCTTGGATCGACTGCGCCATCGAGCACGTCGTCGAAGCCGGCGACCACCAGTTCGTGATGGGACGCGTCGTCGAACTGGAGCACGTCCACCCCGACCTCGAGCCGGTGCCGCTGCTGTTCTTCAAGGGCAAGGTCGGACGGTTCGCCGAATGAGCAAGCGGGCCGTCTGGTCGGCAGTCGCCGACGTGTGTTTCGTGGTGCTGTTCGTGGCACTCGGCCGGCAGAGTCACGACGAAGGCGGCAACGCCGTCGTCGGCACGTTGAAGGTCGCGGCGCCATTCCTCATCGCCCTCGCGGCCGGTTGGCTGGTGGCCCGAGCGTGGAAGTCGCCCACGTCACCCACGACCGGCATCGTCATCTGGGCGTGCACGCTGGTGGGCGGCATGGTGTTGCGCCACTTCGTGTTCGACCGGGGAACGGCGCTGCCGTTCATCATCGTCGCCGGGTGTTTCACGCTGCTGTTCCTGGTGGGCTGGCGCTTCCTCTGGGAGTGGCGCTCGACACGTCGCTGACGGGACCAAGTGCCCTACCCCGGGGGGTATTGGGCGGCGCATCGTGAGGATCGAAAGGACGGTCCCCGATGGCTGCATCGACAACAAGGCGCATCGTCATACTCGGCGGCGGCACCGGCGGCACCCTCACGGCCAACCGCCTCCACCGCCACTTCAAGCACCACCGTGCAGGACACGATGAGGTCGAGATCACGGTCGTCGACCGCGACGACCACCACATGTACCAGCCCGGCCTGCTGTTCGTGCCGTTCGGTCTGGCCCAGCACAGCGAGATCGTTCGATCGCGCAAGGCCCAACTCCAGAATGGCATCGAGTTCGTCGAGTCCGGCATCGACCGGGTGGACCGCACCAACGACACGGTGTACCTCGAGAACGGTCGCGAGATCCCCTACGACGTCCTGGTCATCGCCACGGGCGCGCAGTTGGCGTTCGACGAGACCGAAGGGCTGACCGGCCCCGGCTGGAACGAGAAGGTGTTCACCTTCTACGACATCAGCGGCGCCACCGGCCTGGAGACGGCCCTGGCCGACTTCGAAGGCGGCCGCCTGGTGGTCAACGTGGTCGACATGCCGATCAAGTGCCCGGTTGCCCCGCTCGAGTTCTGCTTCCTCGCCGACTGGTTCTTCACCGAGCGAGGCATCCGCGACAAGGTCGAGATCACCTACGCCACGCCGCTGGACGGCGCGTTCACCAAGCCGGTCGCCTCGGCCACCCTGTCGGCGTTGCTCGAGGAGAAGGGCATCCACCTGGTCACCGAGTTCAACACCGGCGAAGTGGTGTGCGACGACGACGGCAACAAGCTCGTCGGCTACGACGGCCGCGAGGTGCCGTTCGACCTGGCGGTGGTCATCCCCCTGCACAGCGGCGCCGACTACGTCGGTCGCAGCGAGGGGCTGGGCGACGAACTGAACTTCGTCCCCACCGACAAGGCCACCCTGCAGACGCTCGCGAAGTCGAACATCTTCGCCATCGGCTACGCCACCAACGTGCCGGCGTCGAAGGCCGGGTCGGTGACCCACTTCGAGGGCGAGGTGCTCGTCGAGAACATCATCCGCTTCGTCGAGGGCCGCGAGCTCGACAGCACGTTCGACGGTCATGCGAACTGCTTCATCGAGACCGGCTTCGGCAAGGCCCTGCTCATCGACTTCAACTACGAGACAGAGCCCCTGGAAGGACACTTCCCGGCCGCCATCGGCATGCCGCTGCTCAAGGAGAGCCGCATGAACCACCTCGGCAAGCTGATGTTCCAGTGGGTCTACTGGCACGCCCTGTTGCAGGGCCGCGACATCCCCGGCATCGGCGCCGACATGCCGAAGGCCGGCAAACACATCCCGAACAAGAAGGAAGAGGCATCCGTATGAGCACCGCCACGTACGCGGGCGTCCCGGTCGAGGTGAACGACGAAGGGTTCTTCGTCGATCCGAACCAGTGGACCAAGGACATCGCCGTCGAGTTGGCCAAGGCCGACGGCATCGACGAACTCGACGATCAGCACTGGACGGTCATCGAGTTCATGCGCAAGGAGTACTTCGAGAAGGGCACCGGCCCGACGGTGCGAGTGCTCGGCAAGACGTCGGGTGTGAGCGTCAAGGACCTGTACCTGCTGTTCCCGAAGGGTCCCGCGAAGATGGCGGCCCGCATTGCCGGCATCCCGAAGCCGAAAGGATGCATCTGACATGGACGGCAACACCACCCCGGAGAAGATCACCCCGGAGAAGATCACGCCAGAGAAGATCACCAAGGTGTCGATCATCGTCTCGAAAGGTTCGCTCGAGGGCATCTACCCCGCGCTGATCATGGCCAACGGCGCCCGCGCCGAAGGCATGGAGGCCAACCTGTTCTTCACGTTCTTCGGCCTCGACGCCGTGAACAAGAAGCGCATCGAGCACATCAAGGTCGCGACGGTCGGCAACCCGGCGATGCACATCCCCACGCTCATCGGTGGCCTGCCCGGCATGAGCGGCCTGGCGACCCACATGATGTCGAAGACGATGGACAAGCTCGACATCCCGCCCATCCCCGAGTTCATCGAGATGATCGGCGACACGGGATGCGGCATGTACGCCTGCAAGGCGTCGGTCGACATGTTCAACCTGACGAAGGACGACTTCGTCGAGCAGATCCAGGACATCATCACCGTCGGCGACTTCTACGACATGGCGGCGGGCGGCCAGATCATCTTCACCTGACCACCGACAGGACCACGTCGTCCGCATGCATCACGCGGCGGCTTCGCGGGGCGCGGACCGCCAAACGGGGGTGGGGGCGCCCCCCCCC
>JANMFL010000174.1:0-9765 GCA_031377945.1 Acidimicrobiaceae bacterium | reverse complement strand
GACTTCCCCGTCGAGATGCACACACTCTGGGAGGAAGTCATGGCGAAGTGGCAAACGGCCGTCGACGACTGGTTCGCCGGCCATCATGGCATCGCAGCGGCATCGACACTCGAGCGTCTCGGCATGTCGGCGAGCACGATGCATCGGCTCGCCGAGCAACGACGACTCGTGCGCGTGTTGCCCGGCGTGTTCCGCAGCGCGCAATGGCCCATCACGTTCGAGCAGACCCTTGCCGCGGCATGCGCTCGAAACGACAGTGTCAACATCGGCTTCACCACCGCCGACCGAATGTGGAACTTCCGGGGGGTCACGGACCGCGGCCTCCACGTCCTGCTCGTGCACGGCTCGTCGCCGGAGATCCCCGGCATCGTGGTGCATCGATGTCGTCGAATCGACCCCGTCGACATCGTCGAGCGTCCCGACGGCATCCGACTCACGAGCCCACCCCGCTCACTCTTCGACTCTGCCGACATGTTGGGCTTCGACGCCACGCGTTCGATCCTGGAGCAGATCCTCCACGAAGGCCTGTGCACACTCGACACGGTGATCGACACGGTCTCCAGGCTCCATCACCCGAACCGCCCGGGTTCGCGCACCATTCGGGCCGTCGTGGACTCGAAGCCAAGGTGGCAGCGCGCACTGCAATCGGGTCTCGAGTTGAAGGTGTTGATGGAGATCGAGCGTCAGGGGCTCCCCATTCCCGTGGCGCAGTGTCCGGTGGAACTACCCGACGGGTCGATCATCCACGTCGACTTCGGTTGGCCGGAATGGAAAGTCGGCCTGGAAGTCGACGACCCGGCCTGGCACTCCGGAGCGCTCGAGTCGCAGCGAGACGCCCGCCGCGACCGGAAGGCGACGATGCAGGGCTGGGTGGTGCCCCGGGTCGCGCGGCTCGATGTCGAACAGGGTGTCCGCGACGCCGTGGCCGACGTGCGTGTGATCATCGACCGCCGGCGCGAAGGTCGCCACTGAGACCGTGCCTGCAGAGCCGGGCGTCGCGGCCGACGTGATGTTGCGCTGCGCAGCCGACCGGTGGGGCGGTTGCGCCGACCTCGGGGTGGGTCAGGGGGCGAGGCGGACGAGCCAGTCGGGGAAGAACCCGACGACCTGGGTGGCGAGCACGGCGAACGAGATGCCGATGGTGAGGAACAGCGGCAGCCGGATGGCTTCGCGCTGGTCGTCACCGGCCTCGGGGTCGGCGATCCACATCGAGATCATGATCCGCAGATACAGATACGCCGCGATGACGGCTGCCACCATGGCGATGACGGCCACCGAGTAGCTCTTCGCATCGACCGCGGCCCGGATGACACCGAACTTGGCGACGAAGCCGCTCGTCAGCGGCACGCCTGCCTGGGCGAGCAGCATGATGGTCATGCCGAACGCGAGCAGCGGCCGGTTGCGGCCGAGGCCACGGAACGCAGCGAGGTTGGTCGCGTTGTCGCCCGTACGACTGACGGCGGTGACCACACCCCAGGTCCCGAGCGCGAGCACGGCATAGATCATCGTGTACAGCAGCACCGACGAGCGGCCGTCGTTGGCCGGGCCGCCAGCGGTGTGCGACGCCGCCTCGACACCCACGAGCATGAAGCCCGCATGACTGATGCTCGAGAACGCGAGCATGCGCTTCACGTTCGTCTGCACGACGGCCATCAGCGAACCGCCGATGACGGTGATCACGGCGAGCAGCCACACCACCGGGCGGTAGTCCTCGGCGAAGTTCGGCAGCGCCTCGAGCAGCACGCGCAGCATGGCTGCGAACGCCGCAGCCTTCGCAGCCGACGCCATGAACGCGCTCACCGGGGTTGGCGCGCCTTCGTACACGTCGGGCGCCCAGAAGTGGAAGGGCACGGCGGCGACCTTGAACGACAGCCCGACGAGCAGCAGCGCCACACCGGCGAGCAACATCGCGTCGTCGCCCTTCTGCAACGGCACGGTGTCGGCCAACGCGCTGAGGATCTTGCCGAAGTTCGTGCTGCCGGTGCCGCCGTAGATGAGCGCCACGCCGTACAGGAAGATCGCCGACGAGAAGCCGCCGAGCACGAAGTACTTCAAGCCCGCTTCCTGACTCTGCACCCGCTTGCGGTGACTGGCGGCCAGCACGTAGAGGGCGATCGACAGGATCTCGAGGCCGAGGAACAGCACGATGAGATCGTTCGAGGCGCCCATCACGATGCCACCGATGGCGGCCATCATGTACAGGGCGTAGATCTCGGGGCCGTCGATGTCCTCACGACGCAGGTAGTCGTCGGTGACGAACGACGCCAGCACCACTGCGAGGCTGATCGTCGCAATGACCCAGACGGTCATCTTGTCGAAGTGCGCCGCGTCGCCGACGAGCAGCGACGGGCCGTCGACGTCGATGCGATGCCACAACGGGAAGCACAGCGCGAGCGACGCCAGGCCGATGACGGCGGTGAACGTGGCATAGAGCCGCTTCGGCCACACCGGCGTCAACGACGCCACGAGGAGCAACACCATGGTGCCGCCCAGCAGCACCAGCAGCGGACTCAGCGCGAACCAGTCGATCTCCGGACCCTGCAGCGTGTCGGCAGCGAGCACGCCCATCAGCCTTCTCCCTTTTCAGCAGCGACCGGTGCTTGCCACGAGGAGTGCTCCTGCACGTGCTCGAGCAGCTTGTCGACCGACGGCTCGATGCGCTCGAGCATCGGCTTCGGGAACACACCGGAGAACACGATGATGGCGATGAAGGGCAGCAGCAGCATGCCCTCCTTCCACTTCAGTTCGGCGAACGACTTGTTGTCCTCGTCGGGCTCGCCGTGGAACACCCGCTGGTAGGCCCACAGCAGGTACAGCGCAGCGAGGATGACGCCGATGGCAGCGACCGTCACCCACCAGCGAGCGGTGGCGAACGAGCCGATGAGGACGAGGAACTCGCCGACGAAACCGTTCAGGCCCGGCACGCCGATGCTCGACAGCATGACGATCATGAAGGCCGCGGCGAACACCGGCGCCACCTTCTGCAGGCCCTTGAGCTTGGCGATCTCACGAGTGTGGCGACGCTCGTAGATCATGCCGACGAGGATGAACAGTGCGCCGGTGCTGATGCCGTGGCTGATGTTCTGCAGAACGCCGCCGGTGATGGCCTGCGATGTGAGCGCGAACGTGCCGAGCACGATGAATCCGAGGTGCGCGACCGACGAGTAGGCGACGAGTCGTTTGAGGTCGGTCTGCATCGTCGCTGCGACGGCGCCCCACAGAATGCCGATGGTGGCGAGGGTGAGGAACACCGGCCGGGCCCACACGGCCGCCTCGGGAAACAGGTACACACCGAATCGCAACAGTCCGTACGTACCCATCTTCAGCAGCACGCCGGCGAGGATGACCGAGCCACCGGTGGGTGCCTGGGTGTGGGCGTCGGGCAGCCAGGTGTGCAACGGGAACAGCGGCACCTTCACGGCGAACGCGATCGCGAACGAGAAGAACAGCCATCGTCCGGTCCCGGCAGCGAATGAACCGTTCTCGGCGATCTTCACCAGGTCGAAGGTGACCTGCCCGGCGTCGGCCTTGGCGATGACGGCGGTGGCGATGATGCCCACGAGCATGAACGCCGAACCGATCATCGTGAACAGGAAGAACTTCGTGGCCGCGTAGATGCGGTCGTCGTAGCCCCAACCTCCGATGAGGAAGTACATCGGGACGAGCACGATCTCGAAGAAGACGAAGAACAGGAACAGGTCGAGGCTGATGAAGCTGCCCATGACCCCGGCCTCGAGCAGCAGCATCCAGGCGAGGTACCGCTTGTGGTCGTGGTGCGGGTCGATGCCGGCGATGACCAACGGGAACAGGATTCCCGTGAGCACGACGAGGAAGATGGAGATGCCATCGACACCGAGGTGCCACGAGATGCCCCACGACGAGATCCAGGAGTGTTCGCTGACGAACTGGAACCCGGCCTCACCTTTGTCGAACGCGAACAGCGTCCACAGCGCGAGGCCCCCGGTGAGCACCGAGGTGAGCAACGCGGTGATCTTCACCAGGTCGGGCTGACGGTTCGAGATGAAGGCCACCAGCAACGCGCCGAGGGCCGGCACCAGTACCAGCAACGTGAGAATCGGGAAGTCGGTCACAGGATCCCTCGCACGATGACGAACCAGGCGAGGAGCAGCACGACGCCGACTCCCACCACAGCGGCGTAGTTGCGCAGGTTGCCGCTCTGCACCTTGCGGGCCTCACCCGCCGTTCCTCGCACCACACGGGCGGTGCCGTTGACCGCACCGTCAATGATCGTGGCGTCGGCCCAGGCGATGCCTTCGAAGACCTTGCGGCCGGGGCCGCCCATGAACTTCGACACCGCACGGTCGTAACCCCAGGCATCGAGCAGGATCTTCGGCTCGACGGGCTCGACCTTCTTGAAGTAGTAGACGGCGAAACCGATGCCGATGCCGACGAGGCCGCACGCGATCGCGACGAGCGCGAGCGGCAGTTTCGCGGTGTCGGTCTCGTGCACGCCCAGCACCGGCTCGAGCCAGTTGGTCAGGCGCTCGGTCGAATGCGAGAACGGCATGTTGATGAAGCCGCCGGCGAACGACAACACTGCCAGGACACCGAGGGGCACGATCATCATCCACGGACTCTCGTGCGGCTGGCCCGCATGCGCCTGATCACCGTGTCCGTCGTCGTGCGCGTCGTGCGCGTCGTGGGCGATGTAGTCGCCGTGCGCGCCGTGCTCCTCGTGGGCATCGTGCCAACGGGCCTCGCCGTAGAAGACCATGATGACCTGACGCGTCATGTAGAACGCGGTGAGCAGCGCCGTGATGAGACCGACGCCCCACAGCACCACGCTCTTGTCGTAGGCGGCGAGCAGGATCTCGTCCTTGCTCCAGAAGCCCGAGAACGGCGGCACACCGGCGATCGCCAGCCAGCCGACGATGAAGGTGGCGAACGTGACCGGCATGAACTTGCGCAGCGCACCCATGCGTCGCATGTCCTGTTCGTGGTGCATGCCGTGGATGACCGAGCCACTGCCCAGGAACAGCAGCGCCTTGAAGAACGCGTGCGTGACCATGTGGAAGATGGCCGCGGTGTACGCGCCGGAGCCGACGGCGAGGAACATGTAGCCGAGTTGGCTGACGGTCGAGTACGCGAGCACCTTCTTGATGTCGTTCTGCGACACCGCGATGGTGGCGGCGAACAACGCCGTGGCAGCACCGACGATCGCGATGACGGTCGGGGCGTACGAGGCGGACGCACCGAGGACCGGGTTGAGGCGGCACATCAGATACACGCCGGCGGTGACCATGGTGGCGGCGTGGATGAGTGCCGACACCGGGGTGGGGCCCTCCATCGCGTCGGGCAACCACAGGTAGAGCGGCAGCTGCGCGCTCTTGCCGCACGCACCGACGAAGGCGAACAGGCCGATCGCCGTGGCGGTGGTGGTGGACAACGAACTGGCGGCCTCGTTGATGTGCAGGTAGTCGAGCGAACCGACGGCCCAGAAGGCGAAGAACATCGCCATCATGAAGCCCCAGTCGCCGACCCGGTTCGTGACGAACGCCTTCTTGCCGGCCGTCGCAGCGCTGTCCTTCTCGTGCCAGAAGCTGATGAGGAAGTACGAGCAGGTGCCCACACCCTCCCAACCGAGGAACGTGACGAGCATGTTCGAGCCGAGGATCAGCATGAGCATGCTGAACGCGAACAGGTTGAGGTAGAGGAAGAACTTGCTGAACCGACTGTCGCCGTGCATGTAGCCGACGGCGTACAGGTGGATGAGCGCACCGATGCCCGTGACGAACAGGCACATCGTGATGGCCAATGGGTCGGCCAGGAATGCGAGGTCGATGTGCAGGCTGCCGACGGCGACCCACGAGAACAGCGTGTGCACCTGCTCCGTGCGCGCCTCGGCGTCGAGCGACATCAGGTCGACGAACACGCCCACCGTGACGAGGAAGGACATGCCCACCATCGCCGTGGCGAAGTAGCCCGAGAACGGGTCGCCCATCTTGCGGCCGAACAGGAGGATGACCAGGAACCCGGCGAGTGGCAGGGCAGGGATCAACCAGACGAGGTCGAGCATCACATCAACCCTTCAACTCGGCGAGATCGTCGGTGGTGGCGTTCGGTCGGCGACGCAGGATGGCCACGATGATGCCCAAGCCGACGACGACCTCGGCAGCCGCGACGACCAGGACGAAGAACACGGTGGTCTGTCCGCCGATGTCGTTGTTGCGCTTGGCCAGCGCGACGAAGGTGAGGTTCACCGCGTTGAGCATCAGCTCGATGCACATGAACAGCACCAGCGGGTTGCGGCGCACCATCACGCCGACGACGCCGATGGAGAACAGCAGGGCGGCGAGCACGAGGTACCACTCGGTGGTCACGATGCTGGCGAGCATCAGTTGCCACCTTCCTGGAAGTCGCCCTTGCGAGGCTTGCGTGCGAGCAGCACGGTGCCGACGACCGCGATGACGAGCAGCACCGAGGTGAGCTCGAACGCCAGGACGTGGTCGCTGAAGAGGTCGCGGGCGAGCGCGCGGATGTTGCCGTCGTGATCGGGACCGCCATCGGCGGCGAGCACCTCGAGGCCGCTTCCCTGCACCGCGGACGTGGCGTCGCGCGACACCAGCGCCGCCGTCACGACGAGTCCGAACACACCGACGCCGACGATCGCGGCGACGGGTCGCTGGACCCTGAACGGCTCGATGCTCAGGTTCTCGGCATTGTCGACGCCGAGCAGCATGATCACGAACAGGAAGAGCACGACGATGGCGCCGGCGTAGACGATCACCTGCACGGCGGCGAGGAAGTTCGCCTCGAGCGCGACGAAGTTCACGGCGATGCCGAAGAGCGTGAGGATGAGGCTGAGCGCGGCGTGTACGGGATGCTTGGCGACGATCACACCGACTGCACCGCCCAGGACCATCAGGCCCGCGACGACGAAGACGAACACTTCCATCATCGCGTCACCGACTTGATCGTCTTGTCCGTCTTGACCTTGGGTGCGTCGGCGACGTCCTGCTTTGCCTCGGGAGCGCGCACGCCGTAGCCGAGCTCGCCGCTCCAACCGACTTCACCCACGAAGTCGGCGTCGCCGTTGGCGGCGGTGGCGCGCATCCAACCACTCGTGTTCAGGTCTTCACCGGCACGCCAGTCCTCCCATGGCATCTGCTTGGGCTTGCCGTCGTCACCGACGAGCAATTCGGCCTTGGTGTAGACCGCGTCCTGCCGACTGGTGAAGCTGAACTCGAACAGCTTGCTCTCGGTGATCGCCTCGGTGGGGCAGGCCTCGACACACAGGTCGCAGTGGATGCACCGGAGGTAGTTGATCTCGTAGACGAAGCCGAAGCGCTCGCCAGGCGACGTGGGGTCTTGCGGGTCGTTGTCGGCACCGCGCACGTAGATGCACTTCGCGGGGCAGACACCGGCGCAGAGCTCGCACCCGATGCACTTCTCCATGCCGTCCTCGTAGCGGTTGAGGACGTGACGACCGTGCAGACGCTCGGGCTTGGGGATCTTCTCGTCCCTGCCTTCGACGTTCTTGCCCTTCTTGGCGACGCGACCACCCGAGTACGGGGTGGTGACGCGCACGCCACCGAAGATGCGGTGCTGCTTGATCGTGACGAGGAATCCGTCGAGGTACCCCATCAGAACATCGCCCCCTCTCGTTCACGGTTGCGGGCACTGACTTTGGACGCGTACGAGAGCAACCACGCCGAGCCGCCGATGACGGCGAGCGAGATGACTCCGACGAGGCCGAGGTTCCAATCGCTGTCGCGACCGACACGGAACGCGGCGAGCAGCATGAACCAGCCCAACGCGAGCGGGATCATCAGCTTCCAACCGAGGTTCATCAGCTGGTCGTAGCGCAGGCGGGGAAGGGTGGCCCGGAACCACACGTACACGTACAGGAACACCATCACCTTGAGCAGGAACCAGACCGTGCCGGACAGCGGCCCGAGGAACGACAGGATGTTCTCGTTGCCGGCGATCGGCAACGGCTGCGGGCCGGCGAAGAACAGCGTCACCATGACGCCGCTCATGGTGATCGTGTTCATGAACTCGGCGAGGAAGAACAGCGCGAAACGGATGCTCGAGTACTCGGTGTTGAAACCACCGACGAGTTCCTGCTCGGCTTCGACGAGGTCGAACGGTGGCCGGTTCAGTTCGGCGGTGGCAGCGATGAGAAACACCACGAACGGCACCACTCCGGTGGCGACGACGTGCCACTTGGTGAAGCTGCTCTGCGCCGTGACGATGCCGTTGGTGCTGAGCGTTCCGGCAATGAGGATGACGGTGGCCAGGCTGAGGCCGAGGGCCGCTTCGTAACTGACCATCTGCGCCGAGGCACGCACGGAGCCGAGCAGCGGGTACTTCGAGCCCGAGCTCCATCCGGCGAGCATGATGCCGTACACCGCGATGCTGCTGAGCGCGAGCAGCAGCAGCACGCCGATGGGCGGGTCGGCCAACTGCAGCTTCGTGGTGTGACCGAGAATGGAGACGCTGCCGTCCTTGCCGCCGCTGAAATCGCCACCGAGCGGAATGACACTCCACACCAGGAAGGCGGGCACGAACGCGAGGTACGGCGCGAGCTTGAACACGAACCGGTCGCTGCGATCGGGAATGAGGTCTTCCTTGAAGAACAGCTTGATGCCGTCGGCCAACGTCTGCAGCAGACCCTTCGGGCCGGCCTTGTCGGGACCGACGCGGTTCTGCATGTACGAGACGACCTTGCGCTCGAACCAGACCATCAGCATCGTGCCGACCAGGCCGACGACGAAGACCACGAGGACCTTGATGATGACGATCAGGAACTCGGTGCTCCAGAGCTTGATGTTGTCGAGGAGGGAGTCGAGCGCGAGCATCAGATGGTCTCGATTCGCACGTCGTTGACCGGGGCGAAGCAGTCGATGAGTTCGCCCACGTTCGGTCCGGGCTGGTTGAACGGCACCCACGCCGTGCCGCGCAGCACGGTCAGATCGGCGACCGCACGGAAGATCAGACTGGTGCGAGCGCCGATGACCTTCACGTCGCGACCATCGGCCGTTCCGACGCGCTCGAGGTCGAGCGGGTGCAGGTGGACCGCCGCAGTCTCGGCGAGCGGGGCGAGCGACGGTGAGTACACCGTGCCGATGGCCTGGTCGTACAGCTTCCGGCTGACGACGAGGCGGAAGTCGTAGGCGTTGCGCTCGGGCACCGTGACGGCCGGGACCTCGACGGCCGGGAGGTCGGTGGGGGCGCCCGCCAGCACTCCGTCGCCGGCGAGCGCATCGCCGATCGCGGCGTCGAAGCCCGACACCGATGCGGCGATGGCGGCGGTGAGGTCGGCGCTGGTGCCGACGCCCAGGTCGCCACCCAGCTCGAGGGCGAGTTCGGCGGCGATCATCCAGTCGGCGCGGCTGCCGCCGGCGGGGCTGACCTCGCGGGCGACACGGGACACGCGACCCTCGAGGTTCGTCGTGGTTCCGTCCTTCTCACCGAACAGGCTGGCAGCCAGCACCACATTCGCCTGCTCGGACGACGAGGTGAGGAACGCGTCGACGGCGACGATGCGGCTGACACGGGCGAGCGCTCGCCGGGCGAGTGCAGTGTCGGGGAAGTCGGCGATGGGGTCGGCGCCGAGCAGCACCAGGCACTCGATCTTGCCGTCGGCCGCGGCCTGAAGGATGCCGCGGGTGTCGAGGCCTCCGTCGCCCGGACGCATGCCGACGCGCAGCGCGCCGACGACGTTCCCGCGGCGGAAGGCGTTGAGCACCTTGACGGTCGGGACTGCATCGCGCAGCGCCTGGAACGCGGCGAGGGTGGCGG
>JANMFL010000103.1:0-11227 GCA_031377945.1 Acidimicrobiaceae bacterium | reverse complement strand
ACCTGCGTCGAGCGCGTCGCCGATGAGCGGCAGCTTGCCGTTGCCGGTGGCCGCCGCGCCGCCGGCCCGCAAACCGTCGCGGATCTCGCCCACCAGCGCGGGCAGTGCGTTCAGTAGCAGGCGCAGATCGAGCGCCGCGCTGGCGAACTTCGCCGCCAGGTCGGCGGGCACGTAAGGAGTGACCGTGAACGTGCCGCCCGACAGGGCGACGGTGAGGCCGAGGTCGGCGACGTAGTTGGTGACCGTGCTGGTGCCGGTGCCTGAGGACACACCCACCGAGATGAGGCCGCAGCCCATGGCCGACAGGTCCACCGTGGTGGGCGGCGTGGTGGTGGCGTCGGTGGTGATGGTGCCGCACGTCTGGTCAGGTGGCGCGGTGAACGTGGGCGTCAGGTAGGTGCCCAGCGAACCGAGGAACGTGGTGAGCGCGACGGGCGTGGTGATGTTGCCGATGGTCAGGTCGGCACCCAACTTCACGGCGCCGTTGCCGTCGAACACGTCGTTCGCCGGGTCGGCGTCGCCCTGGTCGTTCAGGCGGGCATGCGTGCCGGCCTTGATGCTGAACGGGCCGAGCGTGGCGTTGAAGTCCAGGTTCGTCGCCTCGAAGCGACCCTTGAGGGAAACGCCCGTGCTGGGCATGACGTAGATCTGCGGCGTGCCGCTGAGGTCGAGGCCCAGCTTGATGCGGGCCGACGCCGAGTACTTCACGGCCACCTCCCCGCCGGCGCCGGCGGCCACCAGGCCGCCCAGGCCGGAGACGTTGGCGTTGATGGGCGACGTCAGCGGATTCGGGTCGACCGGGTCACCCGGGCACAGCGTGGCGTCGTTGCAGCGACCGATGTTCAGATCGATGGTGACCAGCTTCTGGCCGGCGGTGGGACCGTCGACCAGGCTGAGACCGAAGCCCTCGGTGATACCGAGCTTGTCCTTGATGGCCTCTTCCAGCCCCTGCAGGCTGGTCGGCTGCGCCAAACTCGGGTACTCCTCATGATGGGCGCCGTCGACGTCGCTCCACCCGAGCGACACGCGATAGCCGCGAGGCGCCGTGGAGCCGTCGGTCTTCACCACGTCCTGGCGCTGCACGATCACCTGGTTCGCGGCACCGGTGAACTTGATCTCGGCGAACGACGTCGCCGAGTCGGCCGTGGACCCGACCGACGCCGCGGGCGTGGCGGGCTGCACGACCGTGGCCGTCGCGGTGCCCTGGTCGACGGGACCGTCGACCGACCACACGGGGGCCGGGTCGCCCAACGCGGGCTTCATGGCCACGCCGGCGCAGAAGATGGAACCGTGACCGGTGCCGTCGAGCGTCACCTGGCTGGGGTCGCCGGTCAGCTTCCCGGCCACCACCTGCAGACCGCACTGCACCGAGGCGCCGGTGCCCTTGATCTCGGCCAGCGCCTGGCGCAGGTCGTCGATCTGGCCCAGCAGGTCGCGCGGCGAGATGCCGACGACCGGCAGCTTGGTGTCCAGCGCGGTGGCCGCGTCGATGCCGGTCAGGTTCTGGATGACCTTGGTGATCTGGTCGATGTTGTCGAGCAGGATCTCGAGCATCGCCAGCGGGCTGCCGACGTGCACGCGATACGCGTCACTCGACTGCCAGGTGTTGTCCGTGCCACCGGCCAGGTTCTCCTGGCAGGTGAGCGACGTGGCGGTGAACGAACCGACCGTGCACGACGAGCCGTCGGTGAGGTTGTCGAGCGTCGAGCCGACGGCCGAGTCGGAGAAGTTCGCCGTGCTGTTGGTGAGCACCTTCGGATCGGTCGTGCCGGTGTGCGTGCCGAACAGGTTGGGCACCGGGTTGAAGCTGGCGAACAACTGCTGGAAATTGGCCGACGGCGTGATCGTGGGCGAGCCGATGCCGACGGGATCCCACGCGATGGTGACACCTGCCGATGCGACCGGGGCACCGTTCAGCGTGGCGCTCACCGTGAGCGCACCGTTCAGCTTCAGGTTCAGCGACGACACGTCGACGTGCTTGCCGATGGAGAACAGCAACTCACGCAGGCGGATGGCGTCGGTGAGCGTGGTGGTGCCGACCCTCATGTCGCCCGTGGGAACGAGATCGACCGACAGCACCGGCGCCGCAGTGTTCGAACGCTGGATGCCGAACGAGGTGACCGAGGCCTGCACGCCCAGGTAGCCGAGCTGGCCGCGCAGCGTCGGCGACGACGCGGTGAAGGTCGCATCGCCCACCGAGAACTCGGGAGACGACGGGTTCACCTTCACGAAGAACAGGTCGAGCGGACTGACGCACTTGCCCGCCGTCACGTCGGCCGGGCTGATGCCCGGGTCGGGGCATCCGTCGGGGCCCGTGACCGTCGGCCACTCCGACTCGGACAGCAACAGCACGCCGGGCGTGAAGTCGATGGAGATGTCCTTGGCCGAGGCGTCGATGCCGCCGCCGGTGGTGGAGAGGCCGGCGATGCCGGTCTGCGCCTCGAGCTGGTCGCCCGCGTCGACCGGCAGGCTGATGGACGGCCCGTCGAACGTCTTCGAGATGTGGAACGTGAGCGCCTTCGTGGCCGGGTCGTAGTGGACCAGGTCGGGCAGCGGGTCGAAGCCGCCGATGCTGGCCACCTTGGCCACCAACTGCTGCACGCTGCGCGGCGGCCGCTCGCTGCGCTTCCCGGGCTCGAGCACCGGTGGCGTGGTCGGGTTGTTGTCGTCGTCGATCGACGCCGTGTACGACACGTGCGCCTGGAAGTCGCCAACCGCGGTGGTGACGAACACCGCGCTCTTCGTCGGCGTCAGGCCGAGCGTGAGGTTCGCGGTGGGACCGCCGGTGTTCGCGCCAGCGGTCGCGCCGCTGTCGGACGTCCAGGTGACGGAGCCTGCCTGCACGTCGGTGGTGACGATGGCCTGGCAGTAGACGGTGACACCGATGGCCAGGTCCTCTGCGCCACCCGACGGGGTGCCGCCGTCCGTCTGCGTGGTGCCGCAGATGGTGCCGAGCGAGTCGACCACGTCGAGCACGGGCCGCGAGGCTGCCACCAGGCGCCGCAGTGTGCCCTTCAGGAAGGGCAGGTTGGGATCGGTGCTCGCCTGTGCGCCACCGAGCGCCGCGGCCGACTGGCCGAGACCGGCGACGAGGGCCTCGGGGGTGATGAGCGTGAACGGCGACAGCTGATCGAGCGCCGGCAACGTGAACGAGTACCCGTTCGACAGGTCGGCGTCGCTGATGTCGATGTCGGGCGTGTCGGGTGAACCGGGAATGAGGTCGGTGTCGAACGTGAGCGCACCCGCGACCGATCCGGTGCGGCCCACCTGGGTGAGGTCGCTGAGCGTGGTGTTCTTCAGTTCCTCGACGGTGATGCCGCTGACACCGTCGGGATCGCTGAAGTGCTGCGTGAGGCCGAGCGTGACAGCGAGGTTCTTCAGGGTGGCGGTCGCGTCGGCGATGCCGAGTCGGGTGGCCGCGGTGATGGGCCCGCCCGTCAACGACGCCGCGTACGTGACGGTGAACGGCTGCACGCTCAGTGCGCGGTCGGGCTGCGTGGACGCGACATCGGCGTCGAACGTCAGGTGCAGTTCGGTCGAGGCGGACAGCGTGACGTTCACCGGATCGCCGTCGAGGTCGACGATGCTGCTCTGGAAGTTCACCGGCGTGCTGATGGTGCGCGACAGGTGGATGGGGATGACGAGCGTGGTGACGTTCGTGGTGGTGTCGGTGCTCGCGGCGACCGGTGTCTCGCCCGGATCGCAGCCTCCGTCGCAGCCGACCACCAGCTTCACCCCGCCGATCGGCGCGACGTCGAGCCCTTCGACGATGCCGGCCACGCTGCCAGGTGCCTGATCGATGAACGCGTTCGTCGCGTCGTTCAGCGTGGCCAACGAGTTCTGCAACGTGGTGAGCACGTCGAGCCCGTCGGACAGCGCCGGCGACACACCGGTGAGCGGCAACGCCTCGGCCAGTTGACCGAGCGCAGTCGTCGCACCGATGGCGACCGACAGGGTCTCGATGCCGTCGGCCATCACCTGCGTGACAGGATTCGCGGCGTGCACGATCTGCGTGTTCGGGATGGTGCCGACCACTCCGAACGAGATCGTCAGTACGACAGCGACGAAGCGCTGAAACGCCCGAGTACCAGACCCGTTCATGATGTCCCCAGCCTTCTCTCGCAGCACCAGGGCACCGCGACCGATGTTTCGCCCCTTGCGAGGGTATTCAGACTTTGGTCGTCATCACAAGAGGTGAGCGCTCTGACTTTTGTGTAGATATGCGCACAAATTCGACGCACAGTGCGCACACCACCGATATCTGTGAGACTCTGACCCGAGTTGTCAGAACGGTCGCACGACCCTGCCGCGGCGGGGCCGCCATTCGCCTCTGTCTATTCCGCGCAACCGGTGGGTAGATGAGTCCTGGAGATGCGATGAACCGCTGGGCGACGATCTGGTCGCTACAAGCTCGGCGGTGAGCAACTGGCGAAACCGACTCCCACGTCACCCATCGAAGATGGAGGAGTCAACCCATGCGCACATCCACCAGGCTCGCGGCACTTGCCGGAGTCCTCGCACTCGCGACGCTCGGCGTCGGCGGCGCCCACGCGGCCGCCAACTCGATCTACGAGAGCATCCCCAGCCCTCAACCGTCGAACCTGCCCAGCCTTGGCTACCAGGCAACGCAGACGGCCGAGTTCGGCGACGACATCAGCTTCGCTCCGGGCAGCCGTTCGCTGCAGACGGTGAACATCTTCATGTCCAGCTGGGCGTGCGAGAACTGGGCCGCCGACGCGGTCTGCACCACCGCACCTGGCGCGACGTTCAGCCATCCGATCACCCTGTCGTTCTACTCCGTCACCCACGACGCCGGCGGAGCACCGGTGCTCGGCGCGCAGACCTTCACCGTGACGAAGGCATTCGACATGCCGTTCCGGCCGTCGGCCGATGCGACCTGCGCAACTGCGACGCAGTGGAAGAACGCCGCCGGCGACTGCTTCAACGGCTTTGGCTTCGTCATCAGCTTCGACCTGGGCGGCATGACCGTGCCCGATGAGCTCGTCTACGGCATCGCCTACAACACCAACACGTGGGGCGCGAGCCCGATCGGCGTGAACGGTCCGTACGAGTCGCTGAACGTGGGCCTCGCCCCGAACCAGGGCGTGGGGATCGACGTGGACCCTGACCTCGTGTTCTGGAACACGAATACCGCAGCGAACTACACCGACGGCGGTGCCGGTGGCGTCGACACCTTCCGGGCCGACACCAACTGGGCCTCGACCGGCGGACCTGCGGCGCAGTTCATCGCCGCGGCGCCCGTCGTGACCACCACGTCGACCACCATCGCCGCGGCGGGTGGACCCACCACCACCACGACCACCGCCGTGGCCAGTGGGGGCGCCACGACCACGTCGGTCGCTTCGCTCGCCCCGGACCTTCCCGCCACCGGCATGGGCGGCAGCGGCTGGCTGATCGCCGGCATTGCTGTCCTCGTCGGGTTCGGACTCGTCCTCACGGCACGTCGGCACGAGCACCGCTGACCCACCGCTGACCCATCGGTGACCTCGAAGCCTTCGCCTGCCATCCCGTCGGCGAAGGCTTCGTCGCGTCAGTTCACCTTCATGACTCGGTCGACCGGATCACCCCTGGACGGGCGACCGAAAGCGGTGAATCGTGAGCGGGTGGTCGATCCCCTTCACCGTGATCGATTCGGTCTCGGCGAACTCCGAACGAGTGCCCTCCGTGAGCGCCTCGAAGACGTTCCCCGACACGACCACCTGACCGACCGCGGCCTGAGAGCACAGTCGACTACCGACGTTCACGGTGGTACCCACCAGCGAGTACTGCCGTCGATCGTGCGTGCCGACGTGTGCCGCGACGGCGGGACCGGTGTGCACGCCGATACCGAACCCGATGCAGGGCAGTCCACGCGCCGTGAGGGTCGCGTCCAGTTGCACCCGAGCGCGCTGCATTGCCACCGCGGTCGTCGCCGCACGCTCGCACTGGTCGGTGTCGGGCAAGGGCGCACCCCACACGGCGAACACCTCGTCGCCGACGAACTGCATCACGGTGCCGCCTGCATCGTGGATGAGCCGAACGGTGGCCTCGTAGAACTCGTCGAGCACCGACCTCACCTCGGGTGGCTCGAGCACTGATGCGAGCGGCGTGAACCCGCGCAGGTCGCAGAACAACACGGTCACCTGCAGTCGCGTGCCCTCGATGGCGCGACGCAGCTTGGCCGGGTCCTCCAGCTCGGCGACCGCCGACTTCGGCACGTACGCGGCGAAGAGATTCCATGCGCGGCGTCGGTGACGGATCTCGGTGATGTACCGCAGCGCGGCGCCCATGGCGAATGCCGCAGCGACACCGCTGAGGGGCGCGACCACGTTCCAGTGCTGGCCGGCGGAGTGGAACCGCCACGCGGCGAACAGGAACACGAACGCCACCTCCAACGCGGCGACGCCGGCGGACAGCGACAGCGCCAACCAACCCACCGCCACGGCCATCGCGAGCACCAGCACAAGCGCGACCAACTGCTCGGAACGAGACGGGGCGTCGCGCAGATAGCCGGCGCTGGTGATGGTGTTCACCGCGTTGGCGAGGATGTACACCCCCGAGGTGGACCCGGCGCGATCGACGGGCACCTGGTGCAGATCACCCAAGGTGGGCTCGGTGACACCGACGACGACGATCCGACCCGCCAGGTCGGCGGGGTCGACGTCGCCGCGGAGCACGTCGACGGCCGACACCGACGTGGCCGCGGTGATGCCGTCGGACCAGGCCACGCGCAGGAGGCCGTCGTCCGCCGGTACGAGGCGTGAGCCCACCTGCACTCCGTCGTCGCGCTCGGTGACCACGGCCGACACCCCGTCGGCGAGCGCCACTGCGGCGAGCGCGAGCGACGCCCGAGGGATACCTCTGTCGGTGACCGCGACCAGCGCGATGTCGCGAACGACGCCCGAGCCGGCGCCGACGATGTTCGTGTGGCCCACGACGGTCGCGGCATCGGCGAGGACCTGGGTGGGCGCGACCTCCTCAACGATCGCGGGCAGGCGACCCGGCACGATCTGCAGGCCGAGCGCCGACGACAGCACCACCGGCGCCGCCGAGAGCGACGCGGCCAGCGCATCGTCGCCCTCACGCGCGTCGGCGAACAGCACATCGATCGCGATGGCCGATGGCCCGGCGGCGTTGATCGCGTCCACCAGTTCTGCCATGCGATCGCGCGGCCACGGCCAGCCGTCACCGAACGCCTGCAGCGTCTCGCGGTCGATCGCGACCACGACGACGTCGGTGCTGCCGTCGAGCGCCGGCTGCAAGCCGTCCTCCCATCGGAACTGCAACGCCGACAGCGCTCCCCCGCCACCCACCAGCCCTGCGGTCAGCAGCCCGGCCACGGCCGCCGCGCCGGCGACGGCCCAGCGGTCGCGTCGTCGCATCAGCCGCGAACCGCCACGGTCACCTGGAGACCTGGGCGACGACCACTTGCAGGCTGTCGCGAACGTTCACCGGGTCGCAGGCGGGGTCGTTGCTGACGACCGTGTTCGTGGTGTTGCCGTCGATCGTGCCGCCGGTGATGGTCCACAACCCGTCGATGATCGCCGCCGCGGTGGGGGTGAGCGTCCAGTCGGTCTGCACCTTCAACGCACCCGACGTTCGGTCGACCGCACCGTCGTTGTTGTCGTCCCACGTGCACTGGAAGCTGTCGTAGGCGAGGGTCCACGAGTACGTGTCCCCGTCGAACGTGACCGGTGCCAGTTCCTGGTTGACCTGGTCCGCCACCGTGTACTCGGTGAGCACCCGGCCTGCGCACGGATACCCCGCTGAACAGTCGATGGAGAACACGTACGTCCGGGGCGCCACGTTCCCCACCGAGTCGTCACCCGAGCAGGTGGGGGTGCTCAGGCACCTGAACTCGACGACCGTGCGATCACCGGCCAAGGTTCCGTCGAGCGACCCGAACGTCGGCCCATGCGCCTTGTACATCTCCCCCGACGAAACGAAGCCGGCGGTGACGTCGCGCGTCGCGTTGTCGTCTGCCCACGGGTCCCCGAACGCGCCGTCGGCCGGCACTTTCGTGACGGTCCCGGCACCGTCGGTTGCGTCGATCTTCACCGAACTCGGCGCCACGAGGACGAGGGTGGTCCCGTCGGGGAGCGTCAACTCGATGCTCCCCTCCAGCACGGTGAACACGCACGAGGCCGGCTCACGACAATCGACCATGAACGCGGTGCCCTGCACGGTGGCGACCGCCACGCTGGTCTCGACGCTGAACTCGCCCTCCTCGCCGAGGTCGGTGACGCGGTTCCACACGCGACCGGTGGACAGCTTCGTCCGCGTCGTCGACACTCCGGCGGAGTCGGCGAGCTCGAGCACCTCGAACTCGGTGTTCACGTCGAGCCGGGTGAGCGAGCCGTCCGGGTACTCGATCTGGCCGTAGCCAGTGTCGTCGGTGGCGACGAGATCGCCCACCACCACCTCCGTGGCCGCCTCGATGGTCGCGAAGTCGGTCGACGTGCCGAGACGGGCCGTCACACCCTGTTCCACAGGAGACGCCATGCCCACCGCGCTCGGTGCAGCGATGGTCGTGTCGACCGATGTGCTGGAGTCGGCCGTGTCCGCCGTCGTCGTGTTCGGCACAGTCGAGTCGACCGCACCGGACCCGTCGCCACCACCACACGCACTGATCAGAAGTGCTGTGAGTACCACCGCGGTTCTTCCGAAGCGCATTCCCGTCTCCCTCCGCCAGAGTTGGGCAGAGCGTAGATGGCCGGACGAGGGTGCCCGAACAGGGCCTTCCGCCATGCTCGGTCGTGGGACGGACGACCTTCAGTGCTTCACGAAGACCGCATGCACCATGGCGATGCGGCCCTCGGCAACGTTACGGCGGCTGGCCGCCTGGATCTCGCGCAGATGCTCCGCCCCCATCACCAGCAGTTGCACGGCGTGGGGAGGCGGAGGCGGCGCAGCCCCGCTGCTCGCGGACTCGGTGACCAGCTGCCACTCGCGCTCGTCGAAGCCGAGGCCGCCGATGAGGGCGCGCAATTCGTCGGGCGATGCGAGGAAGCTGAGCGACGGATCCTCGGCCCACATCAGTGGATAGTGCGGCGGCGACACCTCACCCGCCATCGGCTCCTGGAACGCGAGCGTGCCCCCCGGCCGCAACACCCGGTGGAACCCCGCGTACAGCGCGGCCTTGTCGGCGATGTTCATGCCGCTGTTCTGCGTCCACACGACGTCGAACTGCTCGTCGTCGAACGGCAACGACAGGGCGTCGCCGACGTGATGCGACACCTGACCCGCCAACCCGACACGCTCGGTCAGCACGTTGGCGACCTCGATGTACGAGGGGGTGAGATCGACTGCCGTCACCTCGCAGCCGTAGTGCGCGGCCAGCGTGCGCGCCGGCCCACCGAACCCGCCACCGACGTCGAGCACCCGCCGCGGGCTGGGCACCGGCGCATTCAGTCCGGCGAGCTCGGCCAGGCGCAGCGTCGCCGAGCGACCGCCGCCGTGGAACTGATCCGTCGCCGCCAAGTCGTCGACCGACAGGCGATCGACGTCCAAGCCCGACCGCTCGAGCGCGCCGAGCACCGCGGTGACGAGGTCGTCGCGATGCCAGTGGCGGGCCGACGCGTCACTGGCCGAGGGCGGGGTCATGACAGGTCCGCGGCCACGGCCCACACGGTGTCGCGCAACTCGTCGGGCAGTGCGGCCACCGCGTCGGCGTCGATGTCGTCGGCGAACGCCAGCCGCTCGAGCGACGGTGCCGGTCGGGCTTCGCGCATCCAGATGCTGTGCAACATGAACGGGGCCCGCTCGCGATTCGGGCCGGCCAACACACCGAGCGGCCCGGCACCCACGTCAGCCGCATCGAAGCACTCGACGCGAAAGCCGTCGTCGTTCAACACCGGCACCACCACCCAACCGTCGCCGCCGACGGATACTCCCACCGTGAGTGCAGCGCCAGATCTCCACGGCGGAACGTCGCCAGGCTGGCGCACTGCTCGGCGGCCGACACCTCGGTCTCATCGATGCGATCGCGGTACAGGTCGAGGATGCGCTGGGCCAGCGCACCCGGCCGGCGGCCCTGGAACACGACGTGATGATGGGTCGGGCCGGTGCGGCCCGCGGGACTCCGGTCCATCGCCGACAACTGCAGGTTCCAGGTCCAGTCGAATCGGTTCGACGCCTCGACCACTCCAGACCCAACGCCAGGACGGAACACCACCTCGCTGATGGTCTGCGCCGACATCGCCATCTGGTACATCCCCACGTAGGCGGGGTTCAACGGGTTGCCGTGGACGTCGACGTCACCCGGCTTCAGGCGGCACGCCAGGTCGGTGAGGTCCATGTGCTCGAACAACACCCGGATGCCGTCGGTGTCGTCCCAGTTGGCGTAGTAGTGACCGGTGGTCGGGCCGAACCTCGCCCGTTCGTAGGGCACCTCGCCGCCGTCGGGCGTGGCCTCGAGCACGTCCTTGCGGACGAAGAACACCGGCACCTCGGTGTCGATCTGCACCGACCGGTCGCCACCCATGATCTCGCCGAAGTCGGCCTTGAAGTTGCCCGAATCGGCCAACACCAACCAGTTCGCCGTCTGGGTGATGGTGTGCATGCTGCCGGCCACCGCGGCACCGGGCAGCCGCCACGTGCGGACCTCGACACCCGACCCGTCGTACCTCACGACGGTGGGTTCCAGGCCCGCCCGGCCCAGCCCGAGCTTCACGGTCCACATGCAGTCACGTTCGCGATCGATCACCGGATGGGCGGTGCTGAACACCTGCGGCAACACGGCACTCTTGCCGAACGAGTCGCCACCCCACGACGCGGCACTGCCCACTTCGGCGACGAAGCCGAGCGTCACCGGATCCACCTCCACCGGGCGGCCGACGTCCCACGTCGCGAACAGGCGGCCACCCCACCCGAGCGGCGCCGTGTTGGCCATGTTGGCGTGGCCGAACGGTGAGTCCAGGCCCAGCACACCACCATGGAACGCTCCGGGTGTGCGGTCGTGGATGCGCTGCACCGGCGTGTCGATGGTGCGCACCCGCAAGGCGTATCGGTCGGCGGGTGCGCCGAACGTTCCCGGCCGCAACGACAGCCGCACCAGGGCACCGAACCCGAACAACTGGAACGACAACCGCTCGTCGACCACCGGTGCGCTGATGAACAACTCACCGTGCACCCCGGCCGGCCACTCGCCAGCGACCACGCGTAGGTCGAGGTCGTTCCAGGGGGCGGTCAGCAGCGACTGGGGCAGCGGCATGACGGAACGATAGAT
>JANMFL010000076.1:0-11593 GCA_031377945.1 Acidimicrobiaceae bacterium | reverse complement strand
CTCGAGCGGTTGCGTGACGACCTCGACTCGTGCATCGGTTGCGGCTGCCTGAGTCTGGGACGTTTCGCGCCCAGTCACCCAAGCTTGCCGAGTAGTGCTGGTCGATCGCCCAGGTCAGCACCGCTGTCCGTGTCGCTGTCTGTGTCGCTGTCCAGGCCAAAATGGCGCCCCCGGAAGGATTCGAACCTCCGACACACGGTTCCGGAAACCGTTGCTCTATCCCCTGAGCTACGTGGGCGGGGTTCCGCGCCGCCGAGGCGACGAGGACGCCGACACGATATCGACCGGCGAGGGGTCCGCGGCAATGGCGATCGCGTCGTCCGAGGTGTCGCCCAGCAGGTAGCGAGGTCCGGTACCCAGACGGGCTGCGGCGTCGCCCGGGTTGTACAGGGCGCAACGCTCCAGACTCAGGCAGCCGCAACCGATGCACGAGTCGAGGTCGTCACGCAACCGCTCGAGGAGCGCGATCTGTTCGTCGAGGCGGCTCCGCCAACTCGACGACAGGCGGGTCCAGTCGGCAGGCGTCGGGGTGCGCCCGTCGGGGAGCGTTGCCAGCGCGGTGCGGATGTCGTCGAGCGACAGGCCGACCCGCTGCGCGCTGCGGATGAACGCGACGCGGCGGAGCGCGTCGCGGTGGTACTGGCGGCGGTTGCCGTCGGTACGGCCGGTCGGTGCGAGCAGACGGGCGTCTTCGTAGAAGCGCAGGGCACTGGCCGCCACTCCGGATCGTGCGGCGAGCTCACCGATGGGAATGAGTTCCTGGTGATGGTGATCGGCGGTCATGGTGTCTCCCGGGAAAGTCCTTGACTTCAAGTTAACTTGAACTGCTTGAGTGAGTGCATGCACCCCGTCTCCACCACCACGATCGACCCCGACGTCCAGCACCTCGTGCAGCGAGCCGTCGACATCGTGGCCATCCCCAAGGCCACCGTCGAGAACTCGTTCACGCTGCACGCCCCGCTCGAGCTGCTGGCTCGCATCGGCCTGTTGTCGCACGTCGCACCGGCACGACACGACGACGCCGTGGCCGTGATCGCCGAGTTCGCCGAGCGCTACGCCGCCGCCGGCGACCCGGTCGGCACGCTGCGTCTCACGTCACCCGCGCATGTCGACCACTCGCCCGAGCAGGAAGCCTCCCGCCTGCTCGCCGCAGTGCGCGCCGGCGAACTCGACGAGGTCGACGCCCTTGCCGTCGCGCTGCTCCCCACCGTCTCGCCCGCGGAGGCGGTGGGGTTGCTGGGCGAAGGTCTGGTCACGTCGCTCGCCGCCGCCGGTCACGCCCCGATCGGGTTCGCCCTGCTCGGTCGGGTACGGCCGGTGCAGTCGGTCGCCCTGCTACGCGGCCCGCTGCGCAGCCTGGCCCGACGGCCCGAGTGGCAGATCGACTGGCACCGCGACGCGCGCGCCGCTGGCGATCCCGACGCGCTGTACGACGCCCTGCGGGCGACACCGCGGCTGGGCCGGCCCGGCAGCGACTTCATCTTCCCGCTCATGTCGCAGGTGCAGGACGCCGGCGTCGCCCGCGAGGTGCTCGCGCCGGTGCTGGCCGACCGTTTCGACGTGGCCGCGGCGCAGCGCACGCTCACCCGTGTCGCCGCCTGGAGCATGCTGCACGACGACCCCGAACAGGCGCCGTACGGCTGGACCCACGCGCTCACCATGCCGCAGGCCGTCATGTCGCTGGCCGGTGCGGGAGTGACCCCGCGCACGGCGCTCGCGGTCGCGGGCACGTTCATGGTCGGCTTCCGTGCCGCACACGGCACCGTCGACCTGCCCGAGACGATCGAGCCCGGGCGCGCGCCCGACGCGACCTGGACGGACGTGGCCACCGCCGCCGCGTTGCACGAGGACGCGCACCTCGTGAAGTTCACGCTGGCGTGCCGGCACGCGGCCGACGACGACGCGCAGTACGAGCCGCTGTACCTCGGCGCCGCGGCGTTCCTCGTCGACTGGTGGCGCAACGCCGGCTGACCCGCGCAACGGGTCGGGTCCCGACGGGGGGTGGCCGGTACGATCGTCGCACCATGGCCGATCCCCTCCACACCGTTGCCGCCACGCTCCGCGAGGCGTTCGCCCGCGCCACGGGCCTGCCCGCCGACGACATCGACCCGGTACTGCGGCCCAGCGACCGGGCCGATGCGCAGGCGAACGGTGCGCTCGCGCTGGCCAAGCAGCTCGGCAAGAACCCGCGCGAGGTGGCCGAGGCCGTCGTCGCCACCGGCCTGCTGAGCGACGTGTGCAGCAGTGTCGAGGTCGCCGGGCCCGGATTCATCAACCTCACGTTCACACCCGAGTTCCTCGCGGCGCAGCTCGCAGAGGCGGGCGCCGACGCCCACCTCGGCGTGCGACCCGCCACACCCGAGGTCGCAGTGGTCGACTACTCGGCACCGAACGTGGCCAAGGAGATGCACGTCGGCCACCTGCGCACCACGCTCATCGGCGACGCCCTCGTGCGGATGCTCGAGTTCGTCGGCCACACGGTCGTCCGCGAGAACCACATCGGCGACTGGGGCACACCGTTCGGCATGCTCATCGAGCACATGGTCGACCTCGGTGGCGTCGATGCCGACCTCACCATCGACCTGTCGGATCCGAGTGCCTTCTACAGGGCCGCGCGAGCGAAGTTCGATGCGAGCGACGAGTTCAAGGAGCGTGCCCGCGCCCGGGTCACGCTGCTGCAGAGCCGCACCGACCCGGCCACCATGGCCATCTGGCAGAAGCTCGTCGACAAGTCGGCCGACTACTTCGACGTGGTGTACGGCAAGCTCGGCGTGCTGCTGCGCCGCGACGACATCGTGGGCGAGAGCTTCTACCAGCCGCTCATGCCGGCCATGCTCGAACGGCTCGACCAGGCGGGCCTGCTCGCCGAGAGCGACGGCGCCAAGGTGGTGTGGGTGCCCGGGTTCACCAACCGCGAGGGCGACCCATTGCCGCTCATCGTGCAGGCGCGCACCGGCGGGTTCAACTACGCCACCAGCGACATCACCTGCGTGCTGGACCGCGTCGAACGCCTGCACGCCACGCTGCTCCTGTATTGCATCGGCACGCCGCAGAGCCAGCACCTGCAGATGGTGTTCAAGGTGTCCGAGATGCTCGGCGTGCTCGTGCGTCCGGCACGCGCCGTCCACGTGAACAACGGCAGTGTGCTGGGCGCCGATCGAAAGATGATGAAGAGCCGCAGCGGCGAGCCCGAGATGCTGCTCGATCTGGTCGAGGGTGCCATCGAACGGGGCCGCGCCGTGATGGGCGAGCGGAGCGCCGAGTTGTCGGCCGACGAGCGCGACGAGATCGGCCGCGTGCTCGGCATCGGGGCGTTGAAGTACGCCGAGCTGAGCAGCGACCGCATCAAGGACTACGTGTTCGACTGGGATCGCATGTTGTCGTTCGAGGGCAACACGGCGCCGTACCTGCAGTACGCGCATGCCCGAATCTGCAGCATCTTCCGTCGCGGTGGCGTGGAACGCGCTGCTGTCCGCGGCGTGGTCCCTTCGCTGCAGGAACCGCAGGAGCGGGCGCTCGCGTTGCAATTGCTGCAGTTCGACACCTCGGTGCACGACACGCTCGACAAGTTCAGCCCGCACAAGCTGTGCACGTACCTGTTCGAGCTGGCGCAGACGTTCACCGCGTTCTACGAGGCGTGCCCCGTGCTGAAGGACGGGTATGAAGCGACTCGTCAGTCGCGCCTGGCGTTGTGCGACTTGACGGCCCGCGTCCTGCAGCAGGGCTTGGCCCTGCTGGGCATCGACGCCCCGGAACGGATGTGACGTGAACCCCGTCCCGCTCTCGCTGCTGCCCGACACCGCTGCCGTCGCCGACGACGGCACGCTCACCATCGGCGGCTGCTCGGTCCTCGAACTCGCCGACCAGTACGGGACGCCGCTGTTCGTGTACGACGAGGCGCATCTGCGCGCCCGCTGTCGCGAAGCGGTCAGCACGTTCGGCCCCGGCCGCGCCGTCTACGCCACCAAGGCGTTCCTGTGCGGCGCGATGGCCCGCCTCGCGTACGAGGAGGGCATGTTGCTCGACGTGGCCAGCGGCGGCGAACTCTTCGTCGCCCGGCATGCGGGTGTGCCCGCCTCGGCACTCACCCTGCACGGCAACAACAAGAGTCTCGCCGAACTGCGGATGGCGCTCACCGAAGGAGTCCGCCATGTCGTCGTCGACAGTTTCGACGAGCTCGACCGACTCGACGCGCTGCACGCCGAAGGGCTTCCGGTCCCCGACGTGCTGGCCCGCATCACGCCCGGCGTGCACGCCCACACCCACGAGTTCATCGCGACGGGCCAGGACGACAGCAAGTTCGGCTTCAACCTGGGGAACGGCGACGCCCATCGTGCTGTCGAACGCATGCGCGCCGCGTCCAGCGTTCGTCTGGTCGGGGTGCACTGTCACATCGGCAGCAACGTGTTCGAGGCGTCCAGCTTCGCCAAGGCGGCCGAGGTCATGGCGGCGTTCGCCTCGCCGCTGGATCTGCCCGAGCTCGTCCTCGGCGGTGGCCTCGGCGTCGCGTACGTCCAGGGCGAAGAGGCCCCCAGCATCACGCAGTGGGGCAACGTGCTGCTCGACGCGTGCCAAGCGCTCGGGGTGCGCAGCAACGTCAGCGTCGAACCCGGTCGCAGCATCGTCGCCCAAGCGGCGATCACCGTCTACGAGGTCGGCACCGTGAAGCACATCCCTGGCATCCGCACGTACGTGTCCGTCGATGGCGGCATGAGCGACAACCCCCGTCCCGTGCTGTACGGCAGTGGGTACGAGGCCTTCCTGCCGCGCGCGGTCACGGCGACCCGTCCGCAACGCGCCCGTCTGGTGGGCAAGCACTGCGAGAGCGGCGACGTGCTCATCTTCGACGCGGCACTGCCCGCGGGGGTGCAGGTCGGCGATGTGTTGGCCACCCCGGTCACCGGTGCGTACGGCCACAGCATGGCCAGCAACTACAACAAGCTCACCCGCCCACCCGTGGTGTTCGTCCAGGACGGCGCCCACCGGCAGGTGGTACGGCGCGAGACCTACGAGGACCTGGTGCGATGCGACGTGGGCTGATGAACCAGCTGATCGATGCGCTACAACAAATGTTCGGCACATCGAGGTCGAAGCAGCAGCCGCGTCGCCGCTCCTCCGCTCCGGCTCGCGGCGCCAAGCCGACCGGCACGACAGCATCCGACGTGCACGACACGAAGTTCCGGTTCGAGTACTCGCCGTGCATGGACGGCGACCCCGACCCGGGCGAAGTGGTCTGGACGTGGGTCCCGTACGAGGAGGACCCCAACCAGGGCAAGGACCGGCCCGTGGCGATCATCGGACGTCGCGGCGACCACCTGCTCGGCGTGCCCCTGACGTCGAAGGTGAAGGACAACGAGTTGCAGGTGCCGGTGGGTACGGGCTCGTGGGATCGCGAGGGTCGGCCCAGCTACGCCAAGGTCGAACGACTGCTCGACGTGGTGCCCGAGGCGGTTCGGCGCGAGGGAGCGGTGCTGTCGCGCCGGCACTTCGACGACATCGTGCACGGGGTCGAACGTGCGCATCGTCTCGGCCGCTGACATCGTCGCCGTCCCCGCCGTCCCCGCCGTTCACACCGCCCGTTCACCAATCTGTTTCCCGAGGTCGCCTCCGAACTCGTAGCCTGCACCCCGTGACACGGCAGATCAGGCTCGGTGTACTGGGGTGTGGAAACGTCGGCGCAGCGCTCGTCGACCTGGTCGGCGCGCGAGCCGACGCCATCGAGGCGCGCACCGGCGTGCGGCTGGAGGTGGCCAGGGTCGCGGTCCGCAACCTCAGCGCACCCCGCGACGTGGTGCTCGCCGACGGCGTCCTCACCCGTGACGCGCACGAGGTCGTCAACGACCCCGACATCGACCTCGTGGTCGAGGTGATCGGCGGGATCGAGCCCGCCCGCGAGCTGATCACCACCGCGTTGCGGAGCGGCAAGCCGGTGGTGACCGCCAACAAGGAGTTGCTGGCCAACGTCGGTGTCGAGTTGTTCGCCACAGCCGACGACAGCGGGGTCGACCTGCTGTTCGAGGCGGCTGTCGCGGGTGGCATCCCGGTCGTACGGGCGCTCCGCGAGAGCCTGCGCGGCGAGCCCATCACCCGGGTGATGGGCATCATCAACGGCACCACCAACTTCATCCTCACGAAGATGACCGAGCAGGGCACCGACTACGCCGCAGCACTCGCCGAGGCACAGGCGCTCGGGTTCGCCGAACGCGACCCCACGGCCGACGTCGAAGGGTTCGACGCAGGCGCCAAGGCCGCAATCATCGCGACCATCGCCTTCGGCGCCAAGGTCGTCGCCGGTGACGTGTACCACGAGGGCATCAGTCGGGTGTCGGCACACGACATCGCCATGGCCACTCGTCTGGGCTACGTGGTGAAGCTGCTGGGCATCGCCGAGGCCGACCGCTCCACGGGCGAGATCGCCGTGCGCGTGCACCCCACACTCGTGCCCCGCACGCACCCCCTTGCCAGCGTGCGCGAGAGCTACAACGCGGTGTTCGTCGAGGGCGCTGCCGTGGGGTCGCTGATGTTCTACGGCCGTGGCGCCGGCGGGTCGCCGACGGCGAGTGCCGTGCTCGGCGACGTGATCGACGCCGCGGTGAACCTGTCGAAGGGCACGCACGGATCCATCGGCACCTTCACGCGGGCCAAGGTGCGCCCGATCGACGAGACGTCGGCCGAGTACCTGCTCAGCATGGATGTCGCCGATCGTCCCGGTGTGCTGCACGCGGTGACGGGCGTCTTCGCCCGTCACGATGTCAGCATCCGTGCCGCCGAGCAGGAAGGGCTCAGCCCCGATGCCCGCCTGGTGTTCATCACTCACTCCGCTCGCGAGGCGGACATGCAGGCCACGGTGCGCGAGTTGCGCGGTCTCGACGTCGTGCGCAACGTGGGCAGCCTGCTTCGAGTGATCGGGAACTGATCGTGCGCTACGTGTCCACTCGCGGTGCCGCGCCCGAGCTGGGGTTCACCGACGCCCTGCTGGCCGGTCTGGCCACCGATGGTGGCCTGTACGTTCCGGCCGAATGGCCGTCGTTGCCACCTCGGGCACCCGACGCCACCTACGCCGAGCGGGCTGCCCAGATCATTCAGCTGTTCGTGGGTGACGAGTTGCCCGAGGCCACCGTGCTGCGGCTGTGTCACGAGGCGTACGGCACGTTCGCCCATCCCGCGGTGGTGCCGTTGGTGCAACTGCACGACGGGCACTTCGTGCAGGAACTGTTCCACGGACCCACCTTGGCGTTCAAGGACGTCGCACTCCAGTTGGTCGGTCGCATGTTCGACGAGGTGTTGCGTGCCCGGGGGCAACGGGTCACCATCGTGGGTGCCACGAGCGGCGACACCGGTTCGGCTGCCATCGACGGCGTGAAGGCGTGCGCCAACGTCGACATCGTCATCCTGTACCCGAACGGCCGCACCAGCGCCGTGCAACGCAAACAGATGACCACGGTCGATTCGCCCAACGTGAGCGTCGTCGCCGTCGACGGCACCTTCGACGACTGCCAGGACCTGGTGAAGGCGATGTTCAACGACGCGCCCTTCCGCGACCGCATGGGCCTGTCCGCGGTGAACAGCATCAACTGGGCCAGAGTGATGGCGCAGATCGTCTACTACGTGCACGCGGCCGACCTGCTCGCCGGACCGATCAGTGTCTGTGTGCCCAGCGGCAACTTCGGCAACGTGTTCGCCGGCTGGATCGCCAAGCGGATGGGCGCGAACATCGATCAGCTCGTGGTCGCCTCGAACGCCAACGACATCCTGGTCAGATTCTTCGCGCACAACGACATGAGTGCGGCGCCGGTGGTGCCCAGCCTCAGCCCGAGCATGGACATCCAGGTGTCGTCGAACTTCGAGCGGTTGCTGTTCGAGATGAACGGACGCGACGGCGGGGCGACCGCCGAACAGCTGCAGCACTTCCGTGCCTCAGGTCGGTTGTCGGTCGAGCCCGACCAGCGAGCCGAGTTCATCGAGGGTTCGTTCCAGGCCGAGCGGTGTGACGACGCAGAGACCCTCGAGGTCATCGCCCGCACGTACCGAGAGGCGGGCATGCTGCTCGACCCCCACACCGCGGTCGCCGTCGGTGCCGTGGCCAAGCTGCGTGCCGCCGGATCGTTGACCGGCACGGTGGTCACGCTCGCGACCGCCCATCCGGCCAAGTTCCCCGATGCGGTCGAGCGTGCAACCGGCGTGCGCCCGCCGTTGCCGCCGCACCTGCACGACCTGTTCGAACTGCCCGAGCACGTCACCGAACTGCCGAACGACCTGGCCGCGATCGAACACTTCGTCAGCACCACCTTCGCTCTCTGACGGCGAGCCCAACCCATCCGAGTGGGTCGTCCCCGACCGAGTGTCACGTCCCGTCCGAGTGCTCACTCGAAACCGGGACGCGAGTACCCACTCGGAGGTCTAGCGTCTCGGCGATGGGGGACCTGGCTGTCGACGCACGACTGACCGACCGCGGCGACGGGATGTATGCGGTCGACCTGTCGCGCGACTGGGAGATCTGGGGCCCGAACGGCGGGTACATGGCTGCCATCGCACTCGACGCAGCTCGCCTGACCACCGCACGCCAGCGGCCGGCCAACGCCACGGTCCACTTCCTCAGTGCCGCATCATTCGATCAGCCTGTCACGGTCGCGCCCACCGTGCAGCGCTCCACCCGCGTCGCCACGAGCGTGCGGGTCGCCGTCACCCAGGGCGATCGCCCGGTGCTCGAAGCGATGGTGTGGGCGGTCGACGACGGTCTTCCGGGGCTGCAGCACGACGGACCTCCTCCACCGGCGGCGGCAGGGCGATGGGAGGACCACCCGACCATGGACGAACGATGGGCTGCGGCCGGGGTCGAGCGGCCGACCACGTACCGATTCTGGGACAACTTCGAGCAGCGACCGCCGGTGTGGGTCGACGACTGGGAGCAGCGGCAAGGGCTCGACCCCGAGTACCTCGACTGGATTCGCTTCGCCGCCGTCAGCGACGACGGCCAGTGGGCGGAGGCGGCCCGTCAGCTCCTGCTGGTCGACCTGGGCGCATGGCCGGCGGTGAACCGCACGCATGTGCAGTCCGACTACATCGCGCCGAGCATCGACGTGTCGTGCGAGTTCCACCACCTGGGTCCACACAGCGGCTGGTACCTGCTGAGGGGCGAGTCGCCGGTGGCCGGCAACGGTCTCGTCGCCAGCCATCAGGAGGTCTGGGACGATCATGGTCGCCTTCTGGCCAGCGGCATCAGCCATCTGCTCTGCCGTCCGATCCGCTGATCCGAGTGCCCACTCGCACCCCGGGTGCGAGTGGGCACTCGCATGGCGTCGCGGCACTCGCTTGGCGCCCGGGCACTCGGTCGGGGGCGACTCACTCGGATCTGCGGAGTGGGCGGCATGAGAGGGTATGCGTTGTCGTGGGGAGCGCGACCTGGCTACAGTCACGACGTCCGGGTGTCCCGGACCTTCCCGCTCGAATCCGGCCCCTGTCCAAGCATGGGGCCGACGGCGGCAGGAATTCCCCCCGCTCGTGCGGTGGGGTCGACGGCGCAGTGACCCGTCGGGCTGCACGAGTGTCTCGCTCTCCCAGAAAGCAGGTGGCCAGTGGCCGCGGAAGCACTCGAGCAGTCCATGCTCGAATCGAAGGACAAGGACCAGCTGCTGGCGATCGCCCAGGCGTTGGGCATCAAGACCACGGCTCGGGCGTCGAAGGCGACGTTGATCGACAAGATCCTCGAGACCACCGGTGTCGGCCAGCAGGCCGAGCCCGCGGCGCCGGCTGCGCCCGACGCTCCTGCCGCACCCGAGCCCACCCGGCGCCCGCCCGCCGCGCCCGCGCCCGCCGAGGCGGAAGTGGTGCTCGGACCCGATGGTGAACCCCTGGCCGACTGGGAAGCCGAGCTGGTGCGGAAGGGCGAGATCGAGATGCCGCCGCCTGCGCCGGCCGCCGCCGCTCGCCCGGCCCAGCAGCGTCCGGCCCAGCAGCGTCCGGCAGCACCGAAGCCCTCCGCCGGCAACGACGACGATGATGACGACGACGATGATGACGACGACGAGAACGGCCCCGGCGAGGGTGAGGGCGAGAGCCGCAACGCCCGTCGCCGACGTCGCCGCCGCAACAAGAACAAGGGTGGGGGCGATGGTGGTGCGCAGCCCGGCAACGAAGCCTCCGCTGCAGCGCCGCAGCCCGCCGCCGAACCGCAGCCGCAGCACCGTGGCACCGAGTTCGTCAGCCAGGAGCCCGTCGAGGTCGGCGGGTACCTGGATCTGCGCGACGAGGGATACGGCTTCCTCCGCGTCAACGGCTACCTGCCCAGCCGCGACGATGCCTACGTGCCGGTGCGGCTGACGCGCCAGTACGGCTTGCGCAAGGGCGACCACGTCACCGGCCTCAGCCGGCCGGCGGGACGCAACGAGAAGAACCCGGCACTGCTCGAGGTCCACTCCGTGAACGACGGCACCCCCGAGGCCGCCCGTGAGCGTCGTCGGTTCGAGGATCTCACCGCGCTGTTCCCCGACTCGAAGCTGCGGCTCGAGCACAGTCCGCACGACATGGCATCGCGCATCATCGACCTCATCGCGCCCATCGGCAAGGGCCAGCGCGGCATCATCGTCTCACCGCCCAAGGCCGGTAAGACGACGATCATGAAGACGATCGCCACGTCCATCGAGCACAACCACCCCGACGTGGTGCTGATGGTGCTGCTCATCGACGAGCGGCCCGAAGAGG
Organism: Acidimicrobiaceae bacterium; assembly: GCA_031377945.1. Lineage (GTDB taxonomy): Bacteria > Actinomycetota > Acidimicrobiia > Acidimicrobiales > Ilumatobacteraceae > UBA668. The sequence continues at coordinate 892 of JANMFL010000076.1, read as the reverse complement.
TCACCGACATGCGTCGCACGGTGAAGGGCGAGGTCATCGCCAGCACCTTCGATCGTCCCAGCGAGGAACACGTGCACGTGGCGGAGTTGGCCATCGAGAAGGCCAAGCGCCTCGTCGAGGTCGGCAAGGACGTCGTCATGATCGTCGACGGCATCACCCGCCTCAGCCGCGCCTACAACCTGGCGGCACCGCCCAGCGGTCGCATCCTCTCGGGGGGCATCGACGCCGGCGCGTTGTACCCGCCGAAGAAGTTCTTCGGAGCGGCTCGCAACACCGAGGAGGGCGGCTCGCTCACCATCCTCGCTACCGCGCTGGTGGACACGAACAGCCGGATGGACGACGCGATCTTCGAAGAGTTCAAGGGCACCGGCAACATGGAGCTCAAGCTCGATCGTCGCCTTGCCGAGCGCCGTGTGTTCCCGGCCATCGATGTCGATGCCAGCAGCACCCGTCACGAGGAACTGCTCTTCGATCGCAAGCAACTGCAGCAGGTCTGGAAGCTGCGTCGGGTGCTCAGCGGGTTGGCCAACGATGGCAGCGCTGCAGCAGGTCTCGAGTTGCTCGTCGACCGCCTGGGTCAGTTCCGTACCAACGACGAGTTCCTGGCCGAGATCGGCAAGCAGCCCAGCTGACCCCTCGCCGCGACGTGGAGGCGCGTCGAGCGCGCGCTCAGCGACGACCTTCGGGCACGAGCCCGACCATCGAGACGTAGGTGCGACGGCCGGCGCCCTCGTTGTCGTGGCCGTACTTCGCCACCACGGCCTGGAGTTCGTCGCGCATCGCTCGAGCTTGAGCTTCGGTGAGGCGGATCTTTCCCCACCACTCGGTGATGTTGCTGTCATCGAGGTCGTCGCGAGCGACGAGGTGGATAGCGACACCGCCCACCGGATGC
>JANMFL010000063.1:0-16974 GCA_031377945.1 Acidimicrobiaceae bacterium | reverse complement strand
GCGGATGTCGTCGCTGATCACACCCTGCGGCCGCTGGGTGGCGAGGAGCAGATGCACACCCAGGCTGCGTCCCCGCTGGGCGACGCCGACCAGGGCGTGCAGGAACTCGGACTGTTCGGCCACCAGCGCGGCGAACTCGTCGACCACGATCACCAGCCGTGGCATGGCCGCCCCGGGTGCCGTCCGAAGGAGCGCAGGAAGGTCGGCGGCGCCGTGGTCGCGCAGCACGCTCTCGCGACGCCGCAACTCGGCATGGAGGCTGCGCAGCGCCCGATCGGCAAGGGCGTCGTCGAGATCGGTGACCGTGCCCACCACATGGGGGAGGTCGACGAGGTCGCCGAACGTCGCTCCGCCCTTGTAGTCGATCAGGACGAACTGCAGCGCGTCAGGCGCCGTGCGAACGGCGAGACCGAGCACGAGGCTGCGCAACAGTTCGCTCTTGCCCGCGCCGGTGGTACCGGCGAGCAGTGCGTGGGGCCCGTCGCGCACGAGATCGATGTCGACCATGCCATCGGCGGCCAGACCGAGCGGGGTGCACGGCGTTCGCGTCGTGGCGCTCTCGGCCGTCGCCCGACTCCAGTCCTGGACGATCGTGGACGCGTCGAGACCACGGGGCGCGAGCAGCGCCAGCAGGTCGACCGAGCGCGGAAGGCAGGCCGAGGTGGCGGCGTCCTCCGGGTCGCGGAGGCGAGCGAGTGCAGTGCTGTGCGCGGCGGCTGCGGCACGGCCGACACCGGCGACGCGCACCCGCTCGGGGAGCAGCGAGACGGTGGTGTCGGGCACCCAGCGGGCAGTGGGCCCGTGGTGCAGGGTGAGGACGGCCGTGCAGAGTGGGGGAACGCCGTCGTCGGGGTCGACGACGGCGACCAACGCTGCGTCGCCGATGGCACGGCGGAGTACACCGGTGCGCGTCGCCAGCGCATCGGCGAGGTCGGTGACGATCACGAGGTGTGCGGTGCCGTCCAGTTGCTCCAGGGCGTCGGCCATTTCAGGCTCGTCGACCACCGCCGCCTCTCCGTCGGGCAACAGCAGGTGGGGCAGAGCCCGGAGGCACTCCCATCGGGCGGGCGTTCGGGTGACGACGAGCAGTCGGAGGTCGGCTGGACCGCAGGAGGTGGCGAGTTGCAGCACCACACCGCGAGCCACGGTGTCGGCACCGGGTCCGCAGATCGCCAGGTGGGCGCCCGGGCCCAGGTCCGTGGCGACGGGGAGTGCCGCAACGTGCTCCAGGTGGTGCCCGAAGGAGCGCCAGGCGACGTCGCCGATGCCGAGCGACACCCGGTGTGCATCGGGGTGGCCGGTCCGGCGCGCCCACAGCGCGTTCGTCGCGACGGCGTGACGGGCGCTGGTGACCGTCGGTACCGATGCGAGATGGGCGCGCACGAATGCATCGCGGTCGGCGGCGCGAGCGGCCGTGTACGCCGCCGTCGCCGTTGCATGTTCGCCGCGTCGACGGTCGCGTCGCCGCCGCGCACTCAGGTGCTGCGCCAGCCAACTGCCCACGGCGACGACGCTGCCCATCGCGCCGAACAGCAGGAACATCGGTTGGTGCAACAGCGTGGCCATCAGCCCTGCGCCGGCCAACCCCAGCAGCGCCGGAAGCAGCCCTCCGATGGGGTGGGTGTCGTCGAGCGGAGCAGTCGGCTCGACCAGTTCGGTCGGCGTCCACATCGGCACCGCGCGGGGGCCGCGGACGACGGTCCCGTCGGCGCGCACGACGGCCGAGGGTGCATCGACGGTGGGTGCGCCGAGGACCAGCGTCGACGACCCCAGTTCGAGCACGGCGCCCGCGGCGATCGCCGTCCGTCCGACGAGCGGCGCGCCGTCGGCGCGCACCGGAAGTCGACCGGAGAGCTGGGTGGCATGGATCGTGCCGTCGTCGAGTGTCTCGAGCAGCAGATGGTGTGGCTCGAGCGACGGGTCGTCGCAGCGAACGGTGGCGGTGGCGGCGCGACCGACGAGGTGGCGACCGACGCCCAACTCGATCGAGGCACCCGCATCGGGGCCGGTGTTCCAGGTGCAGTTCACGTCCTCACTGGGCACGTCGCCGTGGCTCACTCGGCAACAATCCCCCAGGTGAACGCCAGAATGATGGCGAGAGTGAGGGCCGCGGTGAGCACCCCGGTGACCGACCCGGAGACGGGGTGCGCGGACGCTGCGGGGCATGACATCGCACACTGCCCTCCTCGTCCGCCTGACCCGTGAATGGCACGCCATTGCGCATCGCCCGGCGGTGCTGCGCCGTGCGGCCGACTGGCAACTCGGAATTCGATTCGAGTCGCTCGACGAGCTGGTCGTGGCTGCCGGCCTGCGTGACCGCAGCAGCGACGGCAACAGCGAACACGACCCGGCCGTGTCGTCGTCGCCCGAGCACACGATGGCGGCCAACGACGTGCTCGGCCGGCTCGTGCTGGCGGCGCGCACCGACGACCTGGCCGCGCGGGTGGTACTGCAGCGGCTGTTGCCGGGGGTCGCCGCCATCGCCCGACGCTGGTCGCACCGCCCGACGGACGGGTCGGCACCGCTCGACGAGTTGCTCGCCGCGACGTGGACCGTCATCCGCACGTTTCCGGTCGAGCGACGACCGCAGCATCTCGCCGCCCGCCTGCTTCGTGCGGCCGAGTACCACGCCTTCGTCCGGCCGCATCGACGCATGCTGGTGGTGCAACCGGTGCCGGGCGAGCGGCTCGACCTTCCGGTGCAACCGGTGGACGACACCCTGCCGGCGGCCGAGTTGGCCGAGCTGATCGCGGCTGCGCACACCCTCACTGATCGCGACCGGCAACTGCTCGCGCTGCTGGTCGAGGGTCGTTCATCGGGCGAGGTGGCCGCCGCCCTCCAGGTGAGCGTGCGCACGGTCACCAATCATCGCGACGCCATGGTCAGCCGGCTGCGGCAGACCGCCAGGGCGCTTGCCGCGGCCTGAGCGCCTGTTGCTGGGTCGGGGTCAGTGGCCGGGTCGGAATCGGCGCAGTCGCAGACTGTTGCTCACGACGAAGACACTGCTGAACGCCATTGCCGCGCCGGCCACGACGGGCGAGAGCATCCATGCCATCGCCAGCGGGATGGCGGCGACGTTGTAGGCGAACGCCCAGAACAGGTTGCCCTTGATGATGCCGAGCGTGCGCCGACTGAGGCGGATGGCGTCGGCCGCGGCGTGCAGGTCGGCGCGTACCAGAGTGAGGTCGCTGGCCTCGATGGCGACATCGGTGCCGGTGCCCATGGCGATGCCCAGGTCGGCCTGGGCGAGAGCGGCGGCGTCGTTCACGCCGTCGCCCACCATGGCCACGACCCGACCCTCGGCCTGCAGGCGCTGCACCTCGGCCACCTTCTGGTCGGGCAACACGCCGGCGATGACGTCGTCGGGAGAGATGCCCACCTCTGCCGCGACCGCGGTGGCGGTGGCCTGGTTGTCGCCGGTGAGCAGCATCGGGCGCAGACCCAGACGGCGGAACCGGGCGATGGCCTCGCGGCTGGTGGGCTTCACGGTGTCGGCCACGGCGATGGTGCCGAGCAGGGTGCCGTCGCGGGTGACGGCAACGACGGTGTGGCCTTCGCTGTGCGCGGGGATCTGCGCGGGTTCGGCACGCCCGACCCACACCGTGGCGCCGCCGACCGTGCCCGATGCGCCGACGCCCGATTGGGCGGCGAAGTCGTCGGCCACGGTGACGGGCAGGCCCTGCTCGTCGGCGGCGCGGACGACGGCCTTGGCGATGGGGTGCTCGCTGGCACGCTCGACGGTGGCGGCCAGGTCGAGCAGTTCGCGGGCATCGACGGTGCTGCCGTCGACCGGGGTGATGCCGACGACGTCCATCCGGCCGGTGGTCACCGTGCCGGTCTTGTCGAGCACGATGGTGTCCACCTTGCGGGTGCTCTCGAGCACCTCGGGCCCCTTGATGAGGATGCCCATCTGCGCCCCACGGCCGGTGCCCACCAGCAGCGCGGTGGGGGTGGCCAGACCGAGCGCGCACGGGCAAGCGATGATCAGCACGGCGACGGCCGGCCCGATCGCTTCGGTGAAGCTGCCGGTACGAGCGAACCAGAAGCCCAGGGTGGCGGCGGCGAGCACCAGCACGATGGGCACGAACACACCGGCGATGCGGTCGGCGAGGCGCTGCACGGGGGCCTTGCCGCTCTGCGCGGCCTCGACGAGCCGGGCCATCTGTGCCAACGCCGTGTCGGCGCCGACGCGGCTGGCGCGCACGACGAGACGGCCGTTGGTGTTGATGGTGGCGCCGGTGACGGCGTCGCCGGGCGCGACCTCGACGGGGACGCTCTCGCCGGTGACGAGCGACATGTCGACCGCCGACGTGCCCTCGAGGACGGTGCCGTCGGTGGCGATGCGTTCACCGGGGCGCACGACGAACCGGTCGTCCACCTTCAGCGTGCTCACCGGCCGGTTCAGCTCGCTGCCGTCGTCCTGCAACACGTTGGCCGTGTCGGCGCCAAGTGCGAGCAGCGCCTTCAGCGCGCCGCCGGCGCGTCGCTTGGCCTTCACCTCGAAGTAGCGGCCGGCCAGGATGAGGGCGACGGTGGTGCTGGCGACCTCGAAGTAGAGGTGGTGGCTGTCGCCGCGGGCGGGAACGAGCGACATCGGCATCTTCATGCCCAGGTCGCCCGCCGACGTGGTGAGCAGTGCGTACAGGCTCCAGCCGTAGGCGGCGATGACACCGGTGGACACGAGCGTGTCCATGTTCGCTTCGGCCTGGCGGAGGTTCCTCCATGCGACGCGGTGGAAGGGGTATGCGGACCACACGGCGACCGGTGTGGCGAGCACGAGCGTGAGCCACTGCCAGCCGCGGAACTGGAGTGCAGGGATCATCGACAGCAGCAGCACCGGCACGCCCAGGGCCACGGCGACGACCAGGCGACGGCGGAGGTCGTCCAATCGTTCGGCATTCGGGTCGGTACCGTCGTCGACGGCAGACGGAAGGTGGACGCCGTAGCCGATGGACTCGACGGCCTCGACCAGTTGGTCGGCGCTGACGTGCCCGGCATCGAAGTGCACGGTGGCCTTCTCGGTGGCGTAGTTCACCGTGGCGGTGACGCCGTCGAGGCGGTTGAGCTTCTTCTCGATGCGGTTGGCGCAGGCCGCGCACGTCATGCCGGTCAGCTCCAGGTCGAGTTGCTCGAGGCCGGGGGGCGTGGTGATGGTGGGTGTGACGGTGGGTGTGACGGTGCCGGTGGGTGTGTGGGTGCTCATGATTGGACCACGGTGTAGGGAACGGTGAGGACTTCGCCGCGGTATCCGAACTGCAGGAACATGCGGTAGGTGCCGGGCGCGGGGAGGCTGCTGTCGGTGGCCGGGCCGAACATGAACATGCCGACCATCTCCATCGTCGGGTGCAGGTGGATGTAGGCGAGGTCGCCTTGGCGGATGGCGATGAGGTGAGCGGGCTGTCCGAGGTACGGCTCGAGGCCGTCCGCCGCCGTGCCGTCGGCGTTGATGATGTTGAAGTTGACGCCGTCGCGGATGATGCGCAGGCCCTTCAACGTCACGTCGTCGTCGGCGTCGGGCAGCGGCACGGCCTCGATCTGCACCTCGTCGTCGGCGTTCGCGCTGACCACGACGGGGGCGCTCTCGCCGACGGGTGTGCTGTCGAAGACGAGGTGCCACTGGCCGGGCTCGTCGAGCGTGACCTGCCAGGAACCGTCGGCGGCGATGTCGGGGTGGAGGTGTCGGAAGCCGCTCAGATCGGGCCGCACGAGGACGGTGTGCAGCAGCGCCTCGTGGACCATCTGGAAGTCCGTCACCCGCATGCTGTCCTTCATCTGCAGGTGGAAGGTGAGGGTGCGGGGGCTGCCGTCGCCGCCGGTCACCGAGTCGGTGACGAGTTGGTAGTTGCCGAATTCGAAGCCGGGTGGCACGACGGATTCGGGGCCATGGCTGTGACCGTCGGCATGGGAATGGCCCGGCAGCTTCTCGCCCAGCGAGTAGGCGGTGCCGAACGTCCCCAGGAGGACGATGAGAAATGCCGTCAGCCGGCCCCAGACACCCATGTCAGGCGACGACCTCGAATCCGGCTTCGTCGATGGCGGCGACGATGGCCGCGCTGTCGAGTTGGTCACCGTCGACGGTGACGATCTTGGTGTCGAGGTCGACGTCGACGCCGGCAACGCCGGCAACCTTGCCGACCTCGCCCTTGACGGCGGCTTCGCAGTGACCGCAGGTCATGCCCGGGACGGTGAAGGTGAGTGTGCTCATGGTGTTCAGCCTTTCTGATGAGTGGTCGTGGGTGACAGGAACGAAGTTCCTGGAAGGTGCCCGGTTCAGGTGCGCAGCAGACGTTCGACGGCCTTGGTGGCCTCGCGGACCAGTTCGTCGGTCCGTTCGCCGTCGGCGGCAGCGCCGGCGACGCAGTGCTGGAGGTGCTGATCGAGCAGTTGCAGGCCCACGCCCTGGAGTGCCTTGGTGACCGCCGCGACCTGGGTGAGGACGTCGATGCAGTAGGTCTCCTCGTCGACCATCCGTTGCAGACCACGGACCTGGCCCTCAATGCGCCGGAGGCGCGCCGTGAGCTGATCCTTCTGGTCGTGATAGCCGGGTGCGGCGTGTTCCATGTCCTCACTATACCCCTGGGGGGTAGCGGTTGCAACACGCAAGCGCGGGGCCGAGCGACACTCAGGGTCGTTCGGTGAACGTCGGCTTGCGCTTCTCGAGGAAGGCGGCAATGCCCTCCTGTGCGTCAGCGGTGACCGCGGCCTCGGCCATCAGGTTCACCGCGAACGCGTAGGCGGTGCTCTGGTCGAGCCCCACCTGCGCGTAGAAGCCTTGCTTCCCGAGGGCCTTGCTGCGCACGCTGCCACGGGTGGCGCGCCGCAGGAGGTCGAGCGTCGCGGTCTCCAGCTCGGCGTCGGGCACCGCATGGTTGATCAGACCCCACTCGACGGCGGTGGCGGCATCGATCGGGTCGCCCGTGAGCGCCATCTCGAGCGCTCGCTTCCGGCCGACGTTGCGGGCCACGGCCACCAGCGGGGTGTGGCAGAACAGGCCCCCCTTGCCGCCGGGAATGGCGAAGCCCGCACTCTCGGCCGCGATCGCCAGGTCGCAGGTCGCGACGAGCTGGCAACCGGCCGCGGTGGCCAGGGCATGCACCCGAGCGATGACGACCTGCGGGATGGTCTGCACCGTGTCCATCATCTCGGTGCACACGTCGAACAGGTGGCGAGCCTCGTCGACGGTGGCGCCGGCCATGTCGCCGAAGTTGTGACCGGCCGAGAACACCGGACCGTTCGCGGCGAGGACGAGTCCGGTGGCGTCGCTTTGACCGACCGCTCGGAACGCGTCGATCAGTTCGAGCATCACGTCCATCGCGAGGGCGTTGCGCTTCTCGGGCCGGTTGAGGGTGACGGTCGTGAACGGACCATCGGTGTCGACGAGCAGGTGTTGGTACATCACCCGCGAGTCTCGCGCTCGACGAGGGCCACGAGGAACGCCTGCACCGATCGGGCGTGTTCGCGGCGCCACAGGTCCACCAGGTCGACCAGGTCGACCAGGTCGCCTTCATCGCTGTCGTGGGTGCCCTGGGTGTCCTGGGTGTCCTGGGGATCGTGGCCGTGTGCGTCGAGCAAGCGGTCGAACGGCAACGCCTCGAGCTGGGCGGCGGCGAGCGGCGCGACGGGCTGGCCGGCGCGTTCGCGCAACAGCAACTTCAGCATCAGCTCGATGCGCACGTCGCGCACGTGACCGACCGGTGTCTCGAGCCAGTGGTGCGCCGCTCGTCGACCTGCTGCGGTCGCCGTCAAGGTCGCCCGATCCCGCGTGCCGCCGGTGGGCTCCTTGCGGCGCACCAGTCGCTGCGTCACCAGGCCGTCGATGGCACGGTAGGTGAGGGGTCGGCTGAGCGTGAACACCCGACCCAGTTCGCCCTCGGAGGTGAGCAGCGACCCGATGGCCCAGCCGTGCGACACCCCCTGCACCACCAGCGTGAGGCAGGTGTGTTCGGCGAGCGTCGGCACGGCAGCACCGTAGCAACGGTGCCTCCCACCGAACCGAAGTTCGGCACGACGGGCCGGCGGGTGGTGCTCGGCGGGCCGCAATCTTCAGTTGTCAAAGAGCTGGGGAGTCGGTTGGGTTCGGGCGGGCCGCGGGTCAGGCGGCCCACCGTCGCGGCGGCCCCGTGGTCATCACCCGACCGGATGGTGTGGTGACGGTGAGCTCGCGATTCGGCCCGAGTGACAGGTGCCAGCCCCGGTCGTGGACGAGGTGGTGGTGCCGGCTGCAGAGGGGCAGCAGGTTCGCGAAGTCGGTGCGTCCGCCGCGGCGCCACCAGATGATGTGGTGGATGGTGCAGTGATCGAAGCGGACGTCGCAGCCGGGAATTGCACATGAGTGGTGGAGTGCGCGCAGTGCTCGTCGTTGGGCGCGGTTGGCGAGCCGGGTGGTGCGCCCGAGATCCAGTCGACCGGGGGCCGAGATGATGACGCCGTTGCGGACGACGATCTCGTGGATCGTGGTGCTCGGGTCGCCGAGCAGGTCGTGCAGCACGCGCTCGGGGATCTCGACGTCGCGGCCCCAATCGATGTCCGGTGCTCGACCGGGCGCCGTGTGGTCGACGACGACGATCACCTCAGCCCCGTTGGTCGTGCGTGCTCCGGCCTGGTCCGGTTCGAGGAGTTGGAGGAGGGCGTGGGCGCGGAGGAAGGCCTGCCGTTCGAGTGGGTCGGTGGGGCAGCCGGGGATGGGTGGCCCGTGGTGGAGTGCTTCGACTCGGGCGGCGAGGCGGCGGTCGAAGCTGAGCGTGCGGAGTGGGTCGAGCGCGAGCCGGTAGATGGTCATACCGGTGTCGCGGTCGGCGTGCGAGGTGAGCCGGATGCCTGCCTGTTGGGCGGCGAATCGCGCCTCAGCGGGGTCGGCGGCCGAATCGGCGGCCGAATCGCCGGTTTGGTGGTCAGGTGTGGGGCGGAGGCGCTCGTAGCGGGTGACCTCGGGGGTGAGGAACCGTGCGAACTGGCCTGCGGACCCGCTGCGCGCGGTGAGCAGCAGGCGTGTGTGATCGGCAGCGAGTTGTTCGCGCTCGTGCGGCAGCAGCCGGCGCAGTGCATCGCCCAACCGATCGAGGTGTGACGTGGAGATGTGACCGTGCGACAGTGCCTCGGCGAAGGTCGGAAACGCTGCGAGCAGGTCGACACGCCGCTCGGCCCGCGTGAGCGACGCGGTCGTGAGGTGGACCGAGTCGCCGTCGAGCAGTTCGAGCGGCGAACGCCCGGCATCGCGCAGGGACGTGATGAGTCGCAACCGTTGTGACTCGGCCCATGCGATCAGCCGGTCGACCGAGCGGGACGCGGTCTCGATCGGGCCAGACTCGATGTCATCGACCAGGCGGTGCGCGGGGGAGTGACCGGTGACTTGTTCGTCGATGGCGGTGTTTGAGTCCACGCGGACCCTCCCTTCGAATCACGGGACACGCACGGCTGAAGCCGATCATGCGTGTGTTCGGTTGGTGACGTCTGACGACGTGATTCGCCGGGGAAGGCGAAACGAACACTAGTTCGATCATCACGAGAAGTCAACACTCCGTCTCGTCTTGCGACAATAGTCAATTCTTGACTATGGTTGGATCGTGACGCTCCGACGCCGTTCGTTCCTCGCGCTCGCTGCTGTGTTCCCGTTGCTCGCCGCGTGCGGTGGATCCGAAAACAGGGCGACAGAAGGCGGTTCGATCACGGTGGGGGCGGCCGCCTCGTTGACCGCGTCGTTCACCGAGCTGGGCGACGCGTTCATGGCGGCCAACCCGGGCACGACCGTCGCATTCGACTTCGCCTCGTCGAGCGACGTCGTCAAGGGCATCAACGAAGGTGCCCCCACCGATGTGTTCGCCTCGGCCGACACGAAGAACATGGACAAGCTCGTGGGGGGAATCGGCGTTGCGGCAGACCCGGTGACGTTCGCCACCAACGAGCTGCAGATCATCGTCGCCAAGGGCAACCCGAAGGGCATCACCGGCGTCGCCGACCTGGCCAACCCCGACCTGCTCGTCGTGGCGTGCTCGCCCGACGTGCCGATCGGCAACTACACCCAGCAGATGTTCGACGCGGCCGGGGTGAAGGTCACCCCCGTGTCGCTGGAGGAGAACGTGAAGGGCATCGTCACCAAGGTCACCCTCGGGGAAGCCGATGCGGGCGTCGTCTACCGTACCGACGTGCTCGCAGCAGCCGACAGGGCCGAAGGGGTCGACATCCCCGACGACATCAACGTGACGGCGATCTACCCAATCGCGGTGACGAAGGACGCGGCCAACGCCGATCTGGCGAACGCGTTCCTCGTCTACGTGCTGTCGGCCGACGGGCAGAGCATCCTTCAGCAGTACGGCTTCGGAGCGCCGTGAACCGACGCGACCGCGCGCAGCGCCCTCCCGCCGCCGCGGTCGCCCTGGCACTCGTCGCCATCGCGTTCTTCGCCCTGCCGTTCGCCGGGCTCCTCTGGCGTGTTCCATGGAGTCGGCTGTGGGAGGTGCTGTCGACCAGCGAGGTGCGGACCGCGTTGCGGCTGTCGCTCGTCACGTCGCTCATCGCTGCGGTGCTGTCGTTGCTGTTCGGCGTCCCGCTCGCATGGGTGTTGGCTCGTGTCCACTTCCCCGGCCGTCGCTTCGTTCGCGCGCTGTGCACGCTCAGCATGGTGCTGCCGCCGGTGGTCGGTGGCGTGGCGCTGTTCTTCTCGTTCGGTCGGCGAGGCCTGTTCGGCCGTTGGCTCGACAGTTGGTTCGGCATCACCTTGCCCTTCAGCACCGCCGGTGTGGTGATGGCACAGACGTTCGTCGCCATGCCGTTCCTGGTGCTCACGGTCGAGGCCGCGCTTCGTCAACACGACGGCCGCGTCGACGACGCGGCGCGCACGCTCGGTGGCTCGCGCTGGTACGTGTTCCGCCGCGTCACCCTGCCGTCCGTGCGTCCGGCCCTGGTGGCCGGCGCGGTGCTCGCCTGGGCCCGCGCGCTCGGCGAGTTCGGCGCGACCATCACGTTCGCCGGCAACTCGCCGGGCCGCACCCAGACCATGCCGCTCGCCATCTACCTCGCGCTCGAGTCCGACCCCGAAGCGGCGCTGGTCCTGAGCCTGGTGATGATCGCCGTCAGCTTCGGTGTGCTCGCCGGCCTCCGTGAGCGATGGATGGGAGACCCGCGGTGACCGGGCTGCAGGCGCGGGTCGGTGTCGGCTTTTCCGAGTTCTCGGTCGACGTCGAGCTCTCGGTCGCTCCGGGCGAAGTCATCGCGCTGTTGGGGCCGAACGGAGCGGGTAAGACCACGGTGCTGCGTGCCCTGTCCGGCTTGCAGCCGCTCGACAGCGGTCGGATCGTGCTCGACGAGGTCGTCCTCGACGACCCCGCCGCCGACCGGCTCGTCGAAGCCGCCGATCGGTCGGTGGGCGTCGTGTTCCAGGACTATCTGCTCTTCCCGCACCTCACGGTCCGCGAGAACGTGGCCTTCGGACTGCGCGCCCGCGGCACTGCGGCCTCGGCGGCGCGGACCACCGCCGACGAATGGCTCGAGCGAGTAGGGCTTGCGTCGTTCGCCGGCCGTCGGCCCGCGTCGCTGTCCGGCGGACAGCAACAGCGCGTCGCGCTCGCCCGCGCGTTGGCGTACGGACCGCGATTGCTGCTGCTCGACGAACCACTCGCCGCGCTCGATGCCGGGACCCGTGGTGAGGTGCGTCGCGATCTACGCGCCCACCTCGACGGGTTCGACGGCTGCACCGTGGTCGTCACCCACGATCCCGTCGACGCCTACGCGCTCGCCGACCGCGTCGTGGTCGTCGAGGACGGAGTCGTCGTGCAGCAGGGCACGCTCGCCGAGGTCGCGGCGCACCCTCGGTCGCGCTACGTCGCCGACCTGGTGGGCATCAACCTGCTCTCGGGCGTGGTGCGAGGCGGCGTGTTCGAGACCGAGACCGAGTCCGGTGAGTCCGGTGAGTCGGGTGGGTCCGGCGAGTCCGGCGGGTCGGTGGTCGTGGGTGACGAGCCCGTCGACGGCCCGGCGTTCCTGGCCATCCGGCCGCAGTCGGTGTCGCTGCACTGGGCGCATCCCGAGGGCAGTCAGCGCAACGTGTGGCAGGCGACGGTGGCCGGCATCGACCACCACCACGACCGGGTGCGCGTCCGGCTGGAGGGGTCGTTGCCGATCGTTGCCGAGATCACGCCGGCGGCGTTGACGACGATGCACATCCACCAGGGCGACCAGGTGTGGGCCGCGGTGAAGGCCACCGAGTTGGTCACCTACCCGCGCTGAGCGTGCGCGGCTCGCATCAGTGCGCTGCGAGCATCACCAGTCGACGTCGTTGCAGTCGCCGTCACCGCATTCGACCTGCAGCGTGGAGTGCGACAGCCCGAATCGTTCTGTGAGCGCGGCCTGGGCCTGGGTGAGCACGCGGCGATTCTGCTGTTCATCGTGGACCTGCACGTGTGCGCTCAGTACGTGCATCTCGCTCGTGAGTGTCCAGACGTGCAGGTCGTGCACACCGGTGACGCCGTCGATGGACATCAGCGTGTCCTCGATGTCGTGCACGTCGAGGTCGGGTGGTGCGGCCTGCACCAGCACCCGCACCGCGTCGCGACCCAGCCGGAACGCCCGAGGGAGGATGAACAGGCCGATGGCCGCGCCCACCACGGGGTCCACCCAGTGCCAGCCGGTGGCCCACATCACCCCGGCGGCGACGATGACCCCCACCGAGCCGAGCATGTCGCTCATCACCTCCAGGTAGGCGCCGCGCACGTTCATGCTCTCGGCCGCGCCGTCGCGCAGCATCAGGAACGCGACGACGTTGACGACGAGGCCGAGCACGCCAACGACCAGTACCGGCACCGATGCGACGTCGGCTCGGTCGGGCTCGGTGAGCCGCAGCACGGCCTCCACGAGGACGTAGCCGGCCACCGCGAACAACAGCACGGCGTTGGCCAGCGCGGCCAGGATCTCGAGCCGATACAACCCGAAGGTGCGGTGGTCGGGGTGATCGGTGCGGTTGGCGGCGGTGATCGCGGCCAACGCCATGCCCAGTCCGAGCGCATCGGTGGCCATGTGGCCGGCGTCGCTGAGCAGGGCCAGCGAGTTCGTCGCCAGGCCGACCACGACCTGCACGACCAGGAAGGCGACGATCAGCGCGAACGCGACCTTCAGACGGCCGGCGTGGCGTGCACCTGCCCGAGTGGCGCCGTGTGAGTGCGAGTGTGAGTGCGAGTGGTCGTGGCCCACTCGGTGAGTGTGCCACCCACGGACCGGTACTGTTCGCGCATGTCCGAACTGACCGACACCATGTCCGACGCCGAGATGCATGGCATCGGTGATCGCCTCGTCGCGGCGATCGCAGCCGGCGACGCCGACGCCGTGCGCAGCATCTATTCACCCGACGCGCAGATCTGGCACAACTTCGACCAGGTCGACCAGAACGTCGACGACAACCTGCGCACCCTGGTCGATCTGCACCACCGGGCCACCGGGCTGCAGTACACCGAGATCCGCCGTTTCACCGCCCCCGGTGGGTTCGTGCAGCAGCACGTGCTCGTCGGCCAGGCCAAGGGTGGCCCGTTGCACATGCCGGCGATGATCCGCTTCTGGGTGGAGGGCGGCCGCATCGCCCGGCTCGAGGAGTACATCGACACCCGACAGGCAATGGTGCTGTACGCCACCGACTGAGCGGCGCCCGGCTGACGTGGTCGACAGATGGTGCCTCGTTCGTCGGCGGCGACTCGGAAAACCCCGTGCGGACGAGCCCGCGTCGGGCTTACGGTTCGTGCATGCACCTCGCCGAGCGCTTCGACCTCCCCACCGGGTACGTCGCCCGGCCATACGCCGGGCCCGCCGACCTGCCCGAGATGCTCGGGTCGCTGATCGCACACCGTGAGCGGTCCGGCCTCGACGAGCGACCGACGCTCGACCAGATGCGCTCGACCTACGCGCACCTCACCGACTGCGACCCGGATCGCGACATCGCCCTGTTCCGCACGACAGCGGGCGAGCCGGTCGGGTACACGCGCACCACCCACGTCGACCTCGAGTCCGGTGTACGCGACTGCGTCGTGTTCGTCCCGGTCCGGCCGGAGCACCTCGACCAGGCGATGTACACCGCGGTCGTGGCGGGCGTCGAACGGCACATGGCCGAGCGCGCCGCGGCGTTCGGCCCGGCCCGCTACCGCGCCGACGCGCACCATCCCGGTCCGGGTCTGGCGCCGACCGGCGAGGCCGCGTGGCTGGAGCAACTCGGCTACGTCGCCGCCCAGTGGGGTGCGTCGCTGCAGCGCCCGCACCTCGACGACGTCCCCGACCTGCCCCTGCCCGACGGCGTGGAAGTCCGCCCGGTGACCGCCGATCAGGTTCGCCACATCCTCGAGGTCCACGATGAGGCGTTCCGCGGCGAGTGGGACTTCCACGAGGCCTCGTCCGACGAGATCGAACGGATGATGGAGGACCCGCTGACGGACCACACGCTCTGGCAGGTGGCCTGGGCGGGTGACGAGGTGGTCGGGCAGGTCAAGCCGTTCATCAACCCCGAGGAGAACGCCGAGCGTGGCTACCTCCGCGGTTACACCGAGTACATCTCCACGCATCGCGACTGGCGCAACCGAGGCATCGCCAGCGCCCTGCTCGCGCGCAGCCTGCTCGTGCTCCGTGAGCGAGGGATGACCGAGGCCGTGCTCGGCGTCGACACCAACAACCCGGGCGGCGCGTTCCACGTGTACACCGGCCTCGGCTTCGAGCTGCGCACCTACGAGGCGGTCTATCTGAAGCCAATCGTCACCTCGGGTGATCCGGTGCCCCCCCAGGGACTCGAACCCTGAACCAATGGATTAAAAGTCCACTGCTCTAACCATTGAGCTAGAGGGGCGTGGCCACCAGTATGCCTGGGTGGAATCGAGGAGACAGCGTGAACGGTGAGGTCGAGGCAGCGGAACGAGGCTCTGGGCGGCGATCACAGGGATCGTCTTCGCGGCATTGCACGTCGTCGGCTGGGCGATGATGCAGCAGGGCCCGTCACTGAGCGCATCGAACGAAGATCTGATCGCCTCCTACAGCGACCCCGATTCGCGGCGGGTGTCGCTCATCCGTCGCTCATCCGTCGCCGTCAGTCGTCGAGGTCGAACGTGTGCGCCAACCCGGTGAGCATCCACGCCGAGTCGGCGGGCGGCTGCAGCGTCCAGGGGGTGCGGAAGCTGAGCACCTCGAGCAGTTCGACGGGGTCGCCGCGCAGCACCATGCCCGCGGCCGGGTCCGCGGCCGGGTCCGCGGTGTCCACGGTGTCCGCGCCGGTACCGGTGCGGACCTGCACAGCGTCACCGATGTCGATCACCGCCTGTACGTGGCCGGCGTCGATGGCGAACGATCCGTGCGCGTTGCCGCCGCGACAGATGCCCAAGGCGGGGGCGAGCGCGGCGACGTAGCGCAGGCTCGCGGCCACCTCGTCGTCCTCGACCGCGGGGGTGATGCCCAACGGCAGCAGCATGTCGCGTTCGTGTACCCAGCTGTCCCACAGGGCGTGGTGCACGATGGCGCTGATGCTGATGTGGCCCGGCGGCGCTTCGGCCAGTGCGGTCCAGTCGGCGTCGGTGAACGCCCGCCACTGGGTCTCGAGCGCCGCCGTCGACGTGCGCATCCGCTCGACCAGTTCGTCGTTGCTCACCGGTGGGGCCGCGGCGACCATCTGCGGTGGCGATGCGACCGGGTCGAACGTGGCGAGGAATCGGGTCGGCGTACCCTTCAGGCCCTGCGCAGCCGAGATCTGCCAGAAGCCGTGGACCGCGTGCAGGTGCACGGCGACGTCGCGTACCGACCAGCCGTCGCAGCGACTGGGGTGCTCCCACTGCTCGTCGGTGAGGCCGGCCAACGTGTCGACCAGACGTCGTTGTTGGCGAATCGCTGGTTCGGCGATCGCACCAGGCGGCCCGTCGAGGGCGAGCACCGGTGGCGAGTCGTACCGCGGTGTCAGCTGCATGCCGTCACCCTATGGACGCGCCGACACCCGCGCCGAGGCGCGGGTTCCCTGGTGGGTGTTGCACGACCGGCTGGTGGTGGTCGGTGTGCTCGGCGCGTGTTGGTCAGGCCGCCGCCTGGCTTGTTCGCCCGGGTGGCCCGTCCCCGAACAGGTCACCCTGCTCGGGCCGTTCCGGCTGGTCGGGCTGTTCGCGCGAACTGAAGTTCCTGGAGACGGTCTTGGGTGGGCAGTTGATGATCGTGCCGTCGGCCAGCTGGAGTTGCAGGTTGTGGGCGTTGCCGATGACCTTCACGCCGGGTCGGTGCTTCTCGTGATGGTGATGACTGCACCACATGACGAGTTCGTCGAGGTCGGTTGCACCGCCGAGGATCCAGTCGGTGAGGTGGTCGATCTCGCACCATGCCGGTGGGATGCGACACCCGTCCCATCGACAACCACCGTCGCGGGCGACGAGGGCGGTGTACTGATGGAACGTCGCGTACCGCTCACTTCGCCCGAGGTCGAGGACGTGCGTGCCGGTCGTGAGCAGGCGTTGCAGGTTGGCGTGTTCGGCCATGCGTCGCACGATGTGGGCGGGGATGCGGTCACCCCACGACGTCACGCCAGGCTCGTTCGAATCACCCAGCAAGGATTCGACGGAGAAGGTGATGAGCAGGTTGGGGTTCTCGCGTCCGCCGTTGACCTGACCCTTCGCGTACGCAGTCGCCAGCTGGATCAGCCCGTCGGCCAAGCGTTGTTCGTTGGTGCGGGTGTCGTTCTTGGATTGTTCGCCGGCGATGTGGTTGACCGACGCGTACACCTGCCGCGCTTCGAGCGTCGGCAGTGTGGCGTTGATGGTGACCAACCCGTCACACGGGGCCGTCATCCGGAACGACCGTTTCTGGTAGCGGCGTTCCTCGGCTTGTTCTTCGGTTTCGGCGGCGTGGATCTCGCGCCAGCGGTTGGCCGCGTCCTTGGCCTCGCGTGGGTCGGCACCCTTGACCGTCTCGATCAGTTCGTCGACGTCGTCGTCGGATGCGTTCTCGGGAGGGTTGGTGACCGCGTCGTGCAACGCGGCA
>JANMFL010000060.1:0-7063 GCA_031377945.1 Acidimicrobiaceae bacterium | reverse complement strand
CTGAGCCCCGCAGCGCGCACCGTAGGGGCGTGCGAGGGCCGTTCGAGGGCGGCGAGGAGCAGCGACCACTGATCGGCAGCAGGTGTCTGCAGCACCGAGCCGGTTCGGGTGCGCACCGACGGGATGTCGGCGCGGTCGAGTGCGCGCACCATCTGCTCGGCGACCGAGTGCGAGGGCACGAGGATGGCGATGTCGCCGGGGCGCACGCGGCGGTCGTCGATGCGATGTGCGGTGAGCAACTCGACGATCTGCTGGACCACGTCGCCGACGATGGCCCGCCGAGCAAGGGGCCCCGAGAAGTCGCGCGTCGGGCGGAACTGCGGCGAGTCGGGCACCCAGCGGATCTGCATCGGCAGTCCGGGCGAGAGCGAGTTCTCCGCGGCGCGCGGCGACGGCTCGACGGCCGTGCCGACGATGCGGGGATCGCCGAGTTGCACATCGCGGATGAGCTCGTTGGTGGCGCGTACCAGCTGGGCATCACTGCGGAAGTTGGTACCCAGGTGCACGGTGGGCACACCGTCGGTGGCCTGCAGGTAGGCCTGCACGTCGGCCCCGCGGAAACGGTAGATGGCCTGCTTGGGGTCGCCCACGGTGACCAGATGTCCCGAGAACGCGGTGGCGAAGATCGCCCACTGCACGGGGTCGGTGTCCTGGAACTCGTCGACCAGCACCAGCCGGTACCGCTCGGCCAGCTCGGCGACCACCGTGGGGCCGGTGACCGGGTTGGTGACGGCATCGCGCAGGCCGGTGACCAGGTCGTCGTAGCCCAGTTCGTGGCGCGCACGCCGGCGGACCCCCACCTCGTGCACTCCCTCGTGGACCAGTTCGACCCACCGCGCCAACCGCTCGGGCGTGTCGGCCTTGGCGGGCGTGGCCGTCGACAGGTCGGGGACGGCCGTGGCGCCAGGATTGCCGAGCATCGCCGTGACGGCCTCGCGCACGGCAGTGAAGACGCGCGCCGGGGCGCTGTCCTTCTTCGCGTTCCAGCTGAGCGCCGACGGCACGACGCACAGCTCGGCCACGAGCAGATCGCGGCACACCTCGTCGATGATCTCGGCCGTACTGTCGCCCAGTTCGGCCTGCAGCCCGGTTCCGGCGCGCAACCCGAGCTGCCGCAGCGCCTGTTGGCAGAAGCCGTGGATGGTGGTGATGGTGGCATCGTCGAACGTCGCGATGGCGCGGTGCAGTCGTTCACGACGCTCGTCGTGCAGCTCGGCGGGTTCGAGCAGGACGGACATCCACGGCTGGTCGTCGGGAGCCGCACCGGCATCGAGTGCGGCGAGCCCCTTGACGAGGGCCGAGCGGGTTCGGTCGCGCAGTTCGGCGGCTGCGGCCCGCGTGAACGTGACGACGAGCAGCGACGACGCCTCCATCCCTTCGGCGACATGGCGCACCACGAGCGCGCTGAGCGAGTAGGTCTTCCCGGTGCCGGCGCTGGCCTCGACGACCAGACGACCGCTGGGGAGGGGGCCGGTGAGATCGAGCAGCTCGGTCATCGCCCACCGCCAACGCCGACGACCGCGCCATCGACTCCGACGCGTTCGACCGTCGCATTCATGGTGTCCCACACCCAGCGCGCGACCGCCTGTGCACGCGACTCGCCGAGCCGCAGATCGCGCAACGGGTCGGACTCGAGCACAGGGTCGGCGAGCAGCCCCTCGACCGAGACTTCGGGCCACAACAACGACACGTGCCGATTCAGCACATCGCTCTCGAGGCTGCCGTACATGGCGCTGATGGCACCCGTGGCGAGATCGGCCGAGGCACGATCGAAGAACGGCACGGCGTCGCGACGAGCCCAGACCAGCAATTGCAGCGCCATTCCCACCAGTGCTTCGGCGTGTTCACGACGCGCGCCGCGTGCCCCTCGGATGCGCAATCCGTACCCCGCCGGCTTCGCAGACTCGTCGGCGCCACGCGGAATGACGATGCCGGACCAGGCGGTGTCGGGCTGCTGCAACTGCAGCACCGCGATCTGGAGTGCCATCGCGAGTCGCATGGATGGTTTCGGCCTGGCGAAGCGGAGGTCGACGATGCACGTGCCACCGGCTCGATCGACGATGCCACGCACCATGCCTCGGAGTGGCACCTCGCACGCCACGCCGTCGATGTCGGCGCGGCAGCGAAGGTCGACGGCGACCTCGTCGCCCCCGATCAGGGGCACGCCCCAGTTCGCGGCCTCGAACTCGATGGCATCGATCTCGTCGCGGACCCGTTGCAATGCGGCAGTGCTCAGCTCGCCTGGCGGCAGCGCACCGTTCAGCCGGGCCGCGGCCTGCCACTGGTCGGCGGCGCCATCGCGGCGGCGCACACCGAGCAACTCGCGACCGAGCGAGCTGGTCGCGAGTGGCAGGACGCTGAGGGCGAGGCCGTCGTCGGTGACCGATGCTTCGGGCGGTACGGCGATGTCGAGCCGGCGCTGCAGGTAGGTGCGCGCCGGGTTGGTGACCACCTCGAGCAGCATCGCGAGTTCGACGACACCCACCGGCTCGGTGGCCAGCAACCACGGTGACACCATGGATTGCTCGGTGACGCTGCGCGCGGAGCGACGAGCCTGCGCCGCCTCGAGCATGGACGGATCGAACGTGAACGGCAGCGCTCGCTCGTTGAACCCGTGCCGCGGATGGCGCACGACGGGGAGCGGTTGGGCGCCGAGCAGCGGACGCACCGCATCGAGCAGTTCGACCAACGGGACGATGAACGGAACCTCCTTGTTCGTCGTCAGGTCGGCACCGTTGCAGGTGATCAGCAACCGCTCGCGGGCCGACAACACGGCGTCGAGCAACAACTGCCGGCTCTCGTGCCGCGGGTGGCGCTCGCCGACGCAGGGCCGCAGGCCGAGGACGTCGTCGCCGTCGAAGGTGCCGCTGCGAACCGAACCGTCGTCGAGGCCGAGCAGGCACACCACGCGCGCGGGAACACCGTGCTGCGGCACCATCGAGCTCACCGTCACCGCACCGCTGCGCAGTGGCAGCCGACCGGGGCGCTCGGACAGTGTGTCGTCGAGCAGAGCGCGCAGCCCGACCAGGGACATCGGCACCTCGCACGTGGAGTCGCCGTGCGGACGCCGTGCGGCGCGGAGGATGTCGGTGAGTTCGCGATGGACCTGCTGTCGTCGCCACGGTTCGTCCGGGTCGGCGGCGCAGAACTCGTCGACCACCGAGTGCAACAGGGCCACCCAGTCGGCCACCGGTCGCTCGTCGGCGATGGCGGCATGCAGATCCACCAGGCGGGCGAGCAGATCGGCGAGCGAACCGACGAGCGCGAACTCGTTCGTGGACAGGTCGTCGAACGGTGCGACGTCGCCGATGACCAGGCGCGGGGTGGGGGCTGCGATCGCCACACCGGCGAGCAGTTGATCGATGGTGGCCCGCCACGTACCGGCGGACAGGTGGGCGGGCAGGCCCCACGCCTGCCGGTGGTCGGCCGAGAACCCCCACTTCGCCCCGAGCCGATCGCACCACCCGGCGAGTTGCTCGACGTCGTCGGTGGTCCAGCCGAACCGCCGCCGTACCGGCTCGAACTGCACCAACGACAAGACCTCCGACAACGTGGCCCGCCCTGCCGCGAGACCCAGCAACGCCTGCAGGGCGGCGATGATGGGTTCGTCGGTGGTGAGCGACCGGTCGCCCACCCGCACGGGCACCGGCAGCGCCCCGCGGGCGAAGACGGCCTGCACGAGCGGAGCGAAACGAGGCAGGTCGGGACACAGCACCAGCACGTCGTGGGGCTGCAGCGTGGGGTCGGCGGCGAAGAGATGCCCGAGCGCGTCGCGCAGCACCTCGAGCTGACGGACCTCGCCGTGGCAGGCGTGCACTTGCAGCGAGCCGTCGACGCCGGTGACCGCTGCCGGAGCGGGGGCGGCGTCGGACTGCACCGCGAGCTGCAACGCCTGCAGCAGCGACGGTGGCGACGCCGGACGCCCCGTGTGGTGCCCGGTGTGGTGCGGGATGTCGTCGACGGCGGGGTTGCCGTTCAACAGCGCCCGAGCTTCGAGCGACGGACGACCCCACGATGCGAGCAGCGGGTGCTGCGTGGCGATGGTGACATCGACGTTGGCCCGCGGGTTCAACCCGCCGCTCAGTCGGTGTGGAGAGGCCGCCCACGCCGCCATCGACGGGTGACGGAGAAAGACGTGCACCGCGCGCTCGTTGGACAACGCAGTGAGCAGTTGCACCATCGTGGGCGCGAGCGCCCCCACGCCGAACACCGCCAGCCGCTGCGGCAGGTTCGGCCGGATCACGTCGATCGCGCGCAACAGATCGGGCAACCGCTCGGGCGGGCTGGGCGTGCCGATGCGCGCCCGCACTGCGCGCCACAGGTGCGCCTGCCAGCGGTGTGCAGGCCCGAGCAACGTCTCGGTGCCGTCCTCACGGAACGTCCCGTCGCCGTCGATGCCACGTGCCCAGCCCTCGATCAGGCGGGGTCGTTGTGTCGCGTAGCGGTCGAACAGGTCGGCGATGCGTCGCGCCAACGACCAGGGGTCCTCGATGCCACCGCCGGGCACCTCGACCGAACCGGTCGCCAGTTCGTCGAGCACCGACCACGTGAGACGGGGCAGTCGCCACGGGTCACCTTCGGGGTCTCCGTCGCGGGTGGTGTCGCCCAGGGCTCGGGCCATGAACCGGCCCGGGAACAGGAACTCGACGTTCGCTGCGATGCCGTCGCCCGCACCAGGTGCGCTGGCGCCGAGCCGGCGGCCGAGCCCCACCATGGCGACATCGCGCAGACCCGCGGCGGGGACCACGACCAGATCGGGAGTGAACGGATCCGCCGGCGGCTCGGCGAGGACCGCGGCGAGCGCATCGAGCAGCGGCTCGAGATCGTCGGCATGGTGGAGGTGCAGCAGTTGGCTCATGGGTGCACGGTGAGGGTGGAGCCGCGGCCGTCGGACAGCGCTGCCACCTCGATGCCGACGTGGAGCTGCTGCTTCATCGCTTCGACGTGGGTGATGGCACCGACCATTCGCCCGGTGGACTGGAGTTGGTGAAGGGCGGTGATGGCGTCGTCGAGCGCATCGGGGTCGAGCGCTCCGAAGCCCTCGTCCACGAACAGTGCCTCGAAGCGCTTGCCGTTGCCGCTGCCGCCGCGGCTGACGACGTCGGCCAAGCCCAACGCGAGGGCGAGCGATGCCTGGAACTGTTCGCCACCCGACAGCGACCCCGTGGCCCGCGGACGGCCGGTGTGCGCATCGAACACCTCCAGGCCGAGCCCACCCTTGTGCCCGGTGACACGCGCCAGGCGGTACCGATGATGGGTCATCGTCCCGAGGTGCTCGTTCGCCGCCTCGGTGACTCGCTCGAGCTCGCTCGCCAGCACCCAGCGCTCGAGTTTGACGCGCATCCCCGCTTCGCCGTTGCAGGTACGGAACACGATGCGCGCGGTGTCGCGCCGGCGACGCAACTCGGCGGAGCCGGCAGCGACGTCGACGGCCATTCGCAACTCGACCCGCGACCGGCGCAGCGCATCGGCGGCCGTGGTGAACCGTGCCGCAGCCTGCTTCGCCTCGCGGTCCAGGTCGGCCGACGACGAGCGCACCGCGTCGAGATCCGGCAACGCGTCGGGTATGCCGAGCTGCTGCAACTGCGCCAGGATCGTGGTGGACTCGACCTGTCGGCGGTGCCACTCGGCCGCACCATGCTCGCGCGCCGATTCGTCGGCGGGATCGAGCAGCGCGTCGTGGGCATCGTCGACCGAGGGGAAGCCGCTGTCGGCGAGTGCATCGGCGAGCGCCACAGAGATCTCGCCGAGCGCGGTGGCCCGGACGGTGGCGGCCTCGAACGTGGCCCCGGCATCGCGGGTGGCTGCGGTGAGCGTGGCCACCGTGCCGGTGTGCAGTTGCAACTGCTCGGCGTCGATGTTCGCGACCAGGTCGCGAAGACGCTGGGCTTCCTCGTCGGCGAGCTGGACCTGGGCGGCGAGCGCGGCCAGCAACTTGCCGTGGTCGACCTCGGCGACGATCGCCGACGTGAGCTCGGACTGCGCCGACACCACGGCAGCTCGGGCGGCGTCGAGGGCGGCGTCGGCCCGCTGCGCATCTTTCAACGCCTCGGCGGCGACCACCTCGGCGGCGCGCAACTCGTCGAGGGACTGATCGGCCGCGGCACCGAGCGACTCGCGCAAGGCGGCAGCGACCGACCGATGTGAGGCGGCGGTGGCGGTGGCAGCGGATTCGTCGCCGCGTGCCCGGTCGACCGCAGCGATGTCGATGGCAGCCGAGCCGTGGGACGACGCGAGCTGCGGATGCTCGGACGAGCCGCACACCGGGCACGCCTCTCCGTCGCTCAGGGCGGCAGCCAGGCGCGGCGCCGCAGCGGCGATGAACTGCTCCATGACCCGGTGATACACGTCGTGCAGTTCGACGGCGCTCGCCTCGGCCGCGGCGGCCTTCCCCTCGGCGTCGAGCAACTGTCGGGCAGTGGCCACCCGCTTCGAGGCCTCGCCCAGCTGCAGCTGCCGGGGCAGCGCCAGTCCGGCCGCCGGCTCCAGATCGGCCACCGCAGCGGCGGCCATGTCGGTTCGTGCGCGCAGCTGCTCGACCCGTTCGGCGAGGGCTGCATGCGTGGCCGCCGAACGATCGGCGCGGACACGCGCTTCGTCGACCTCGTGCGCCTTCTTGCGCGCACCCGCCAGCAGCGTGGCCTGCTCGCCGAGTTCGTGCGCCACCTGCTGCACCGCCGCGACCACCGAGGAGGCATCGAACACGGGCTGGGGGCGGTCGAGATCGGCGAAACCCTCGG
This sequence comes from Acidimicrobiaceae bacterium, assembly GCA_031377945.1. Classification (GTDB taxonomy): domain Bacteria; phylum Actinomycetota; class Acidimicrobiia; order Acidimicrobiales; family Ilumatobacteraceae; genus UBA668. Next base: position 323 of record JANMFL010000060.1, on the reverse strand, counting down.
TGACGGTGACCCGCAGCCGGTCGAGTGCCTCGGCGGCGAGTTCGGCGGCCACCTGGGCGGCCGCCGCCTTCCGGGCCACGATGGTCACCGGCCGGGCACGACGCGATGCCGCGACCGCCACCTCGTCGGCCCTCACCTGATCCGCCGTGGTGGCCAACTGCTGCAACACCCGACGATGCGCCCGGGCGTCGGTGAACCGCTGCGCGGCAGCTTCGGCGTGCGTGCGCGCCTCGGTGGCGGCCACTGCCTGCCGTTCGAGCTCGGTGAGGGCCTGTTGCTGTTGCGCTCGAACGGGTTCGAACGCCTCGATGGCCGCCGACAAC
>JANMFL010000059.1:0-5405 GCA_031377945.1 Acidimicrobiaceae bacterium | reverse complement strand
GTGGGGCTCAGCTCGCAGAGCAGGTCGGCCAGACGGTCGATGCCCACGCCCGTGGTCGCCGAACCCAGCAGCACGGGAAACTCGACGCAGTCGAGCACCTCGCGGGCCAACGTTCGCTCGAGCTCGGCGACACTCGGGGTGTCGCCCGACAGGTACCGCTCGAGTTGGTCGTCGTCGCCCGACACGATCTCCTCCACCAGCGCGTCGTGCAGCGAGTGCTCCTCGTCTGCCACGTCGGCCGGCACCGGTTCGGAACGGTGTCCGCCGTTGGCGTCGTAGTCGAGTGCCGCTTCGGACAGCACGTCGACCACACCGTGCAACGAGGCGGCCTCGCCGAGGGGCAGTTCCAGCGGGGCGATGCCGCTGCCGAACGCGACCTTCAACTGGTCGAGGACGGAGTGGAAGTCGGCCCGGTCCTTGTCCTCCTTGCTGACGAAGACCATCCGCGGCAACTGCATCGCGGCGGCCCGACGCCACAGCAGTTCGGTCTGCGGCTCGATGCCCTCGACCCCGCTGACGACGAACACGGCGAGGTCGGCAACGGACATCGCGGCGTCCACCTCGCCGGCGAAGTCGATGCTGCCGGGGGTGTCGAGCAGGTTCACCTTGTAGGTGTTGCCGTCGGTCGCGGTCCACTCGAACGGGGCGACGGCGAGCGACATCGAGATGCGCGCCTTCTGTGCCTCGGGCTCGTAGTCGAGCACGCTGGTGCCGTCGTCGACCTTGCCGGCCTTGGGGATCGCGCCCGCTCGGACCAGCAGTGCCTCTGCCAGCGTGGTCTTGCCGACACCCGCGTGGCCCACCAGGACCACGTTGTGAATCCGCTCGGTCGGGAAGCTCGTCACCGGGATACCCCCTGCATTCGTCGTGTGCTCGCGACGGTAGCCCTTCCTCCTGGGGGTCCGGTTCGGGCCGAAGGGCACCTTGCGCAGGGCCGGAGGTCCCTGCTGTCGGACGCGGAAGGGGCCCATGGCCGAGCCCGCCGCCGATGGGCATCGAGGTGCTGGTTGGTGCGCATCTAGGCTTCTCCGATGCAGATCCGCCGACCGACCCGAGGCCTTCGCTGGTACTTCGACCACAACGACGGGCGGCTGATGCACAAGTGGCTGCACTACTTCCCGATATACGAGCAGTACCTTCGCCCGTATCGCGGCCGCGCGGTCACGATGCTCGAGATCGGTGTGTCGCACGGCGGGTCGCTCGAGATGTGGCGTCATCACCTCGGACGGCGTTCCACGATCGTCGGTATCGACATCGAACCCCGCGTGGTCGAACTCGCGGCGACGGGCATCGAGGTGCTGGTCGGCGATCAGTCGGACCCCGCGTTCCTGGCGACGCTCACCGCTCGGCACCCGTCGTTCGACATCGTGCTCGACGACGGGAGCCACCTCCCCGAGCATCAGATCGCGAGCATCATCCACCTGTGGCCGCATCTGGCCGACGGCGGTGTGTACATCGTGGAAGATCTGCACTCGAACTACTGGGCCGCGTACGGAGCTGGCCGAGGGCAACCGCAGACGTTCATGGCCTGGCTGTACGAACGCATGGACGACATGCATGCGTTCCACTCGCGCGATGCGGACTTCCAGGTGAACGACTGGACGCGCACGATCGACGCGATCCACATCTACGACAGCGTGGCGGTCCTGCAGAAGGTGCGCCGGGAGCCTCCCGTGGCCCGAAAGTCGGGTCGACCGTCGTTCGACGACGTGTACGGGCGCGAGGTGAATTCCGAGATCGACGAGCAGCATCGTGCACAGTTGGCCTCGCTCAGCAGCCCGACGGCTCGCCTGCGCCGGCTGCGCCGCGATCCTCGGGGCACGCTCCAGCGAGCGATGCACCGGCTGCAGCGGCCGCACTGAGACCAGCGGTCGGGCGACCACCATCGAGCTGGAGCCCAAGAGGAGAATCGAACTCCTGACCTACGCATTACGAGTGCGTTGCTCTACCGACTGAGCTACCTGGGCGCAGCCAGCAATGCTAGCGGTCGGTCCGGGAAGCGCCCACCCGATTCACGGGCCCGATTCGCGCCCTGATCAGCGGCCGGGCAGCGAGGGCAGGTCGAGCAGCAGGGACTGCAGCAACAGCGTTTCGTTCGGGTTCCGTTCGAGGGCCTCGAGCGCTTGGTGCACGCGTTGCACGGCGTGGACGGCGGCCTCGGGCCGGCTCAGCGTGTTGTCGACGAGCGCATCGCGGTAGGTGCCGGCGATCACCGCCAGGCCGCTGCGCAGCTCGTCGACACGGTGGCGGCGCTGCTCGCGCTTGTGCCGCTCCTCGAGCTGCTTGCGGCCGCTGCCGCGCTCGCCCTTCATCGCCGCCACCCGTTGCTCGAGCTCGTCGACCTCCTTGGCCTGGCGCTCGCCGAGCGGTGCCGCGGCTGCCTCGATGAGACCGTTCACCTCGGCGCACAGGGCGACCACGGTGTTGCCGGTGCCGTCGAGGCGGTGGGGGATGGACGCGAATGCGGCACGACGCTGCACCAGCGCAGGGTCGCTGGCCAACACCCGGGCACGGGTGAGGTTGCCCTCGGCCGCCTGCGCGGCGAGCACGGCTTGCTCGGGGGAAACGCCCTCGGCGACGAGTACGTCGCGGATGTCGGCGTCGGCGACCGCCGAGAAGTCGATCCGTACGCAGCGCGAGGCGATGGTGACCAGTTCGGGTGGCACCTGGTCGGCGAGCACGACGAAGATCGCACTGGCGGGCGGTTCCTCCAGCGTCTTCAGCAGGCGCGCCGCGCCGGTGGCGTCGAGCAGGTGGAACTCGTGCAGGATCATCACCTTGCGGCTGCCCTCGACGGGTGCCAACGATGCAGCGCGGATGACGTCGGACACCTGGTCCTTGCTGATCGTGGCGCCGGCGCGGCGGATCTCGCTGACGTCGGGGTGCTCGCCGGCGAGCGCCAGTCGGGCGTCGCGTGCGTCCGCGTCATCGACTCCGGCCAGCAGGAGGGCGGCGAACGCTCGGGCGGCCTCGTCCTTCGTGGACCCGGGAGGTCCGGCGAACAGATAGGCGTGTACGGGCGATCCGGCGGCGTGGGTGAGCGAGGCGACCGCTCGCGGTTGACCGATGACGCCGTCCCAGACCGAGCGGGTGTACTCGGCGAACATCTACAGGCTCAACCTGTCGCTCACGGCGCGGCGGATGGCGGTTGCCACGGCCTCGACGTCGGCGGAACCGTCGATGACGACCCAGCGATCGGCCTCCTCGACGGCCATGGTGCGGAACCCGTCGCGCACGCGCTGGTGGAATCCGGGGTCTTCGCGCTCGAACCGGTCGAGCTGGCGGCCACGCATGCGACGCTCGAGCACCTCGGTGGGCGCGTCGAGCAGCAGCACCAGTTCGGGCCAATGGCCATCGACCGCCCACTCGTTGATGCGCCGCACTTCCGCCAGGTCCAGCCCTCGGCCGTACCCCTGATAGGCCAGCGTGGAGTACACCGTTCGGTCGCTGACGACGTGTCGGCCGGCACCCAGCGCAGGGGCGACGATCTGCTCGATGTGCTGGGCGCGATCGGCCGCGGCGAGCAGGGCTTCGGCGCGATGCGAGAGGTGGGTGACCTTGGTGTCGTGCAGGATCTCGCGGATCCGCAGACCGATGTCCGTGCCGCCGGTCTCGCGGGTGAGCACCGCGTCGAGCGCCTGTGCGAGACGCGCGGCATGGGTGCTCTTTCCGCACCCTTCGGCGCCCTCGAAGGCGATGTACCGGCCGGTCGACATATCGGGGCGCACCATATCGGGGCGCACCATATCGACCGCGGTGCGCTACGCTGTGAATGAGATTATCATCCCGAAATGTGAGACACGATGTGGATCCCCGTCACCCTTGTCGCCGCCGCGTTCCAGACGTCGCGGACGGCCCTCCAGCACCGCCTGCGGGCATTGCTGTCCGTCAGCGGAGCGGGTTTCGTGCGCTACCTCTACGGCGCGCCGTTGTCGGCGTTGGCCGTGCTCGTGGCATGGCGAGCCGGGGTGACCTGGCCGAACATCGAGCCGCGTTTCTGGCCGGTCATCGCCGGCGGTGGCATCGCCCAGATCCTGGGCACCGTGTTCCTCATCCGCGCCTTCGACGCGCGCGACTTCGCCACCGGCACGGTCTTCTCGAAGACCGAGGTCGTGCAGGTGGCGGTGTTCTCGACCGTGCTGCTCGGCGAACCGTTGGCCTGGGGCGGGTGGATCGGCGCCCTGGTGTGCATGGTGGGCGTCACACTGCTGGCCACCAAGGGCCGAGGACTGTCGCTCGCCGCGCTGCGCGAGCCCGCTGCCTGGTTCGGCCTTGCCGCGGGAGGGCTGTTCGGTCTCGCCTCCATCGGCATCCGCGGTGCGACGAAGGCCTTGACCGACAGTCCTCCGGTGATGCGCGCGCTGGTGACGCTGGCCGTGATGAACACCATCCAGACCGTCGTCCACGGTGGCTACCTGCTCGTCCGCGAGCGCGAGCAACTGCGTCTGACAGTGGTCCACTGGCGCAGTAGTTCTGTGGTCGGCGTACTCAGCGTCTGTGGCTCGGCCGGATGGGCCATCGCGCTGTCGCTCGAGAACGCCGCCAAGGTGCGCACGCTCGGTCAGGTCGAGTTGCTGTTCACGTTCGCAGTGTCGCGGTGGTGGTTCCACGATCGGCACACGCGCCCCGAGTACGTCGCCAGTGCGCTGGTCGCCGTCGGCGTGGTGTTGGTGATGATCCTCGGTTGAGCGACCGAGGATGGTGGCTCACGCCTTCTTCGCTGCAGCTTTCTTGGTCGGCGCTTTCTTGGCGGCTGCCTTCTTCGCCGGTGCGGCCTTCTTCGCCGCGGCCCGCTTGGTGGCCGCAGCCTTCTTGGCCGGAGCGCCGCCCTTCTCGATGATCGCCTCACGGCGGACGGCGAGCAGTTCGTAGGCGCGCTCGGGCAGCATGGCCTCGAGCCGATCGCCCTTCGACAACGACGCGTTCGTCTCGCCGTCGGTGACGTACACCCCGAACTTGCCGTCCTTGGCCACCACGGCCTTGCCGCTGATCGGGTCGGTGCCGAACTCCTTCAACGGTCCCTTCGCCGCGAGGTTGGCACCGCCACCGCGACGGAACACCTTCGGCTGGCTGAAGATCTGCACGGCTTCGTCGAGCGAGATCGTGAGCAGTTGCTCCTCGCTCGTGATGTTCCGGAAGTCCTTGCCCTTCTGCACGTACGGCCCGTAGCGACCGTTGTTCGCCGTGATCGTCTCACCATCGGCCGGATCGACGCCCAACGTGCGCGGCAACTGCAGCAACTCCTCGGCCTCGGCGACGGTGACCCTCTCGAGCACCATCGTCTTGAACAGGCTGGCCATCCGTGGCTTCTCCAGCCCGGGCGGCAAGTTGTCGGGTGAACCCCACTGCACGTACGGCCCGTACCGGCCGTTCTTGGCGAACACCGGATAGCCGTCGAGCTCGCC
>JANMFL010000023.1:0-3302 GCA_031377945.1 Acidimicrobiaceae bacterium | reverse complement strand
TCGTGGCCGACCACCACCGGCCGGTCGTCCGCGAAGAATGAGCTTCCACCGACGTGGTCGGCATGGCCGTGTGTGTAGACGAGGTGACTGACGCGCTGCTCGTCCCAACCGCGCAGTGACTCGCGCACCGCCTGCCCGGTGGCCACGCCCGACGAGTCGAAACACACGAGGCCGTCGTCGGTGCGGACCGCCACGCAATGGCTGAAGCTCTCGACCATGGCGATGCCGTCGGACACCTCGCTCAACTCGTTGGTGACACGATTCACCGGTTGATCGGTGATTCCGCTGTCGATGATGCGCGACGAGAGTTCCAACAGATCGGCCATGGCCGAACCGTAGTCAGCGCGGGAGGCCCAGCACTCGCTCGCCGAGGATGTTGCGCATGACGTTCGACGTGCCACCCATGATCGTGTAGCCGGGGGCGTAGACGAGACCCTTCGTCATGTCGTCCCACAACGTGGCCTCCATGCCGAAGACTCTCGCCACGAAGTCGGCGACACGCACCTCGTGCTCGGTGCAGAAGCACTTCGTGGCAGCGCTGAAGCCGGCGGGCGCCTGCTTCAGCACTTCGCGGACCACGAGGATTCGGCCGATGCGATACGCGATCTCGATGCGGGCGATCTCGTCGCGCACAACGGGGTCGTTCTTGTCGGCCCGTTCGAGCGCCATCAGGTACAGCGCGTGGTTGCTGACCAGTCGGTCGATGCCTCCACGCTCGTGCTCGAGTTGCTTCATCGTCTGCTTGAACGCAGCACCTTCCACGCCTACGAGGTTCGCCACGGGCACACGCACGTCGGTGAAGAACACTTCGCTGAAGTGTCGGTTCGTGGTCATGTCCTTGATCGGTCGGACCTCGATGCCGGGTGTGTTCATCGGCACGATGACCTCGCTGATGCCCGCGTGCGGCGGGCCGTCGGTACGAGTGCGACAGATGAGGTAGCAGTAGTCGGCGACCGCGCCGAAGCTCGTCCAGATCTTCTGGCCGTTGATGACGAACTCGTCGGCTCCACCACCTCCAACACGGCGCTCGGCCGTGGTCTTCAGGCTGGCCAGATCGCTGCCGGCGTTCGGCTCGCTCATGCCGATGCACCAGGTCGACCGACCGGCGACGATGGCAGGGAGGAACTCGGCCTGCTGGTCGGCCGTGCCGTACGAGAGCAGCGCCGGGCCCATCTGGCGGTCACCGAACCACGAGGCGGCGATCGGCGCGCCAGCCTTGATGAGTTCTTCGCCGACGATGAGTCGGTCGATGGCGGGGCGAGCGGTCCCGCTGTAGGGGTTGTCGGGCCAGGTCATGCCGATCCAGCCGCGGGCGCCCAGTTCCTCGGAGAACGGCTTCGAGTAGCCGTTGATCCACGAGTCGTTGGAGCGTCCGAATCGGGTCACTGCGTCGGCCGCGACGTGTGCCGCTTCCTCGCGCAGCGCGATCTGCTCGCTGGTCCAGGAGAAGTCCATCATTGGCGATGCTACGGCGGGCACCCGACGGGTGCTGCATCGTCCCGAGGCCGGGCGGGTCAGTCGACGGTGCCGTGCACGCCGACCGGTCGATCGCCCGCGATCGTGATGCGGTGCATGATGCGCCGCTCGGTGTAGTCGGCTGCGGCGTAGTGGGCCGTACTCCGGTTGTCCCAGAACGCCAGGTCGCCTTCGCGCCAATGCCAGCGGACGGTGCGTTCCGGGGCGACGGTGTGCGCGTACAGCAACTGCAGGATCGCGTCGCTCTCGGCCGGTTCGAGGCCCTCGATGCTTGCGGAGAACGTGTCGTTCACGAACAGGCCGCGCTCGCCGGTCTCGGGGTGCACGCGCACGACCGGGTGGCGCACGGGTGCCAAGTTGGACAGCTTCGCCCGCTGCTCGCCGGTCGGGTCCTCGGCGCGGAACCTGTTGAAGGTGGCGCTGGCGTCGTGCGTGGCCACCAGGCCGTCGACGAGGTTCCTGATCGGTGCGCTCAGCGTGGCGTACGCGTCGACGAGGTCGGCCCAGAGCGTGTCGCCGCCGCGAGAAGGGATGACCTTTCCGGAGAGGATCGCGAAGGCCGGGGGAGTTGCCGAGAAGGTGACGTCGGTGTGCCAGCGGTTGTTGTAGCTGGTGCCCTTGCCGCGGCTGCCGACTCCCAGTGGATAGTCGGCGCTGTCCAGCTGCAGCACTTCCGGATGTTGGTCGTCCAGGCCGCCGACCAGCGGGTGGGCCGGGGTGAGGGTGCCGAAGTTGCGTGCGAAGTGCACCTGCTGCGTGGGTGTGAGGTCCTGGTCGCGGAAGAAGACGACCCGGTGGCCGAGCACCACCGTCCTGATGGCAGCGACCTCGGCGACGCCCAGCTGCCGGGTGAGGTCGACACCGTGGACGACGGCGCCCAGCGTTCCCGTCAGCGGCTCGATGACCCAGCCCTGTGGGACGCCGGCGTCGGGGCGGCTGCTGGTGCTGGGCTGCAGCGTGGTCATCCGAGGTCCTTGGCGTGGACGTGCACCGTCGTCGTGGGCGCGGAGCTGATGAGTCGATGCGGGGTGCCGGGCGGTACGACCACCGTGTCGCCGGTCGCGACGACGACGCGTTCGAGGTCGGCGCCCGCGTAGCGCTCCTCCACCACGGAACCGCTGACGACGTGAAAGGCGACGAACCGCTCGTGGGAGTGAAGGTCGGCGGCCTCGCCGGACGGCCAGTGCATGACCCACACGTCGTACGCAGGTGTCGTGAGCACGAGGTCGCGCGAGAGGCGGCGCGGTGCGAGCCCGTCGAGCCCGACGGGCACCGTGACGCCGCCCATGCCGGCAGCGATCTCGCGGAGCAGGTCGCCCGGGCCGAGCAGTGGTGCGACGGCCGAAGGGTGCGCCGCGCGCGATGCGGTCCGCTGCCACGAATTGCCGTCGGGTGCGCCGGGGCCGGAAGAGGTGTCGGAGACCTGCGTGGGGCTCATGTCGGGCACTCTATCCACAAACCCGACTCATTGGGTCGACATTTGTCGCGAAGGAGTTTCGGGGGCAGTTTGCGGGGCGATTAGCCGGATCGACTACGGTGTACAAGTCCGATACAAGTGGGCCGGTGTCGTGACCGGCGACAAGGAGCGCAGATGTCGAAGATCAAGGTGGCCAACCCCGTCGTCGAGATGGACGGCGACGATAGGACCCGCATCATCTGGCAGTTAATCAAGGACAAGCTCATCCTTCCGTACCTCGACATCGTGTTGGACTACTACGACCTCGGCGTCGAGCACCGCGATGCCACCGACGACCAGGTCACCATCGACTCGGCCAACGCCACCAAGCGCCACGGTGTGGCCGTGAAGTGCGCCACCATCACCCCCG
>JANMFL010000017.1:0-5762 GCA_031377945.1 Acidimicrobiaceae bacterium | reverse complement strand
GCTCAGGGGTGGGTCGACACGCCTGCTCGGCCATAGGCTCGGCGCATGACGACCGAACGGGTCATCGAGGCCGCGCAGGTGGTGCTCCCCTGCGCCGAACCGATCAGCACCACCATCGACTTCTTCACGGGCCTGGGCTTCAAGGTGCGCACCATCGTGCCGGCCGACCACCCACGAATGGCGGTGCTCAGCGGTCACGGCATGACGCTGCGCCTTGACGTCGGGGCCGAGGTGGCGCCGGGGCATCTGCGGCTGCTGTACACGTCGGGCGAACCCGGCGAGGTGGTCGCTCCGAACGGCACCGTCGTCGAGTTCGCCTCGGCGGCGCCGGTGCTCGACATCCCTCCCTTGGAGGAGGCGTTCGTCGTCAACCGCATGCCGTCCGACGACAAGTCGTTCGGTGAGGGCCGGTCGGGCATGTTGTACCGAGACCTCATCCCCAGCCGCCTCGGAGGCCGGTTCATCGCCTCGCACATCCTCATTCCCAACGGCGGACCCGTCGGCGACTACGTGCACTTCCACAACATTCGATTCCAGATGATCTACTGCTACCGCGGCTGGGTGAAGGTGGCCTACGAGGACCAGGGCGAGCCGATGCTCATGCAGGAGGGCGACTGCTTTCTTCAGCCCTCCACCATCCGTCACCGGGTGCTCGAGGCCAGCGACCGCATGCAGGTGATCGAGATCGGTTGCCCGGCAGAGCACGAGACCTGGGGCGACCCCGAGACCGTGCTGCCCACCGGAGCGCTGTTCCCCCAGCGCGGGTACGGGCCCGACGGTCATCGCTTCGTCTTCCACCGTGCGGCCGAGGCGTCGTGGCACCCGTGGCGCCTCGACGGCTTCGAGTACCGCGACACCGGCATCGGTGGAGCGATGAACGGAGTGGCCGGCGCCCGCGTCGTGCGGCCCGTGGGCTCGCCGGCCCCAGTCACCACCCGTCACTCCGCCGAATTCGTGTTCACATTCGTGCTCGACGGGGGCATCACGGTGAGGCGCGACCACGACGAACCCCTGCAGCTGCACGAGGGCGACTCGTTCGTCGTGCCCGCGCACACCGACTACGCGCTCAGCGACGCGACCAGCGACCTGCAACTGCTCGACGTCACCCTGCCCTCCGAAGTGCCCTCGCCCTGAGGCGCCGAGCCGTCAGGCATCGAGGACAGCGAGCACCTGACCGAGCCACTCGATCGACTCCTGGGTGATCGGGTCGACCACCAGTTGCACGTGACGGGCACCCGCAGCCGCGAATGCGCGCAACTGTTCGGCCAACTGCTCGGGCGAACCATGGAGTGGCCGGACCAGTTCGTCGGACGACCCACCCATCGTGCGCCCCACGCCATTGTGCGTCTGCACGTAGACGCATGCGGTTGCTTCCACGGAGTCGGGGTCGCGACCGACGGCGACGCAGCGCTCGCGCACGTCGGCGGCGATGCGGGCGAACCCTTCGGGTGTGTTGCCGTAGATGGTCCACCACACGTTCCACGCGTGCACGTGGGGCAGGGTGATCGCCAGCATGCGCGGTCGGTGCGAACCCACCATGAGCAGTGGCCCGCCGGTCCGCGATGCCGGCGGGTCGATGATGCAGCGCTCGACCGAGTAGTGCTCGCCGGAGTGGTCGACGGTCTCGCCGGCCAGCAGCCGGCGAACGATGCCGAACGCTTCCTCGAAGCGGTCGACGCGTCGGTCGAACGGCAGGCCGAACGCCCGGTACTCACGTTCGTTCCAACCGGCTCCGACGCCGAGCACCAGCCGCCCACCCGAGACAGCGTCGATGGTGGCCGACATCTTGGCGATCATGGCCGGGTCGTGGAAGCCGAGCGACGACACCAACGAACCGAGCAGGACCCGCTCGGTGACCGCAGCGAGCGCGGCCAGCGAGGTGTAGACCTCCCACGGCCCTCGACTCTCGCCATCGGGCAGGTCGTACAGCAGATGATCACCCAGCCACACCGAGTCGAAGCCAACCGCTTCGGCGGACTTGGCCATCGCGATGAGCTCCGGCCACGGCACGCGCCGTTCGACCTCGGGCAGCTGCACACCGATCTGGAGAGGACGCGCCATGGCCCGAGCCTACGGCAACGGTTCAGCCGGCGATCAGGTGGTCGGGGCTTCGCCGCGCAGTGCGGCCAGGAGGGTGCGGTAGTCGTCGGGGCCGATCTCACCACGAGCCAGGCGCTCGGCCAGAATGGCCTCGGCCGCGGCGGTGGGCGACGGCGCCGGCGGAGCCGAGACCGGAGTGACGGCGGCGGCAGGGCGGCGGCGGATCACGAACCAGACGCCGAACCCGATGGCGGCACCGAGGAGCACCATGCACAGCAGCCCGAGCAACGGGTGAAAGCCGCGGTCGTGCATTCGGCCGAACCCGCGACCGCCATTGGCGATCAGAGCGTTGGCAGCAATGTGTACGTTGGTCATGACGGAACCGTAACGACCGACCATTGCCGACGAAACGGGAAGCGCGTGAGATTTCGGTGAGAGCCTCAGCGGGCAAGCGCGATGCGCAGTGCCGTCTCGACGTACGGCGACAAGAATTCCGACGCCGTGGCGGTGATGTGGCTGTTGTCGCGATACATCAGCACGTTGCCCACGATGACCGGGCACGACGATGCGGTGCACATCCAGTCGCTGGTGGGAATGAACTCGGCGTCGTACTTCGCGGCGACGTCGCGTTCGACGCCCAGGCGGCCGGGCCGTACCGCCCCCTCGCGCGAGTTCATGCACGACGCGACGCTCGACACGTTTCCGGCCAGGCAACTCGGCACGTCGTCGAGGGGTGTGGCCGAATCACCCAACAGCAGCAGGTGGTCGGTGAGCGGACGAACCTTCGAGACGGTCAGGTCGAGGCCCTCCTGCCACACCGCGTCCGGGTCCCGGCCGGCTGCGGCGCCGACCTGTTTGTACCGGTAGGCCGACATGACCACGAGTGCGGGACGGATCTGGCCGATCTGGTCGATGACCGATGCCCTCCACGGCACGCAGTCGGTGCGGTTGGGGTCCTTGTCGGTGGGGATCTCGGCGGTCGGGCAGGCCTTCTTGGTGTGCACGATGAGCCGCCACCCGTTCTGCGCGGCCACCTTGTGCATCGCGGGCATCCACTGCGCGGCATGAGAGTCGCCGAACAGCACCACCGTGATCGATCCGTTCGGGTCGCCGTAGACGCAGTTCTTCGGTTGGCTGTCGCCGACGTCGACGATGCAGCCGTTGTCGTACACGGCCGGCAGGTCGTTGCGGGCGTTGCCGAGGCTGGGCGACAGGTTGCTCGGCACCTTCGACGTCTGGACCGCGGTCTCGAGCGTGGGCAGGTTGCCGGCGATCATCGCAGCCAGCTCCGGTGGATTGTCGTGCGATGCATCGGCCGTGGGCGGACGCGTCGACGTCGTGGTGGTCGGGGCCCCGGTCGAGCCGACCGCCGGATCGGTGATCGCGACCGACGAGTCCGGAGCGACGATCGGCACGGTGGTCGGCGCCTCGGTGGCGAGGGTGGGCGCCACGGCCTCGACACCGGCGTCAAGCGTCGGCGGATTGTTCAACATCAACGCTGCGGCACCCACGCCGACGACGGCGACCCACGCTCCCATCACCAGGCTGCGCGTCGGAGACGCGGCCAGCACCGCAGAGCGCCGAACAGGGTTCTCGATGACGTGATAGCTGATGGCCGACAGCCCGACGACGACCACGAGCAGCATCACCCGCGTGGCGGCCGGCAGCGGACCCCATTCGCGGTCGGCGAGGATGAGCAGTGGGAAGTGCCACAGGTAGATCGCATACGAACGCGCGCCGAGCCATTGCAGCGGCTTCGCGCGCAGCACGACGAACGGGCCGTCGGGATTACCGTCCCCAGCGTTGACGACCGCTGCCGTGGCGAGCACCGGCAGGAGCGCCAACCAACCCGGGAACCTCGACGAGCCGTCGAGCATCGCCGCCGTGAGCACGATGACCGCCACACCGGCCCAGCCGAGGACTCCACGCGCCCGTCGCGACATGCCCGGCAGCGTGCCGCCGATGAACGCCAACCCGGCGCCGGTGAGCAGTTCCCACGCACGGGCCGGCAGCAGGAAGAACGCATTCGGCTGCGTGGTCGAGGTCCAACGAACGCAGAGCACGAGCGACACGATCCACATCAGCGCCAGCGCCCCGCCGAGCGCCCGCCGACCGAGCCGCATGACGCGCACGAGCACGATCAGCAGCCCCGGCCAGATCATGTAGAACTGCTCTTCGACCGCCAGCGACCAGAAGTGCAACAGCGGCGAAGGTGGCAGTTGCGACGTGAGGTAGTCGGTCCCGACGTTCGCGAATCGGATGTTGACCACGAACGCACACGCCGCGAGCGCGTCGCGCGCGAGTTCCTCCTGCGACAGCCCGTCGAGCAGTACGCGCCCCGCGACCAGGGTCGCGATGAGAACGATCCCCGACGCGGGCAGCAGACGCCGCGCCCGGCGGGCCCAGAAGTTCGCCAGCGACACCGTGCCGGTGGCGACGAACTCGCGCAGCAGCAACGACGTGATGAGAAAGCCGGACAGTACGAAGAACACGTCGACGCCGATGAAGCCGCCCGACGCCCAGCCGAACTCGGCGTGATAGACGAGCACCAGGAGCACGGCAAGCGCACGCAGCCCTTCGATGTCGGCGCGGTGCGCGCCGCCCGGGTCCATCCCCTGCACGGCTGGGGGCGTGTCCGGGCGCGGAAGAGCCGCGATCCAGCCCGAATCGCGGCCTTCCAGATTTCGGTTCCAGTCGCCCTTCTTGACCCACCAGAAGGTGATCAGTGCGGCGAATGCTGCACCGACGACGACCGACTCCACGTCGGTCGACGTTAGTGCACCGACCGGGGAATTCCCCGGCTCACCCCACCATCGCCGGCGTGCCGACGGGGGCGGAGACGGTATCGGTGGCGCTCACGTCGGGACCGACGTGTTGCGACCGACGAGGCACCCACACGACGCCACCACGGAGGGCCAGCGTCCAGAGCACGAGGATGCTGTCGACCACCAGGAACAGCTTGGTGATCAGCAGGAAGCCTCGGACGTGGGCCTGTCGGGTGGCGCCGATGGCCTCACAGGTCGCATCGCAGGACGACGAACCGACGAGCACCGGCGTGGTGCCGTCGACACGGTACAGCGGGTGACGCAGGTGCTCGCTGAGGTCGATGTGACGGATCTGCAACCAGTAGTCGTAGACCGAACTCAGTGCCATGTGGGCCATGCCGACCACGACCCCGGCGATGATGATCGTGCCGACCGCAGTCCACAGGCGCCGCACCCTGCCTCCCTGACCCGCCAGACGGCGGGCCAGGTAGAGCGAGCCGATGATGGCGATCGCGTACACCGGGATCATGGTGACCGAGTTGAACATCCACTGTTCGAACGGCGGGGAGAGCCGCTCGATGGCACCGACGGTCCACTGCATGGAAGTGACGAGGAAGCCGTTGGCGAACGCCAGCACGGTGGCGAACAGACCGACCGACCACCAACTCGCTCCCAAACCCTGGAGCGAGCCGGTGATCCGGTCCTTGCGTGTCATGGTGCTCATGGCGACCTACTGGATTTCCCAGCCGAACATCATCGCGTGGTCCTCGTGCGCCAGGTTGTGGCAGTGCGACACGTAGGGGCCGACGAAGTCGCGGAAGCCGCGATAGATGATGACCGATTCGCCCGGGTCGAGGTTGATGAGGTCTTCCTTCGAGGCGTCGTCGGGGTGTCCGGGGTCGGTGCCAGTGACGTTCTGACCCTTGTAGACCACCTTGCCGTTGCGCATCATCGTTC
>JANMFL010000541.1:0-3768 GCA_031377945.1 Acidimicrobiaceae bacterium | reverse complement strand
AGATCCACCAGATGCGCATCGCCCAGCGCTCGATCGCGGCCTACCGCGACCACGGCACCACGCACAGCGCCACCGGCAACCTTCCCATCTGACGGGAGACCCGCGCGAACGTAAGTTCCTGGAGAACACCCGAACTCGAGTGCTGTCTGACGCGCCACTCCCGAACTCGAGTTCTGCGTGACGGGGTCGGACGGTACGGTGGGATGTCGTGGCGTCGTTGTCGGTGAGGATCGCGGTCTACCTCGGGTCGATCAGCGTCATCGGCGTCGGTGTGGGTCTCATGGTGGAAGGCGATCTGGGTGTCGCGCCCAACGACGTGCTCAACACCGGCCTCAGTGCCACCTTCGGGTTCGGCGTCGGTACCGCGGCATGGATCACGGGAGTGGTGGCGATGCTCGTCGCCTGGGCGCTCGGGCGACGGCCGCGTGTCGCCACGGTGCTGGGCAGCGTGATCGTCGGCCTCTCCATCAACGGCACGCTCGCCGCGCTGCCCACGCCTGATGCGATGGGCGTGCGCGTCGCCTTCCTGGCGTGTGGTCTGGCCGTCATCTGGGTGGGCATCACCGGAGTGGTGGCGTCCGACGTCGGCGCCGGGCCGCTGGAGTTGGTGATGCTCGCGTTCATGGACCGGGGCATGAGCATTCGCTGGGCCCGCTGGGGGCTCGAGTTGACGCTGTTGCTCCTGGGGCTCGCGCTCGGCGGCGCCGTTGGCCTGGGCACGCTGCTCTTCGCGTTCGCGACCGGCCCAGTGCTGGCAGTCACCCTGCCTCCGGCCGCACGTCGCTTGGGGACCGACCTCACCCACCCCACCGAGGTGGCGAGCGTCGGCCCGTGACGGTGCCGCAGAACGAGCGTTCGTGCGGACGGGTCAGGGGAGCAGCAGCTTGAGCGCTCCGGCCAGGCTGAGCACCAGCACCAGCCACAGGAAGAAGCGGTCGTGGATGCGGGGGAGCAGGGCCCGGCCTCCGTACACGCCGATGATCACGAACGGGAACAGGGCCAGGTCGTAGAGCAGGCTCTCTGCGGTGAAAAAGTGGCCGCCGGTGCTCCAGGCGCCGATGGCGAGGTACACCGGGATCTTCGCCAGGTTGACGGCGAAGTAGAACCACGCGGACGTACCGACCAGTGCTGTGCGATCGAGCCCGAGACCCACCAGGTAGGTGTTCATGATCGGCCCCGCCGAGTTCGACACGAACGTCGTGAACCCGCCCGCGGTGCCGTACGCGGCGGTCTCTGTGGCGGTGGCGTGTCGTGCCGGCGAGTTGCGGACGATGCGGATGATCTGCAACGACACCACGGCGATGATCGCCACCGCGATGACCACCTCGAGGGCGCGCACGTTGTTGCCCACGACCACGAAGAACGTGGTGCCGATCGCGAAGCCGGCCGTCACCCAGACGGCGAGTGGCCGGAGCAGGTCCCACCGGGTGTGGTGGCGGTACCAACTGACGGCGAACAGGTCGGCGAACAGCAGCACCGGAAGCGTGACGCCCGGGATCATCCGGCCGTCGGCGACCACGGCGAACAGCGGCACGGCCAGCAGCCCTGCCCCGGGCAACGCCGTCTTGGACAGCCCGGTGACGATGGCAGCCAGGGCGCCGATAGCGATCGCGCCCACGGTGAACATCGCCCCGACCTTAGAGCGCGTGCCCCGTCGTGCCGCGGCCCGAAGCGCCGAGTGCCCGCTCTGCACAGCGACCTCAACCCGCCCCCTATCGAAGCTCTGGACTCGCGACCTGGCCGGCGCACATCAGAGGTTGCATTGCTCTGGAAGTGGACCGGGGGCGAGCGTCTGCGGATGTCGCAGGCGAGTTCTGAACGAACTGGGCAGGTCAGGACCACCGAAACGGTCGCTTTCACGTGCCCAGTTCGAGCTTCGCGGAGTGAGCCAAGCGCTTTCCGCTCCGAGAGCAAGCAACCTCGCGCCGGTAGTGCGAGTGCCCGATATGGCGCTCGCAGCGCAAGGGGGATCACGGCCGGTGAGCGAAAGGCTCCTGGGGAGCGTCGAGCCAGCGAACCGGGGCGACTCCGTCTCGGAGTCCGAGACGAATCAGTCCCGGAAGAAGGTTGGAACCGATCCGCCCCCGACGCCAATGGGCACCGTGCGGTCGCTGGTGCGGCGCCGGCTCAGCCGGCGAGGGGGGAGGCGAGGCGTCGCTGGACGGCGTGGCGGATCTGCTCGTCGAACGCGCGCATGTGGGCCTCGATCAACTCGGCCGCCGTGTCGGCATCGCCCGCCTGGAGCGCGACGAGAATCTCGCGATGCTCCTGGATCATCAGGTGCAGGTCGGCGACGTCGCCCAGGTACAGGTGCCACAGCCGATCGCTCTGCGCATACAGCATGTCGAGCGTGTCGGTGAGGAAGCGGTTGTCGGCTGCCTCCCACACCAGTTCGCGGCAGCGCCGATCGATGGCGATGAGGTCGTCCGGCGAACTGGACGACGTGGCCTGTTCGAGCACGGCGGCCATGTCGTTCCAGTGCGACTGATGGCCGCGGGCGCAGGCGAGTCGCATCGCGTACGGCTCGAGCATGGCCCGGGTCTCGTAGAGCAGCCCCAGCTCCGACACGTCGATGCTGCTCACGTACATGCCGCGCCGGGGGATGACGGTGACGAACTGGTCGCGTACCAGACGCTGCAGCGCCTCGCGAATGGGTGTGCGCCCGAGTTCCAGCGTGGTCTGCAGCTCGTCCTCGCGGATGACGTCGCCGGGCGCGAGATCGAGCCGCACGATCATGCGGCGGATCTCCTGGAAGGCACGTTCGCTGAGTGACGTCGGAGTTCTGGCTGACAGGGAGGCACTGATATGGTAAAGATATATCAGTCTTGCCCCCGTCACAAGGACGGGGACCGTACCCGGGGGTACCCACATGAGCGAAGTTCCTGCCACGGCCAAGGTCGTCGTCATCGGTGCCGGCATCGTCGGCAACTGTCTGGTCGGCCATCTCAGCCAGCTCGGATGGACCGACATGGTCCTGCTCGACAAGGGTCCGCTGCCCAACCCCGGCGGCTCCACCGGTCATGCCTCGAACTTCATCTTCCCCACGGATCACAACAAGGAGATGGCCTTCCTCACGGTCGAGAGCCAGAACCAGTACATCGATCACGGCCTGAACAACACCTGCGGCGGCATCGAAGTGGCACGCGAGCCCGAGCGGCTCGAGGAGTTCAAGCGCCGCATGACCTCGGCCAAGGCATGGGGCATCGACGCCCGCCTCGTCACCCCCGGCGAGATCAAGGAGATGGTCCCGTTCATCAACGAGGAGATCCTCCTCGGCGGCTACTACACGCCCAGCGTGTCCGTGGTCGACTCGCTCGCCACCGGTACCCGAATGCGCGAAGCGGCCGTCGCGGCCGGACACCTCGCCGTGTTCGCCAACACCGAAGTGCTCGACGTCGAGACCGAGGACGTGCCGGGCGGCCTGCCCAAGGTCGTCGCTGTCCTCACCGACAAGGGCCGCATCGAGGCCGATCACGTCGTCATCGCCTGTGGCGTGTGGAGCCCGCGCATCGCTGCGATGGCGGGTGCCAACATCCCGCTCACGCCCGCCGTGCACCAGATGGCCGACGTCGGCCCCATCGACGTGCTCGTCGAGAGCAACAAGGAACTCGCCTACCCGATCATCCGCGACATGGACACGTTCTGCTACGAGCGTCAGTCCGCTGGCTCGATGGAAGTCGGCTCGTACGCCCACCGTCCGATCCTGATGCGTCCCGACGACATCCCGAGCAACCAGGCGTCGGCGCTCACACCCACCGAACTGCCGTT
>JANMFL010000540.1:0-9518 GCA_031377945.1 Acidimicrobiaceae bacterium | reverse complement strand
CCGGACATGCCGAGGGCCGACGACTTCAGCCGCGACTTCACCTCGTCCCACAGGGCCGCACTCTTCAACGACTCCTCGACGATGCCGTCGAGCTCGCTCTTGCTCTTCGTCCCGTTCACTCGGGGACCGAACGCGACGTTGTCGTAGATGCTCTTCGGGAACGGGTTGGGGCGTTGGAAGACCATGCCGATCCGTCGCCGGACCTCGGTGGCCGACACGTCGGCACCGTAGAGATCCACGCCGTGGTACAGCACCTTGCCACCGACACGCGCCGAAGGAATGACGTCGTTCATGCGGTTCAGGCATCGCAGCACGGTGGTCTTGCCGCACCCCGACGGCCCGATGAACGCGGTGATCTCGTTCTTGCGCAGCGTCATGTCGACATCGCGGACGGCACGGAAGCTGCCGTAGTGCACATCGAGGCCCTGCAGTTCGAACACAGCGGGCGCCACATCGGTGACAGGGCTCGCATCCTGTTCGGATGCCATGGTGACCTCCTGGGTCGATCGAACGTCGCTCATCCTCGCCTCTTCTGGTAACGACCCGTCACGATGCGGGCGACGATGGTGAACAAGAAGGCGATGGCGACGAGCGTGAACGCTGCTCCCCAGCCTCGCTCCTGGGCGGGCAGTTTCGACGAGAAGGCGTTCTGGAAGATCTGGTACGACAGCGCCGAGTTCGGGCCGCTGAACACGTTCCAGTTGAACTTCTTGGCGGCACCGATGGTGAACAGCAGCGGGGCCGTCTCGCCGGCAGCTCGGGCGACGGCGAGGAGGCATCCACTGACCACGCCCGGTGCAGCGCTGGGCAGCACCACCGAGGTGATGGTGCGGGCCTTGCGCGTGCCGAGGGCGTAGCTGGCTTCGCGGAGATGATCCGGCACCAGCCGCAGCATCTCTTCGGACGTGCGGATGACCACCGGCAACATCAGGCAGCTCAGGGCCAGCGATCCACCGAGGCCCGAGAGACCGAAGCGAAGGGTGAAGACGACGTACACGAACAGGCCCATCACGATGGACGGCACACCGGTCATGACCGTGGAGAGGAAGCGAATCGTGCGGGCCGGCTTCGACTGCTTCCCGTACTCGTGCAGATACACCGCGCCGAGCACACCGAGCGGGATGGCGATCGCCGCCGCGGTCGCCGTGATGAGGATGGTGCCGACGATGGCCGGGCCCATGCCCGGACCCTCGGCGCGCTCGCGTACCGGGATGGTGGAGGTGAACCAGGCAGGAAAGTCGCGGAACACGATGGCGGCGCCACGGGTGATGACACTGCCCATCACGAACATCAGCGGCACGAGGATGACGAGAAACGCCAGGAACATCAGCACGACCATGATGTGGCTCTTCGTCGATCGCCAGCTCCGCCTGGTGCGCAGGTCGGGCAGGTCGGGCGCAGCCGTGGGCGACTCGAGGGTCGAGATGCTCATGCGGCACCTCGCGAACGCCGCATCGAACGGTTCACGACGGTGGTGGCCGCCATGTTGAAGACGATGGTCATCACGAACAGCGTCATCGCCATGGCGATGAGCGCCGACTTCTTGAGCGCGTCGGCCTCGCCCCACTCGGCGGTGATGACCGCCGGCATGGAGTTGCCCGACGACAGCGCATTGAGCGTGATCTGACCGGTGGCACTGCCGATGGTGAGCGCCACGGCGATCGTCTCGCCCATGGCCCGACCGAGGCCGAGCATGACGGCGCCGACGAGCCCGCCCTTCGAGTGTGGGATGACCGAACCGCGGATCATCTCCCACTTGGTGGCCCCCAGGGCGAGGGCTGCTTCCTTCTCGTGCTGCGGAGTGGTCTCGATGACCTCTCGCGACAGTGACACGACGATGGGGGTGATCATGATCGCGAGAATGATGCCGGCCGTCATGAACGACCGAGTCTGTGGGTTCGCTCCGAACAGCGTGCCGAGCACGGGCCAGCCGTCGAAGGTGTCGGACAGCCAGCCGTAGAACCCGTCCAGGTGACGGGAGAAGACGAGGAAGCCCCACAGGCCGAACACCACCGACGGCACGACGGCGAGCAGATCGATGACGTAGATCATCGTTCGCTTCAGCCACTGCGGGGCGACCTGGGTGACGAACAGTGCGATGCCGAGACTGATCGGAACCGCCAGTGAGAGGGCGATGACCGCCGTGAAGACGGTGCCCCAGATGTACGAGAGGATGCCGTAGATCTGGTCGGGGGGGCTCCACCGCTTCGACGTGAAGAAGTCGAGGCCCATGTGCTGCAGCGCATCAGTGCTGCGGCTGATCATGGTGTAGGCGACGAGGCCAAGTACCACGAGTACTGCCCCGCCTGCGGCGTAGGCAAGGCCCTTGAACGAGCGATCGGCGTTGCCGCCCGACCCTTCCAGGTCGTGAGCGAGATCGCCGAGGGCGTCCGGGTCGGAGTGGGGCATGGTGGCAGTCATGGCGTCACCGAGCGCACAGTACTGCCCGGGCGGGCGACCTCGAAAGAGGGCGCCCGTCCGGGCGATACCGCAGGGGGATTGATCAGCCGACCACGAAGGCGTCGAGCTGAGCGAGTGCCTTCTCGTCGAGACCCTTGGGCAGCGGGGCGTAGTTCACGTCGGCTGCGAGCGTCTGACCATCGGTGAGGATGTAGGTGATGAACGCCTTCAGCGCGTCGGCCTTGGCGGCGTCGGTCTGCTGCTTGTAGGCGATGATCCAGGTCTGCGCCGTGATCGGGTAGGCGGTGTCACCTTCGGCCCAGATGGCGCTGAAGGTGAGGTCGTCCTTGACCTCGGCGCCCTCGGCAGCGGCCGAGGCGTTCTCGAGCGTGGCCTCGGCGAAGTTGCCGGCCTTGTTCTTGACCAGCGCGTAGGTGAGGCTCGAGTCGATGGCGTCGCTCAGGTCGACGTAGCCGATCGAGCCCTTGGTCGACGAGACGAGGCTGGCGACGCCGCCGTTGCCCTCAGCACCCTGGGTGCTGGCGGGCCATTCGACGGTGCTGTCGGTGCCGAGCTTCCACACGCCGCCGGCGTCGGGGCCGGCAGCCTTCTCGAGGAACTTGGTGAAGTTGCCGGTGGTGCCGCTCGAGTCGCTGCGGTGGACCACGGTGATCGCCTGGTCCGGCAGCGTGGCATCGGGGTTGTCGGCGGCAATCGCTGCGTCGTTCCAGTTGGTGATCTCGGCCTGGAAGATCTTGGCGATCGTCTCGGCGCTGAGCTGCAGACCCTCGACGCCGTCGAGGTTGTAGCTCACGGTGATCGGAGCCACGACGGTCGGGAAGTAGAGGACTTCGCCGCCCTTGAAGCCGGGGAGGTCCTCTTCCTTGATGACGCCGTCGGTGCCGGCCCAGTCGACGATCTGGTCGGCGAGGTCCTGGCGACCCTTGCCCGAGCCGCCGCCGCCGTAGTTGATGGTCACGCCGGCGTTGGCCGCGGTGAACTCGGCGATGGCCTCTTCGTAGAACGTCTTCGGGAAGGTCGCGCCCGACGCGTTCAGGGTGGCCTCGAGGTTCGACGGTGCGGTCGTTTCCGCGCCACCCGTGGTCTCGGTGCTACCGCCCGTGGTGGGCGCCGTGGTCGAGTCCGAGGACGACGAGTCGCTGCCGCAGGCCGTGGCCAGCAGTGCGAGGGAGAGAAGGCCGCCGATGACGAATCGACGATTGATGGTGTTCACGTTGAAGTTCTCCTTCGTTGTGGATGGAACAACGGAGGTGAAGGTAAACAGCGTGAGTGTCCAGCACTGGGTGAACGAGTGAACGGGAGGTGAACGAGAACCGAACGTTCACCGTGTCGTCAGGTGGTGATGCGCTGGCGTTCGTTCACCCAGCGGTACAGCCGTTCCTGCGCGTCGCCCATCGTGAAGTCCGCAGGGCCACGTCGGTGCCAGATGCCGTCGGCGTCCAGTTCGTGGCGAACGATGTCGTCGGCCAGCTGGAAGTCGAGGACCTGATCGAGCCACGCCTGGTGCTTGGGGTGCACCACGGGCACCATGACCTCGATGCGTCGATCCAGGTTCCGGCCCATCCAGTCGGCGCTGCCGATGAGGAACAGGGGCTCGTCGTTCTCGCCATGAGCGAAGCGGATGATCCGCGAGTGCTCGAGATACCGGCCGAGGATGCCACGGACGTGAACATTCTCGCTCAGCCCGGGCACACCCGGTCGCAGACAGCAGACACCGCGGGTGATGAGGTCGATGCGCACACCAGCCTGGCTGGCGCGGTACAGCGCCTCGACCATGCCAGGGTCGGCGAGCGAGTTCAGCTTGGCGACGACATGGCCATCGGCGCCGAACGACATCTCGTGTTCGATCAGGTCGACGAGTTGCATGCGCAGATCACGCGGCGCCACGAGCAACGACTGGAACTCGATGGCCCGGCTGTACCCGGTGAGGTGGTTGAACAGCTGGGTGACGTCGGCCCCGACGGCGGGGTCGCAGGTGAGGAACCCGACGTCCTCGTACAGGCGAGCCGTCTTGCTGTTGTAGTTGCCCGTACCGATGTGGCAGTAACGACGCAGTCCGTCGTGGTCCTGACGGACGACGAGCGTGCACTTGGCGTGGGTCTTCAAGCCGACCAGGCCGTACACGACATGAACGCCCGCACGTTCCAGTTCCCGCGCCCAGCCAACGTTGGTGGCCTCATCGAACCGGGCCTTCAGCTCGACGAGCACCGCCACCTGCACACCACGCTCGGCGGCACGGATGAGGTGACGGGCGATCGGACTGTCGCCGCCGGCGCGGTACATGGTCATCTTGATCGACTGCACCAGCGGGTCGTCGGCCGCCTGGGAGATGAAGTTCTCGACGCTGCTGGAGAAGCTCTCGTACGGGTGATGCACCATGAGCGCTCGTTCACGGATGACCGAGAAGATGCTGCGGTCCTGCGCTTCGGCCCGGTAGATGCGACCGGCGGTGAGCCGCGGCCAGGGAGTGTCCTTCAGGTCGGGCAGGTCGACCCCCGACAACTGGAACAGGCAGGTCATGTCCAGCAGACCGCGGTGCTGCGAGACGTCGCCCGGCTCGACGTCGAGTTCACGCATGAGCAGCTCGAGCATCTCGGCGCTGATGCCGTGCTGCACCTCCAGGCGGACGGCTCGGCCGAAGCGTCGCTTGCGCAACTCCATCTCCACCGCGGCGAGCAGGTCGTCGGCCTCTTCCTCTTCGAGCGTGAGGTCGGCGTTGCGAGTGACGCGGAAGAACGCGTGTTCTTCCACCACCATTCCGACGAACAACTGATGCAACTGCGCAGCGATGATCTCCTCGGCGGGGACGAAGCGTCGACCTCCGTCGAGGGCGACGAGCCGGGGGAAGACATTCGGCACCTTCACCCGCGCGAAACGGCGCTCTCCGGTGTCGGGATCCGAGACCATGGCACCGATGTTGAGCGCCAGATTCGAGATGTAGGGAAACGGGTGCGCCGGGTCGACGGCGAGCGGGGTGAGCACCGGGAAGATGCGCCGCTCGAACAACGCCATCAGTTCGAGATGCTCGTGGGTGTCGAGGTCGGCCCAGTGGACCACCTCGACATGATGGTCGGTCAGCAGTGGCAGGAGGTGATCGAAGACGATCCGTTCCTGCTCGACCACGAACGCGCTGACATCGTCGAAGATCTCGTCGAGTTGCTCCTGCGGCGTCAGACCGTCCGGAGCCGGATACACGAGTCCCGCGGCCACCTGGTCCTTGAGCGCGGCGACACGCACCTGGAAGAACTCATCGAGGTTGGCCGACGTGATCGCGCAGAACTTCAGCCGCTCCAGCAGAGGCACGCCGAATTCCTCGGCCAACGAGAGCACGCGTCGATTGAACGACAGCCAGCTCAGCTCACGGTTGAGCAGGCGCTGCAGAGGGAATCAGCCTTCTGCTTCGGCCTGGCCGAGATCCCACTCGATGGAGATGCGCTCGCGCTCGGCGTCACGCACGACGCGCTCGCGGTTGCGACGGAACTGCGGATCGTCCTTCGGCAGCAGGACCAGACGGGCCAGCACACGGGCGCGGAAGTCGTCGAGCACCGTGCGATCGCCCCAGTCGCCGTAGACCTCCCAGTGGGGGGCGACCGGGCCGTGGTACACGATGCGAGCGTGGGCCCGCGGTTCGAGGTTGGTGTCGGTCATCGTTCAGCTCCTGCCGGATCGGCCCACCCGGATCGAGGGCAGGACGGCTCGCAGAGTCTAGCGGTCGACCGCCCAGGGTGGCCCGCCGAGAAAAATGGGTCGCCTGACGCCCATTTCGGGCATCTTCGTGCTAGACCGTCCCGAACTTCGGGAACCGAACCAGCGGATGCGGCGTCGTATGCAGCAACGGTGGCACGGTCCTCCCGCAGCCAAGGGCTTCGTGCGGGCGCACCACCGAGCCGTGAAATCCCTCCCTCTTCACGGCACAAAGGAGACGTATCCCATGTCCACGAACACCTCTGTCCCCGACGTCGACTCCACCACCGCGTGGATGGCCGAGGGCAACTGCCGCAACTATCCGCCGGCGGTGTTCTTCCCCAGCGACGGCGTCGGTGTCGACCGAGCGCGCAAGATCTGCAACCAGGACTGCCCGGTGAAGGACCAGTGCCTGGACTACGCCATCGACAACCGCATCGAACACGGTGTGTGGGGTGGGTGCAGCGAGCGAGAGCGTCGCCGCATCATCAAGCGTCGCAAGCTCGACGTCGCCGCCCTCTGAGCGAACACGCGAAACGACGCCGGTGCCCTCGAGCGCCGGCGTCGTTGTCGCGTTTCAGATGTTGAGGCGGCTCAGGCCTGACCGTCGACCTTGGGGGTCTCGGCCGGGGCGACGTCCTCGCCTGCAGCGGCCTTCTTCTGACCCTCGGAAAGGCCGTCCTTGAATTCCTTCTGTGCCTTACCGATGTTCTTGGCCAGCTTCGGGAGCTGAGAACCGCCGAACAACAGCAGCACGACGAGAAGGATGATGCCGATCTCGGCCGGTGAGTCGAAGAAACCTGCGAGCATGGCGACAGACTAGCCCTCTCTCCCGGGAATGCGCGGGCAGCGGATGTTTTGGGTCGAACGCCTCAGGCGCTGGTTCGGCGCGTGGCCTGAGCACGCTGACGGCGAAGCCGACGACGCTCGCGCTCGGACAGGCCGCCCCAGATGCCGAACTTCTCGCCGTTCACCAGCGCGTACTCGAGACAGTCACCGCGCACCACACAACCGCGACAGACCTCCTTGGCCTCACGGGTGCTCGCACCTCGCTCGGGGAAGAAGAGGTCGGGGTCGACGCCGAGACAGTTCGCCTCGTCCTGCCAATTGCCCTTCGGCTCGATGTTCACTTCGATCTGCATGTGGTGGCCCCCCTGCGCTAGGCCTCGATCTGTACCGGCGTGTCGGCTGCGACGACACGCCCGTAATTACATGGCTGTCATTGTCGCTTATCACATCACCTTCGCGCAAGGGGACATTTTGTGAAGGTGCTGACAAGGGTTTTCGCGCGAATCTCGCCAGCCGCGGTCGCGCAGAACCGGATCAGGCCGACCGTCGACCGCCGCGACCGCGGGCGAGTTGTCGTTTGTGCTCGATGAAATCGACCAGCACGTAGTCGCCGAGCGTCTCGGGGTTCGTGAAGAACGCCCGTCCGCGGTTCACCGCCGTCAACTGTTCGACGAAACTCTTCAGCCCGTAGTCGGCGTCGAGCATGAACGTGTTGATGCGAATGCCCTCGCGCGTGCAGCGGGCCGCCTCGCGCAGCGTCGCCTCGATGGTCTCCTGCACCGGCGGGTAGTTGAAGAACACGTCGCCTCGCGGGGTGATGTGCGCCGTCGGCTCACCGTCGGTGATCATGATGATCTGCTTGGTGCCGGTCTGGCGGGCCAGCATCTGGCGGGCCAGCGTGAACCCGTGGTGCATGTTCGTGCCATAGGCGAAGTCCCAGCTGACCTCGGGCAACTCGGCCGCAGTCAGCTTGTACGCGGTCTCGCTGAAGCCGACGATGCCCATGTAGTCGCGGGGGAACTGCGAGGTGATGAGGGCGTGCAGCGCCATCGCCACCTTCTTGGCCGGCAGGAAGTTGTCGCGCATGGGCATGCTCATCGACAGGTCGAGCATCAGCACCGTGCTGCTGCGCGTCAAGTGCTCGGTGCGCTCGATCTCGAAGTCGTCGGGCGAGAGCTGCACCGGCGTGCCCGGACCGTTGCGACGGATGGCGTTGCGGATGGTGCGATGCAGATCCAGCTGGAACGGATCGCCGTACTCGTACTGCTTGGTCTCGTAGGTCCGCTCGTGGCCGAAGCCCAGCTTGGTGGTCGCGTGCTGACCCGTGGCGTCCTTCTTCAGCCGGTTGAACAGGTCGCGCAACGAGTTGTTGCCGATCTTGCGCAAACCACGCGGCGTGAGCTCGAGCTTGCCGTCCTTCTGGTGGATGAGACCGCTCTCCTCGAGCATCTTGGTCAACTCGGCCAGGCGCTCGAGCGAACGAGCCGCGTCGTCGCCGAGCAGGTCGCGCACACGGTCCATGTCGGCCTCGGCGAGTGCGCCGGGTGACGTGGCGTTCTTCATCAGGTTCTCGAGCTGATCGAGCTCGCCCAACTCCTGCATCATCTGCATGGCCTGACCCATGCCCATCGGGTTCTGCCCCTCGAACTCGTAGGACTGCCCCCAACCCTGCTGTGGGAACATCGATTGCAGGCTCCGACCCAGCTGGTCCATCTGCCACCGCAGGTCCATGTCGTCGAGCAATTGGTCGCTGAGCTGCTGCAGCTGCGCACGCTGCTCGGGCGACATCGAGTTCATCATCGCCTGCATCGCAGCCATGCGCTGGGCCATCTGCTCGAGCAGTTCCTCCAGCGACTGGGGGTTCTCGGGGAAGAAGTCGCCGTACTGCTCCATGAACTGCTCGAAGCCAGGGTCCTCGCCGCGCTGCTGCCGGTCGATCATCTCGTTGAGCGCAGCCATCATGTCCTTCATCCGCGCCATGTCCTCGGGGGTCATGTTCTGCATGGACGACGACATCTGGTCGACGGCCTGCTGCATCAGTTGCTGCCGCAGTTGGTCCATGAGTTCCTCGAACCGTTGCCGCGCCTCGCTGCTCTCGAAGTCGTACTCCGAGAGTTCGCGGACCTTGCCGGCCAGGTCGGGCGGCATCATGTCGAGCCGGAAGTTGCGCTCGGCTGCGGCATCGCGAGCGTGCTGGGCACGACGCTCGTCACCGCTGCGCTCGGCGGCGTCGGTGGCGTTCTGGATGGCGTGACGCTCTTCGTCGATGACGTCGTCGAGCGCGTCAGCGATCTCCTGGTACACACCGCCGAGGTCGTTGTCCTCCAGCCGTTGCTGACGCTGTTCGCGCAGCTGACGCATCAGGTCGCGCAGGCCCTGGATCTGCTCGCCGTTCCGGTCGGTCATGCCCTGCTGCATCATTCGCCGCAGCGCCGCGTTGACGTCGCCGTGGTAGAGGAGGTCGTCGGTCAGTTCGTCGAACAGGCTGTCGGCATCGAAGTCGAACCCCTTCTGCGTGCCGTCCCAGGCCGAGTAGGTGAACCGTGATGCCATGGGCGAACGCTACAACCACTCCTCCGCCGACGTCCCCCCGGACCCCACCCCACCCCCCCCCGGGCCCCCAC
>JANMFL010000536.1:0-5412 GCA_031377945.1 Acidimicrobiaceae bacterium | reverse complement strand
GCCCGCTGCGACGAAGCCGATGAACACGGGAACGGCGGAACACGAACAGAACGGGGTCACCACCCCGAGTCCCGCCGCCGCGACGTTGCCGACGCCCTCTCGCCTGCCGCCCAGCAGCGCACGAGTGCGTTCGACCGACATGAAGCTGCGCAGGATCGTGACGACGAAGATCACACCGACCAGGAGAAGGCTGATCTTGGTGACGTCGTAGAAGAAGAAGTGGACCGATCCGCCCACCTTTGACACGGGGTCGAGACCGGCGACGTCGAACACCACCCAGTTCCAGAACCGCAGGTTGAGCTGGTAGAGCGCAACCCACAGCACCACCGATGCCGCCAGCAACCACCATCGACGAATCGGGTGATTCGCCTGCGACACCATCAGCGTCGTTTCGGCCTGCATCGACCATCACCTCCTTCGGCAACCTCAGTGTGCAGCTGCGGCGTCCGCGCTGCCAGGGCCGAACGTCGCCGGCCGACGTTCGCTCAGGCCGACGGCGTGTCGGTCAGCTCCTGGCAGCTACAGCGAGCGGACGGCGGAACGTGGCCGAGCACCTGCTCGACGTGGGCGCCGCAGCCGGCCCAACTCGGACGATGACATTCGGGACAGGTGACTTCCATGCACATACCCCCTAGGGTATCAGTAGATCCCGCCGAGCAACACGAAAGCAGCAGCGACATCATGAGCGAACACCGTCACGGCACAGCAGTCCTCGAGGAACTCCGCCCCCTCCACCGCGAACTTCGCCACGCGATTCCCGACGTGTACAAGACCTTCGGAGCGTTCCATCACGCAGCATTCGTCGACGGTGCGCTCGACACGAAGACGAAGGAACTGATCGCCATGGCGATCGCCGTCATCGAACGGTGTGACGGGTGCATCGCATCACACGCCGAGGGCGCGGCAAAGGCTGGCGCGAGTCGGCAGGAAGCCGCCGAAGCGATCGGCGTCACGTTCCTCATGAACGGGGGTCCGGCGACGATCTACGGTCCGAGGGCGTACGACGCGTTCTGCGAGTTCGCACCCGAGACCGCGACCTGAACGAAAGAGCGCGGCGTCGGTATCCATTCGGTCGCCCCGATCGTCTCCATGGTGATCGCACACCGCGCGCATCATCCCGACACGAGGAGAACGTCATGAACGAAGGAACCGCAGACCGAGTCATCCGGGTCGTCGCCGGCATCGCACTCTTGGTGCTGGGTTGGGGCGAGATCGTCACGGGCACGCTGGGTACCGTCTTCAAGTTCCTCGGCGTCGTGCCGCTGCTCACCGGCCTCGTCGGATGGTGCCCCCTGTACGCCGCACTGCACCTGTCCACGCGCGAACGCACGGCCAAGGACGCGGCGCCGGCGCGCTGACGCGACAAGGCCCCAGCGATGACACCCGACGACCTTGGCGCGGAGATCCCCGGTCTGTATCGGTTCGCGAGAGCGCTCGTTCGCGACGAGCACCTCGCTGCCGACCTCGTGCAGGACACCCTGACCCGAGCGATCGAACGAGCGGAGCAGTACCGCAATGACGCGCCGCTCGCCGCGTGGTTGCAGCGCATCCTGCGCAACCTCGCCATCGATCGCGCCCGCCGGTCGGAACGCGAGATGATCGTCGAGGACATCGAGGCCAGGTGGCACGACGACAACTACACCGTCGACCCGGCGGACGTCATCGAACGGGCCGGCATCCGCGACGAGATCGAGGATGCACTCGCCCGTCTCCCGTTCGTCTACAGGAGCACCGTGGTGCTCCATGACGTCGAGGGATGGACCGTGCAGGCGATCGCCGATCTCGACGACGTCGGCCTGCCTGCCGCCAAACAACGACTTCGGCGAGGACGCATGGCGCTCGTCTCCGCGCTTGCAACCGCCGACGTCCGACGTCATGCCCTGGAAGGAGTTCCCATGCATTGCTGGGACGCCCGTCAGTACGTGTCCGACTATCTCGATGGAGTGCTGGACATCGACACCGCCCGAACCGTGGTGGCTCACCTCGAGCAGTGCCCGACCTGCCCGCCGCTCTATGCCGCGCTGGTCGGCGCCCACGCCGCCATCGGCGCACTGCGCGACAGCGACACCGTGGTCCCGCCCCAGGTGGCCGAGCGGTTGCTCGCGCACGTCGGGCGCGACCAAGACCCCGGTGTCGCTGACACTTAGGTATTGACCTATGTATTAGTTTGGCGTATCGTGCCGCGCGTGACCTCGACCCCGACCCTCGATCTGGTGTTCAAGGCGCTCGCCGACCCCACACGACTCGCAGTGGTCGAACGACTTGGCGTCGGCCCGGCGTCGACCACCGAACTCGCCCGGCCGTTCGACATGGCCCTTCCGTCGTTCAGCCAGCACCTCGACGTGCTCGAACGCAGCGGCCTGATCTCGTCCACGAAGCAGGGCCGAGTGCGCGTCTACCGACTCACGCCTGCTCCCCTGGAGCAGGCCGGCTCGTGGCTCGCCACCCAGCGCGAGCACTGGACCCGCCGCCTCGACCAGCTCGATCGCCATCTCCGCACGATGTCGCCCACGCCGACTCCCACCCCGAAGGACCCGACATGACCATTGCACCGTTCGACCCCGCCTACGACCTCGTACTCGATCGGGTCGTCGACGTCACCCCCGAACAGGTCTGGGCAGCCTGGACGGAGCCCGCGCACCTCACCCAGTGGTTCACCCCGGCCCCATGGACCACACCCGAGGCCGAGGTCGACCTTCGCCCAGGTGGCATCTTCCGCACGGTCATGTGCTCACCCGAGGGCGACCGCCAGGACAACACCGGCTGCTACCTCGTGGTCGAGCCGAACCGACGGCTGGTCTGGACCGCCGCGCTTCGCGGCGGCTACCGACCCAACGACTTCTCGGTGGTCGGCTTCCCGTTCACCGCCGAGCTCACACTCGAGCCGGTCGACGGCGGAACGAAGTACACCGCACGGGTGCTCCACGCCAAGGCCGAGCACTGTGCGTCGCACGCCGAGATGGGTTTCGTCGAGGGATGGGGGGCGGCGCTCGACCAGCTGGTGGCGTACATGACGTCGCGCTGATCGGCCTCGACGGCGAGATCGTCTTGCCATGATCGAACAAATGTTCGATCATGGTGATGCATGGACCCCGGCCCCACCATCCTGCACGCGGACCTCGATGCGTTCTACGCGTCGGTCGAGCAGATGCTGCACCCCGAACTGAAGGGCAAGCCCATCGCCGTGGGTGGCGGCGTGGTCCTGGCCTGCTCGTACGAGGCCAAGCGGTTCGGCGTGTCCAGCGGCATGTCGGGCGGCAAGGCGCGGCAACTGTGCCCACGACTGCAGTTCGTCGACGGCCACTTCAAGGAGTACCAACGGCTCGGCGACGAGGTGATGGCCGTGCTGCACGACTTCTCGCCGATGGTGCAGCGCATCTCCATCGACGAGGCATTCGTCGACGTGACCGGTTCGGTGCATCTGTTCGGTCCACCCGAGGTCATCGGGGCGCGCATCCGTGAGCGTGTGCGCGACGACCTGGGACTGCCCATCTCGGTTGGTGCGGCGCGAACCAAACACTTGGCGAAGATCGCGTCGCAGGTCGCCAAGCCCGACGGTCTGGTGGTGGTGCAGCCCGATCTCGAGCGCGAGTTCCTGCACCCGTTGCCCGTCGGGCTGATGTGGGGCATCGGTCCCGTCACTCAGCAGAAGCTCGCCGATCGCGGTATCCGCACCATCGGCCAGTTGGCCGAGGCCTCCCCCGACTCGTTGCGTTCGCTGCTCGGTCACGCGCTCGGCGACAAGGTCGGCGCGCTGGCCAACAACGACGACCGGCGAAAGGTGCGCCCCACCGGGCGGGCCGGGTCGGTGGGCGCGCAGTCGGCGTTCGGCCGCCGCGAGCCCGACGCGCACTTCGTCCGCGAGATACTCGGGCACCTCGCCGACCGCGTCGGAGGTCGCCTGCGAGGCAAGCAGCGTGCCGGCCGAACCGTGACCGTGCGCATCCGGTTCGCGGGCATGCGCGCCATCACCCGATCACACACCGGGCCTCGCCCGGTGAACAGCACGCTCACCCTCACCGAGATCGCCGAGCGGCTGGTGTGGAGCGCACTCGCCCAGCAGGGCGACGAGCCCGTGCAGATCTCCCTGCTTGCAATCTCGGTGTCGAAACTCGTCGATCAGGCATCGCTGCAACTCGAGTTGCCCTTCGACACCGCCGGCTGCCTCGCGGGCGACACCGACGTGCACGCCGCCCGCTTCGTCGTCGATCACTCCATCGACGAAGTGCGCCGCAAGTTCGGCAAGGCCGCGGTCGCGTACGGCTCGGTCGCGCTCGGCACCCACCACTCTGTCCCCGAAGAGTTCCGCGAACTCGCCGAACACGCCGAACACGCCGAACACGACCGCTGACCCCACGGCGCGAACTTAAGTTCCTGGGACACGCGCCGCGCGTCAGGCGTGGGCAGACCGCGCCCACACCGGCTCGACGGGTCGATCACCCTCGGCGTCGATGCCACCGAGCAGCCGCTCCATCGCGGCGGCCATCTTCACGCCACGATGCTTGGCCACCTCGGCCCGCGGGCCGAAGAAGTGGGCGTCGACCGTGTCGCAGAACAGCGTCACCCACTGCTCGTAGTGCTCGTGCGACAGGGGCGTGCGCTGGTGGACGGGCTCGTGCGCCCGCAGCGGGTGGCCCACGTAACTGCGTTCGCCCAGCAACTGCCACGACCAGAAGTCGATGAGCGTGGAGACGTGCGCGTTCCAGTTCACATGCGCGGCCTCGAACACCGGTCCGAGCAGTCCGTCCATGGCGGCGTCGCGATAGAACGAGCGCACCAACAGCTCGATGTCGGCCCGATCGGACAGGTCATGGCGCAGCACGATCGGCCTCCAGACGGCCGACCAAGGGAAACAGCACGTTGTTCTCCTTGTGGATGTGCAGGTGCGTGTCGGCTTCCAGCTCGGCCATCGCGGCGAAGCACGCGGTGTAGGTGGCACAGCCGTCGGCCGGAGGCGTGTAGTCCCCGGTGAGCTCGCGCAGTTTCGCCAGCAGCGCTCCTACGGTGTCGTGCTCGGCGAGCATCACCGAGATGGGGCCGTGCAACGAGCTGCCGGCGAGGGACGGCAGCTCGGTCGACGACGCCAACTCGCGCACCATCGGAAACAGGACACGCTCCTCTTTCAGAAGGTGTGGCTCGAGGTCGGCGCGGACCGTGCCGAAGCACGCGGCGATCTCGTCGAGCTCCGGATGCCGGCCGCCGTGGACGGATACGATCTTCTCGACCAACGCGGTGACGCGTGGCAACTCGTCCCACAGGTAGCGGTGATGCGTCTGTTCGAGATGGTCGACCAGCTCGCCAGCGGTCATCGCTGTCCACTCGGCGGGCGGCAGCGGTTCCACCGACTCGGCGAGCGCTGCGGCCAACTGCGTCGGGTCGAGCCCGCAGGCCGTACATGCCTCGGCGAGGGTC
>JANMFL010000437.1:0-2010 GCA_031377945.1 Acidimicrobiaceae bacterium | reverse complement strand
CGCGAGCACGGTCGCCAGGGCGAACGCCTGAGCGCGCGGTACGTCGCCCGTCCGGCTGAGCAGGTGGTCGATGGCGATCGGCATGCTGTCGCGCCCGGTTCGGGTGAGGAACGTGGTGGCGCCGAACTCGCCGAGCGAGATGGCCGCTGCGAAACCGGCACCGGAGGCCAGCGGCCGCCAGGCTCGCCGCACCTCCACTTCGTACCAGGCGCGCAATGGCGACGCCCCGAGGGTGATGGCGGCGGCGCGTTGGTCGGCGGGGATGGCGCGGAGCACGGGAACGACGCTGCGCACGACGAAGGGGATGGCCACCAGCGCGTGGCCGAGCGGCACGAGCCACCACTCGGCGCGCCAGTCGAAGGGCTCGGTGTCGAACGTGATGAGCATGCCCAGGCCGATGGTCACCGCCGACGTGCCGAGCGGCAGCATCAGGCCGACGTCGAGCAGGCGGCCGTGGCGGCGGGCGGCGCCGATGGCGAGTGCGGCGACGCCACCGACCACGGTGCTGATGACCATCGCGACCGCCGCGTAGCGCAACGAGACGAGCAGCGACGCGAGCGGGTCCACGCCCAGGCTGATGCCGGGCCGAACCTCGTCGACGCCCAGAGTGCGCCATGCGGTGAGCGACCAGCTTCCGCCCGGTTGGAACGAACGGGTGACCATCGCGGCAATGGGGATCAGCATCGCGACGACGGTCGCCGCGACGACCGCGGGGACCCAACGTCGTTCGGCCCTCGAGCGAGGCCTCCGTTGTGTTCGCCCACCTCCGAACGCGGTGCCGGCCCGTCGCTGCCATCTGGCGCTCCACCACACCACCGTGGCGAGGATCGACAACTGCAACACCGAGAGCACGGCTGCGCCGTCGATGTCGCCCAATGTCGTGGCGCGTCGGGCGATCTCGACCTCGACCGTCGTGTTCGCCGCGCCGCCCAGCAGCTTCGCCACGCCGAACGACGTGAACGTGAACAGGAAGACCACGCTGGCGGCCGCCCACAGCGCTGGCCGGAGCAATGGCAGGACCACGTACCGCAGCACCTGGGCGGGACTGGCACCGAGGGTGCGGGCCGCTGCGGTGAGGTCGGCGGGGATGACCGCCCACATCGCCCCGACCAACCGCACCATCACGGCAACGTTGAAGAACACGTGGGCGACGACGACCGCGGCGGCAGTGTCGTGCAGCGAATCGGGGAGCAGCGCCAGGAACGCTGCGCCGACCACGACGGTGGGCAGCATGAATGGAACCGTCACGATGGCCAGCGCGGCGCGGCGTCCGGGGAAGCGGTAGCGCGCCAACACGTAGGCGGGGGCGAAGCCGACGACCATCGTGGCGGCCGTGCTGACCACGGCCTGCCAGAGCGTGAACCACAGCACCTGCGCCAAGTCCGGCGAACCCAACGCATCGCGTACCGACGATGGTTCGATGACGCGCGCGAGCAGCGTTGCGAGTGGCCATGCGTAGAACACGAGCAGACCCACCAGGGGGACGGCCGCGAGGGCCGGCACCGTCCAGCGCGGCAGCCGTGTCAGCGCTGCACGATCCGAGACCACTGCTCCTGCCACTGCTGACGATTCGCGGCAATTCGATCCGGTTCCATCGTGAACGGATCTGCCGGCACTGCCGAGAACCTGGTGAACACGTCGGGCAGTGCCACCGCAGGGTCCACCGGGTTCACGAACAGGGTCAGCGGGAGTTCCTTCTGGAACGGCTCGCTCGTCAAGAACTGCACGAGCTGCTGTGCTGCGGCGGTGTGCTCGGTGCCGCGCAGCACGCCGGCGTACTCGAGTTGACGGAAACAGGTTCCCTCGGCGACCCCGGTCGGTGCGGTGTCGATGGGCGGGTCGGCGAAGACCACCTCGGCCGGCGGGCTGCTCGCGTAGCTGACGACGAGTGGTTTCGTTCCGTCGGATCCGCCCGCGCCGGAGAACTGCTCGTAGTAGGCGCTCTCCCACG
Source organism: Acidimicrobiaceae bacterium (assembly GCA_031377945.1). Lineage (GTDB taxonomy): Bacteria > Actinomycetota > Acidimicrobiia > Acidimicrobiales > Ilumatobacteraceae > UBA668. The sequence goes on along the minus strand of JANMFL010000437.1, from coordinate 59 downwards.
AATCGACGACCGTCACACCGTTGGCGCCGAGGTCCTTCCAGTACTGCTGCCACCCGTCG
>JANMFL010000424.1:0-10999 GCA_031377945.1 Acidimicrobiaceae bacterium | reverse complement strand
CGTCGGCGCATCGGGCGGACCGTCCATGGTGCGCACGAAGGTGGTGCCGCGCCCGGGCAGTTCCATCGCCGCACCGCGCGGCAACTTCGGCGGCCGGGCGACGGGCACCCTTGGCAAGGTGGGAGGCGACGAGGTGGGAGGCGACGAGGTGGGAGGTGGCGGGGTGGGAGGCGGCGAAGTGGGAGGTGGCGAAGTGGGAGGTGGCGAGGTGGGAGGTGGCGAGGTCGAGGCCGCGCCGCGGCGGGTCGCCACTAGGCCGACTCCACCTTCTTCACCTGCACCTTGAGCGTTCCGCCCGGTGCTTGATACTGCACCCAGTCGCCCTCGCTGGCGCCGAGCAGAGCAGAGCCGAGCGGTGAGCTGGGGCTCATGACCTCGAGATCGCCGGTGCGCTCCTCGGGGTGGCCGACCAGATAGCGCTCGGCCGCGCTGTCGGGATCGCCGTCGTACAGGATCGTGACGATGGACCCGGCGGCGATGGAGCCATCGGTGGTGCCCTCGATGATCTCCGCGTTCTCGACCAGGTGCTCGAGGTGTCGGATGCGGCCCTCCATGTGGCCCTGCTCGTCCTTTGCCGCGTGGTAGTCGCCGTTCTCCGAGAGGTCGCCCATCAGGCGGGCGGTCTCGATCTTCTGCGCCACCTCGATGCGGCCTCGGGTGGTGAGGTCGTAGTGCTCTTCCTTGAGGCGTTCGTACGCGGCGCGGGAAAGGTGGTGGCTGGCCATAGAAGTGGCGAGTCTATCGACGTCGGCCGTGGGCCCGATAGGCCCCCGGGGTCATCCCCACAACCCGCTGGAACTGCCGGGTGAACGAGCTCTGGTCGTAGAAGCCGCACTCGCCGGCGATGTCGGCCAGTGCGAGATCGGTGTCGTCGAGGCGGCGGACCGCCTCGTCGATGCGTGTGCGGATGATCAGTTGCTTGGGCGACATGCCGACGGCTCGGCGCATGACCCGTTCCAGTTGCGTGGCCGACATCCCAGCGGCGTCGGCGAGGTCTGCCGCCTTCAGCGGATCCGCAAATCGCCGCCGGCACAGCTCGATCGCTGCCTGGAGTTGCTCGTGTCGGTGATCGGCAGCGGCGCCGGTGCGCAGGTCGGAACTGACGGCGCAGATCCCGATGACCGAACCGGACTCGTCGCGCACGGTGGTCTTGGTGGTCACGTACCAGCCTCGGCTGCCGTCGGGGCGGAGGATGAGCTCGAGCTGGTTGCGGATGGGTTCACCGGTCGCGAGCAGCCGTGCGTCCTGGGCGGCGTACGACTGGGCGAGGTCGTCGGGGAACAGATCGGCGGCGGTGTGGCCGAGCACGCTTCCGGGTGCAGTACGCCCCGCTCGTTCGGCGAACGCCTGGTTGACGGCGAGGTAGCGGCCGTCGAGTGCCTTGACGCAGAACATCACGTGCGGCACGCCGCTGAACACGTCGGAGAGGGTGGCGATCGACGGATGCACAGCTGCATTGTGCGCGCGTTGTAGTTCCGCGACGGTCGGCGCTTCCGATCGGTGCAAGACCGACGCGGTTCAGTGGAAGGGTGACGATGCTGCGCGATGCCCCCGTGAACCCCGACGTCGACCGTGCGATTCGACGAACCGAGGCGCTGCTCGCCGGTTCGCTCGACGATGCGACACGTTCCGAACGTCGCCAGCAGCGGCGACTTGCAGCGGTCGTGCACGATGACCGGTTGCGGGCGCTCACGTTCGCACTCACCGACGAAGTGCTTCGTTTCGACGAGCATCGGCGCGCCGCGGACCGCTTCCGCGCGATCGTCGACGAGATCGGCATCCCGATGGCGATGGGTCGGGTCGACCGGACCCTGCTGTGGCTCGGCGCCCGCCTGTGCAACCGGTTGCCGCGCCTGGTGATGCCGTTGGTCCGATCACGCATCGTTCGCGAGAGCAATGGAGTGGTCATCGGCGCAGAGGATCCGGCGTTCGCTCGGCACGTCGCCCGGCGATCCGCAGACGGTTTCGCGTTGAACGTGAACGTGCTCGGCGAGGCGATCCTCAGCGACGCCGAGGCCGATGAACGAATGCGGCTCGTACGCGAGCGCATCGCCCGGGCGGACGTCACGTACGTGTCGCTGAAGATCTCGGCGGTCGTCGCCAACCTCGACGTCCTCGCGTTCGACCACTCGGTCGACCAGATCTGTGAACGCCTGCGCACGTTGTACCGCGACGCAGAGCGGGCGGTGCCACGCACGTTCGTGAACCTCGACATGGAGGAGTACCGCGATCTTCCTCTCACGCTGGCGGCGCTGCAGCTGGTGCTCGACGAACCCGAGTTCGAAGCCATCGACGCCGGCGTGGTGCTGCAGGCCTACCTTCCCGACTCGCACGCTGCGTGCGATCGACTCTGCGCATGGGCGACGGCACGGCATCGCCGCGCGGGTGGCGCGCTCAAGGTCCGGGTCGTGAAGGGCGCGAACCTGGCGATGGAACGCGTCGAGGCCGAGCTGCACGGTTGGGAGCAGGCTCCCTATGCGACGAAGGCCGACGTCGATGCGAGCTTCAAACGGATGGTCGAGCGGGTGCTGGATCCCCGATGGTCCGGCGCAGTGCGACTGGGGCTCGCCAGCCACAACCTCTTCGACGTCGCATGGGCGATGGGCTCGTCGGAGGTGCACCGCATCGAATTCGAGATGCTCGAGGGGATGGCGACGGCGCAATCACGCGAGGTGCGCAGCAGGCTCGACTCTGTGCTGCTCTACGCGCCGGTGGTGCGGCGCGACGATCTGCCGGCGAGCATCGCCTACCTCACTCGGCGGCTCGACGAGAACACCTCACCCGACAACTTCCTGCGGGCGCTCTTCACGCTTCGTCCCGGCACCTCCGAGTGGGACGACCAGTGTCGTCGATTCGCCGCAGCCGTCGTCGGGAAGGACGTCGTATCCACAGCGAGCCGTCGCACACAGGACCGTTCCGCGGCCGTCGTGGCGGGAGATCTCGATCTCGTCGACTTCCACAACACGGCGGACACCGACTGGACGCAGGAGGGAAACCGTGCCTGGATCGCATCTGCCCTGACGACGGAGCGCCCTGAGCCTTTCGACGCCGTCGACACGCTCGCCGCCATCGATGCAGTCGTCGATCGCGCCGCGGTCGCGGCGACGACCTGGTCGGCGAGCACTTTCGGCGAGCGGCGCGCACTGCTGTCCGCGGTCGCCGACGAGATGGAGCGCTCGCGGGGGCGCACGCTCGCGCTGATGGCGCACACGGCCTGCAAGACGATCGCCGAAGGCGACCCCGAGGTGTCGGAGGCCATCGACTTCGCCCGGTACTACGGCTGGTGCACTCACGAGATCGAGGAGCGCAGTGCAGTCGGTCGTGTGCTCACTCCGCACGGTGTGGTGCTGGTGGCCTCGCCGTGGAACTTCCCGTATGCCATTCCGGCCGGTGGCGTGTTCGCAGCGCTCGCGGCCGGCAACGCCGTCGTCCTGAAGCCGGCTCCCGAGGTACGCGACGTCGCGTTCGAACTGACCCGACAGCTGTGGCGGTCCGGGGTGCCCCGCGATCTGGTCCAGTTCGTCGCCTGCCGAGACGACGAGGTCGGCCGTCATCTGGTCACCCACCCGAGGGTGGACACGGTGGTGCTGACCGGTGCGTACGAGACCGCCCAGTTGTTCCGCAGTTGGAAGCCATCGATCCGCGTGTTCGCCGAGACGAGTGGCAAGAATGCGCTCGTGGTGACGGCCGCCGCCGACGAGGACGCTGCGATTCGCGACCTCGTGACGTCGGCCTTCGGCCACGCCGGCCAGAAGTGCTCGGCGGCCAGCCTGGCCATCGTCGAAGCTTCGGTCCACGACGATCCGAGGTTCCAGCGTCGCCTCGCCGACGCCGTCCGGAGCGTTCGTGTCGGCCTGGCCTCCGACCTGTCGTCCATGATCGGTCCACTCATCGGCCCTCCCTCGGCGAAGTTGCACCGGGCGCTGACGACCCTGGAGCCGGGGGAGCGGTGGCTCGTCGAGCCGCGGTGTGTCGACGAGGCCTGCGACCTGTGGAGCCCGGGTGTGAAGCTGGGTGTTCGCCCCGGCTCGTGGTTCCACCTCACGGAGTGCTTCGGCCCGGTGCTGGGGGTGATGCGAGCCGAGAACCTCGACCATGCGATCGCGTTGCAGAACGCGACCGACTTCGGCCTCACCGGTGGAATTCACTCGTTGGACGAGCACGAGGTGGCGCACTGGTTGACGCACGTCGAGGTGGGCAATGCCTACGTCAACCGGCACATCACCGGCGCCGGCGTGCAGCGGCAACCGTTCGGCGGTTGGAAACGTTCGGCGGTCGGGTGCGGACCGAAGGCCGGCGGTCCCGCGTACGTCGCGACCTTCGGCACCTGGTCGCTCACGGCGGAGGCGATCCCCGACGGGCTCGAGGAGTTCCACGAGGTCTGGAGCCACCGATTCGCGCCGCCCAGCGACCCGTCCGGTCTGCGTTGCGAGCGCAACTCGCTCCGTCACTGTTCGCTCCCTTGGATGGATCTGTTCGTGGCCGCCGATGCCACCGAGGAGGCGCTCTCGTTGGCGCGGATGGCTGCGCTGGTCGCGGGTGTTCCCGGCAACGTCGTTGACGAGCCTCAGGGCGTGCGGGAGCGGGTGCGGGTCATCGGAACCGTCGACGACGAGCAACTGGCGCAGTGGTACGCCGCGGGGATCGAGGTCGATCGCGTGCAACCGGTGGCGGACGCAGCCAGCGAGCTGCGTCGCTGGGTCCGTGAGCAGGCCGTCAGCGAGACCCGCCACCGGCACGGTCGTTTGCTCGACTGAACCACAGCGGCGGTACGGTTTGTCCCATATGGCACATCGCATTGCAGTCATCGGTGGCGACGGGATCGGCCCCGAAGTCACCGCAGAAGCCCTCAAGGTGGTGCGCGCCGCAGGCGTGCAGATCGAGACGGTCGACTTCGACCTCGGTGGGGCGCGCTACCTGCGCGACGGTGAGATCCTCAGCGACGGGGTGCTCGACGAACTCCGCGACTTCGACGCCATCCTCCTCGGTGCGGTCGGCACCCCCGAGGTTCCCCCGGGTGTCATCGAGCGCGGCCTCCTGCTGAAGATGCGTTTCGAGCTCGACCTGTACATCAACCAGCGTCCGTTCATCGGCACCGCTCCGGGTGGCACCGTGCCGCACGACTTCGTCGTCATCCGCGAGAACACCGAAGGCCCGTACGTCGGCGAGGGTGGCGTACTGCGCAGGGGCACGCCGCACGAAGTGGCCACGCAAGGTTCGGTGAACACCCGGATGGGTGCCGAGCGGGCCATCCGTTACGCCTTCGAGTTGGCGATGACCCGCCGCAAGAACGTCACGCTGGTGCACAAGACGAACGTGCTCACCTTCGCCGGCGATCTGTGGCAGCGGGCGTTCAACGACGTCGCCGCTGCGTACCCTGAGGTGTCGACCGCCTACAACCACGTCGATGCCGCGTGCATCTACTTCGTTCAGGACCCGCATCGTTACGACGTGATCGTCACCGACAACCTGTTCGGCGACATCCTCACCGACCTCGGCGGTGCGGTCAGCGGCGGGATCGGCCTCGCTTCGTCGGCGAACCTCAACCCTGCCCGTACGGGCCCGAGCATGTTCGAGCCCGTGCACGGGTCGGCCCCCGACATCGTCGGCACGGGCAAGGCCAACCCCACCGCCGCCGTCCTGTCGGCAGCGTTGATGCTCGACTTCCTCGGCGAGACCCCGGCGGCCGACCGCATCCGGGTTGCATGCGCCGATCCTGGTACCGGCAACACCACCGAGATCGGCGACCGCCTGGCCGCCGCCGTGGCAGTCTGACTCGAATTCGAACACGGAAGGGGCAACGATGCCGATCACGACCACACCCAAGATCTGGATGAACGGCGAGCTCGTCGACTGGGACCAGGCCCAGGTCCACGTGCTCACCCACACCCTGCACTACGGCACCGGTGTGTTCGAAGGCATCCGCGCCTACGAGACCGCCGACGGGCCGGCGGTCTTCCGCCTGACCGAGCACATGGTGCGCATGCACAACTCGGCGAAGATCCTGGGCATGGAGATCCCCTACTCGGTGGAGGAACTCGTCGAGGCGACGAAGGCCACCGTGCGCAGCACGGGGTTGCCCAGCTGCTACATCCGCCCGATCGCCTACTACGGCTACGGCGAGATGGGGCTGAACACCCTGCCGTGCCGTGTCGACGTCGCCATCGCCTGCTGGCCGTGGGGCGCCTACTTGGGCGACGACGCCGTCGAGAAGGGCGTGCGGATGAAGATCTCGTCGTGGACGCGCCATGACCACAACACCATGCCGCCGGCGGCCAAGACGGTCGGCAACTACGTGAACAGCTCGCTCGCCAAGGTCGAGGCCCTGAAGGCCGGGTACGACGAGGCCATCATGCTGGCTCCCAACGGTCTGGTGGCAGAGTGCACCGGCGAGAACATCTTCGTGTCGCGCAACGGCACCATCTTCACCCCGCCGCTCGCCGCCGGGGCTTTGGAGGGCATCACGCAGGCGTCGGTCTCGCGCATCGCTCGCGACCTGGGCCTCGACGTGCAGGTGGGCAACATCGCCCGCAGCGATCTGTACATCGCCGACGAGATCTTCGTCTGCGGGACGGCCGCCGAGGTCAGCTCGGTCAGCTCGGTCGACGACCGCGAGGTGCCGTGCCCCGGCCCCGCCACCCGCGCGATCGCCGACGTGTACGCCAAGGCCGTCCGCGGTCAGGACGCCCGGTACACCGACTGGCTCGAGCACGCCTGACGCACCGGTTCAGCCACCTGGCTGATCGAGCATGCGCTCGAGGCGGGGGAGATGGTGGCGCGTCATCGTGTGCGCCGCCCCGTCCAGCCGGAGGGTCACCCAGAAGCGGTGCGGTGTGATCGTCACCCCGTCGACCCGCAGACCGTTGGCCACCGCAGTGGGTCGGGCGTCGATCGAACTGGCATCGAGCAACAGCAGGCGTGACGCGGTGCGGGCGATGAGTCGCCAGTGCGTGCGCAGGTTCATGCCCAGACCCATGCCGACGAACGCGAGGGATGGGGCGAAGAACCACGGCGCGACGGGGAGGAGCAGGCCGACCACGGCCCCGAGCGCGCAGAGCCCGACGACGACCGGCCAGTGGTACCGCTTGCGGCGGATGACGTAGACCGCGTCGATGGCGTGCTCGCCGACCAAACGCGACACCCGGTCCATCAGCAGTGAGTGCCCCGACACCCCCGGCACGGTACCGTCCGGATCGAGTGGGCGCGAGAAGTCCCAGATCTGGGACATCTCGCGCACGTGGGCGCAGTGACCCGAATTCGGGACGTTGCGCGCCCGACCTGGATCGGCAGGCCGGAACAGCGAAGCGCCCCGGGCTGCGCTGCCGGCCGAAGCCAGCGCGCCGCCCGGGGCGACTCCTGGAGAGGGTGATCCACCACTGACCGATCTTGGGGCGTTAGCCTTCCGTTCGACCAATGACATCGCCCGTCGGAGCTCGCGCCCCGGCGGGCGATCCGTTTTTCCTTTGGCCTGTGCCGGTTGCCCGGTTCGTCCTCCAGAGCGCTCGCCAGCCTCCCCGGTTACCCGGCTCGACCCCCGCACCGACTGGTGTCGCCTCCCCGGTCGCCCGGTTCCTCGACCCCCTTCGGCCCGGCGCCGCATCACCGGTTGCCCGGTTCCACGACCTCGAACGTCGATGCCTCCGCACGGTTCCTCCGCCCGGTTGCCCGGTCGGCGACCCCCCTGCGACGACCACCGGATCCGCCTCCCCGGTTGCCCGGTTCGTCGTCCCCAGCGCCCCGCCGCCTCCCCCGTGAAGGTTCCTCGGCGAGGATCAGGATCATCCTCCACCGACCTCGCTTTCACCTCGTGAACCCGGTTGGCCCTTCGGATCCCCTCGGTCCCCCTTGCGGGCTTCCTCAGCTCTCCGACACCGTTCCTCGGGTCCCGGTTGGCGTGCGCTTGCCGGTACGAAGCACACTCTGCACCGCTCCTTTTCGCAGGTCAACCGTGTTTTTCTGTCCACACAGGGTTATCCACCGACTTTCCCGGTTGATCACAGAAGTTTTTCGTTCATCCACCGTTCGCCCACAGGTTGTGCACAGGTGAAGGTTTGACGCGAGGCGGTTTTGCCGGTTGAATGGCCACATGTCATCGCCCGCTCACGCCGCGATCATCATCATTCGCTAGCGCACCTCGGCCTCATGCCCGATGTGCGCTCAGAGCCGCCCCTCCGGGCGGCTCTTTCATTTCTCCGGACCACTCCCCGTCGTACCCCAGGAAGCACTGACCATGAACACTCACCAGGAACTCGTTGAAGTCTTCGACACCACCCTGCGCGACGGCCTCCAAGTGGAGGGCGTGTCGGCCACGGTCGACGACAAGCTGCGCATCGCCGAGCAGCTCGACCACCTCGGCGTGCACTTCATCGAGGGTGGTTGGCCGGGTGCAAACCCGAAGGACATCGAGTTCTTCCAGCGTGCGCTGACCGAACTGCACCTCACCACGTCGACGATGGTCGCCTTCGGCAGCACCCGCCGGCCGCGCGGCAAGGTGGACGACGACGCCACGCTGCGCAACCTGCTCGATGCACAGACCGCGGCCGTGTGCATCGTTGCCAAGAGCTGGGACTATCACGTGCTCGAGGCACTGCAGACCACGCTCGACGAGGGTGCGGCGATGATCGCCGACTCGGTGCAGTTCCTGCATGCCAATGGACGCAGAGTGCTCGTCGACCTCGAGCACTTCTTCGACGGGTACAAGCACAACCCCGAGTTCGCGCTGCGGGCCATCGAGGCCTCGGTCGTGAACGGAGCGAGCCACCTGGTGCTGTGCGACACCAATGGCGGCTCGCTGCCGCACGAGGTGGCCCAGATCGTGGCCGACGTGAAGCGGGTGGTGGGCGACGACGCCACCATCGGCATCCATTGCCACGACGACACCGGCTGTGCCGTCGCCAACTCGATGGCCGCCGTGCTGGCCGGCGCCCGCCACGTGCAGGGCACCTTGAACGGCTTGGGTGAGCGCACCGGCAACTGCAACCTCACCACCGTCATCCCGAACCTGCAGCTGAAGCTGGGCATGCAGTGCCTGCCCGAAGGCCGGCTCGAGCGCCTCACCAGTGTCAGCAAGCACGTCGCCGAGGTGCTCAACCGCCCGGTCAACCCGCAGGCGCCCTACGTCGGCAACTCGGCGTTCGCACACAAAGCCGGCCTGCACGTCAGTGGCATCAAGCGTGCCCGCGACGCCTACGAGCACGTCGACCCGGAACTGGTCGGCAACGGGACGCGGTTCGTCGTCAGCGAGATGGCCGGCCGGGCCACGATCGAGATCAAGGCCGAGGAGTTGGGGTTGCCGATGGACGGTCCCGCCGTGAACCAGGTCATCGACGACCTGAAGCGCCTCGAGCACGAGGGCTACCACTTCGAGGCGGCCGACGCGTCGCTGGAGCTGCTGATGCGCAAGGCGGCAGGGTGGGAGCAGTCGTTCTTCCGTGTCGAGAGCATGCGAGTGATCACCGACGAACTGCCCAATGGCGACTTCACCACCGAAGCCACGGTGAAGGCGTGGGTGGGCCAGGGTGACGAGGCCACGCGCCACGTGCACACGGCCGAGGGCAACGGCCCGGTCAACGCCATCGACCTGGCGTTGCGGACGGCCCTCAGCGCGGCGTTCCCTCAACTCGACCGTGTGCACCTGACGGACTACAAAGTGCGCATCCTCGACGGTGCCACCGCCACCGGTGCCGTCACCCGCGTGCTCATCGACTTCAGCAACGGCGAGCGCACCTGGACCACCATCGGCGTCAGCAGCAACATCATCGAAGCCTCCTGGCGAGCCCTCGAAGAAGGCCTCGTGTACGGCTTGCTGCATCAGCCTGGCTGAGTGACAGACTGACGGGGCTATGGCAGCCCCCCAGTTCGTCCCCAGCCCTTCCATCGACGACGCCCGCGCGTACACGTCGCCGCCCGTTGCGCCGGCGGCGTGGATGCCCGACCGTCCGGCCGAGCTGACCGGCTTTCAGCCGTCGGGCGAGCAACTCGGTTACCAGGGGCCAGACCAGGGCTTCGCCATCAAGATCGCCAACGGCTTCAAGGATCGCCTGCGCCTCGAGCGCGGCGAGCACGCCGACGACGCCGTCACAGGGTGCCTCGGCATCGCCCTTCGTCGCGCATCGATGTTCAGTCGTGCCCCGGTCGTGCACGACCTCACCATCGCGTTCACGATCTGGGGTTTCCTCGACGTGGCGGCGCCCGCCGAGTTGGTCGCAGCGCGTCGCGAGCGCTTCGCCGGACTCGGTCACGGTGGTCACTACACCCAGGCTCGCGCCATCGTCGACATGGTGCCCGAGGCAACGCTGCGGATGACCCCGCAACAGGTGGCCGATGCGTACCCCGCCGGCTGGCGCGACCTCGTCGGTCGCTGACACACCCGACCTCGAGGAGGTCCCCATGAGCGAAGTCACGCCCACCGCGATGCTGTTGAACGCGGAGCAGCACGAGTTTCGCCGAGTCGTGCGCCAGTTCTGCGAGGAGCAGATCTCGCCGCGCGCCGCCGAGATCGACCGGACCGCCGAGTACTCGTGGGAGAACTTCGAGGCGCTCAAGCAGATGGAACTCACCTCGCTGAGCTATCCGGTCGAGTACGGCGGGGCCGGAGCGACGCTCGTGGACCAGGCCATCGTCGCCGAGGAGATCGCTCGGGTCTGCGTCAGCACCAGCCTTTCGTTCCTCATCTCCAAGCTCGGCATGTTGCCGGTCATCAACTTCGGCAGCCACGAACTGAAGTCGAAGTACATCCCACGCATCTGCAGCGGCGACAGCCAGTGCAGCTACGGCCTGAGCGAGCCCGATGCCGGCAGCGACGTCGCATCGATGACCACCAAGGCGGTGCGCGACGGCGACGACTGGATCATCACCGGGACGAAGTGCTGGATCACCAACGCCGGCATCAGCGACCTGTACACGATCTTCGCCCGCACGTCCGACGACCGTCACAAGGGCATCACGGCATTCCTGGTCGAGGCCGACTGGGGCGTGCAGGTCGAGAAGCTCGAGCACA
>JANMFL010000404.1:0-8414 GCA_031377945.1 Acidimicrobiaceae bacterium | reverse complement strand
TGGGGTCGCTGCTCGCGTTCTACCGCAGCGCTCCGGCCACCTTCGATGCCGCCGCCGACCTGGGCAACGCCGAGGTCGTCTTCGACCCGAACGCCGCACTCGGGGCGACCACCCTGCCCACACCGACGTCCGCGCCCGCTGCCGTCACCGACTCGTCCTCCCCGACGGAATACACCGCGGCCACCACCTCGAGCGCTCCCGCCGCCGTGACCCCCGTGACTCCAGCCGCGTTGCCGCGATCGTTGGTGGTCGTCGGTGACTCGATGGCCTACTCGTTGTGGCGAAACCTGCCCGACGGCATCGGCAGCACGTTCACCGCGGTCGACGGTTCGGTCGAGGGGTGCAGCGTGTACGACGGGGGCAAGGCAATCAGCTCGCGCGACGGGTACACGCGCAACTTCGGGAACTGCGCCGGATGGGACACCAAGTGGGCGAACGCCGCCAAGGGCAGCGATGTCGCGCTGGTGGTCATCGGTGCGTGGGACGTGTTCGACGTCGAGGTCGTCGGGCAGGCGCTGCCGTTCGGGTCGTCGGGCAACGACGCACGTTTCACCGCAGGTGTGCAGCGAGGCGTCGATGCGCTGGTCGGCGCCGGGGCGAAGGTGGCGCTGCTCGAGGTGGCCTGCATGCGACCGCAGGACGTGAAGGGCGCCGGCGTGCCGTCGCTGCCCGAACGAGGCATGGACGATCGTGTGGCGCACCTGAACGATCTGCTCCGGCAGGTGGCCGCGGCGAACAGCGACTCGACGACGTTCGTGACGGGCCCGCCCGAGTACTGCGCCGAACCGACCGCCAGTGACCTGGCATACCGGTGGGACGGCGTGCACGCCTACAAGCCGGGCGCCAAGTTGACGATGGAAGCCATCGCCCAACAGTTGCTGGCAATCCCGGTCGACTGACACGTCACCCGGGTCGCGTGCGGTCCCACCCTCATACGACGGGGCAGAGTCCGGTCGCGCCCGCGGCGACGATGGAACGCACCTCCGTCGAGCTGAGCGCCCGACCCCACACGGCTGGTTCGTCGATGGCGCCGGTCGTCGGGAACGAGGGACCGCCCGGTCCGCCTTCGGCCCCGATCCGCATCGGGGTGGTGGCAGCGGCGTTGAGCAATCCACCCTGCGAAGCCGTCGAGGCCGCCAGGAGCCCATCGATGTAGATCGCGACGGTGGACGTGCTCCATGTGGCGGCCAGGTGATGGAACGCACCGTCGAAGAGTTGTGGAGCCATGATGGACAGTTCGAGGGGGCGGCGCGAGGTGGTTTCGTCGGTGGCGAAGAGCAACGAGCCTTGCGGGCCGAGTTGCAGGGTGAAGGCCCGGCTCGTGTCGTTCGTGCTCGGGAAGTCCCACCGACCGATGAGCGTCTGCGAGAGTCCGGTGGCGACCGGGCGCACCCACATGGCGAGGGTGAGTCCGGTACTCGCCGGGGGCAGGGTCGTCGAGAGCGCGCTGGCGCCCGATGAGGAGAAGGCAGCGCCAGCGACACCGGCGACGAATGCGGCGGAGCCCGAGAGCGACGGTCCGGCTGCTGCGGCGGTGCTGTCGTCCGCCCGCCACCACCCGAGGAGGCCGGTGCTCGATGCAGCAGCGCACGGCGGCGCAACGCCTGCCATGAACATCGTGGGGGATCCGACGTCGAGTCGGGGTTCTTGTACACCGTCGCCGGAGTCGTCGGTCCAGTCCTGCTTTCCGGCCGCGAGCAACGCCGCATAGCGCTGTCCGACCTGTGCGGCGTTCGCCGGACGTTGGCGGCCGGCGAGCAGTGCGAGCGCGCCGGCCACGTGAGGGCTCGCCATGCTCGTGCCACTGAGCACCCCGTACGAGCCGTTGGCGATGGGCAACGTGGAGTTGATGCAGAGTCCTGGCGCCGTGATGTCGACCGCTGCTCCGCGGTTCGAGAAGTTGGCAAGGGTGTCGTCGCCATCCGCGCCGCAGGTCGGCGATCCGGCGCCGCCGGGCAGACCGTCGAAGTCGGCCAGCGCACTGACCGTCAGCACGTTGTCGAACGCCGCAGGCACGAAGGCGGCCGCATCGGTGGCGGTGTTCCCCGCTGCGACCGCGAACATCACGCCGTTGTTCGTCGATGCCTGGATCGCGTCGTACATGGCGGTGCTCGTACCGGGGGCACCGAAGCTCATGTTGACCACGTCGATGGTGCCGCTGCGCTGCAGTACCCACTCGAGTCCGCGCAGAATCGATGACAGGCTTCCGACTCCGTTGGCATCGAGCACCTGTACCGCCCACAGCCGCACACCTGGCGCCACGCCGACGGTGCCCACGCCATTGTCCAGTGCACCCACGATGCCGGCAACGTGGGTGCCGTGGCCGAACACGTCGTCGCCGCCGGTGACGCATGATGGCCCCGCGACGCAGTCGAAGCCACCGACGACGTTCAGGTCGGGGTGTTGCAGGTCGATTCCGGAGTCGAGTACCGCGACATCCGCGTCGACGCGCAACGAGTCGATCCCGTCGATCTGCAGTGCCGGATTCGACGCGGCGCCGATTCGTTGCACCCCTGTAGGGATGGTCTGTGTGTCGGCGCGGAACTCGATGTCGGGCTCGACGACGTCGACCCGCGGGTCGGCCGACAACACCGCGGCCTGCGCGGCCGTGAGGTCGACCGCGAACCCGTCGAAGGACTGCTCGTAGACCGAGCTCGTGGGTGTGCCGGTCGACGCCAGTAGATCGGCGGCGGTGCGCACGACGGGAGTGGACGTGGGGTGGAGCACCACGACGAATGGCTCGCGTGGTGTGGGTGCTGCTGCAGCGAGCGAGAGCGGTGAAGCGACTGCGCACAGGAACAGGCTGGAAGCCAGCACTCGACGCATCGTCGTGGTCCTCTCGTCCGTCTCCGAAGCTCGGAACCTACTGCCGAACGCCGCAGCGGTCAGTGGGAGCGCGGAGAGTTCACCGGAAGTTCCGAGCGTGTTTCGCGGCCGGTTCCATGCGTCGCTACTCGCGGTGGTCGGCGGTGCAGGGCTTGCCGGCGCACACGTCGAGGAGCGTGTCGTCGAAGAGGAACGAGGCCTTCTGGGTTCGCACGTCGGCGTCCGCCCGTGGGTCCTCGTGCGCGTCGTCGCCGGTGCGTGGCGGAAGGTTCTCGAACGGGATGGGTTCCATGCCCGAGTCCCACACGACGATGGCCGAACCGTCGGACGGGTAGGTGGTGGACTCGAGACCCCAACCTGGCTCGACCTCCTGCCAGCGGCCGGCGGCAGCGACCGGACGGTGGATGGTGGCGCCGATGGTGCGGGCCTCGATCATCGCCGAGAGTTCGCTGACCTGGTGGTCGCCGAACGCGACGTCGAGCAGCACGGTCTTGGCCGGCGTGTCGGGGTATGGATTCGCGGTGAGGTGCTGCACGTACCCGCTGCCCTCGCCGCGATCCCACAGCATCTGCACGATGGCGAAGATCAGTGGGCGCTCGAAGTCGTCGGGGTATGCGGGCTCCATCACGGCCAGGTAGTCGTCGAAGTCCACCGAGCGAGGCAGCAGCAGGCTGTAGTTCATGCCCGGCACGCCGAGTACGGCGCGTTCGATGTCGGGCGACACGGCGGCCAACATCGCGCCCATGATGCCGCCCTGGCTGTTGCCGTCGTAATCGAGGTGCGACGTGTCGATGAGCGGTGTGCCGTCGGCCCGCTGGAAGTTCGCGTCGGCCGAGAGACCGCCGGCGCGCGTCATCAGCCGACCGAGGAAGATCTGGTTGAGCACACCCTGCTGCAGGCGGTCGGCCATGGTGGGGAAGTTGCCGAACTCGACCAGCGTCGCTGCTGCGTTGCCGATGTCGTCCTCGCTCATCCCGGCCCACTTGGTGGCACAGTGCACCACGTTGTGCTCGTTCGACATGTTGCGCACGTTTCCGGCGTCGATCTCGTGGTGGTCGCCCAGCAGTCCGTGGCCGTACTCGACCAGATGCGCCGGTTCGGTGCCGGCCATGGTGGCGGCGCTGATGTTGCACACGAACGGCGACTGCAGGGTGGGCGCCTCGGGGTTCACCGTCGGCAGCGCGTCGGGGTCGTCGCTGTCGTAGTGGAAGCGGTTGCCCGGCCCTCCGTCGCCGGTGAGGAAGTTCGGCACCGTGAACGTGCCGTCGATCTGCAGGGCGATGTCGTCGTCGCTGTTGGGCGTGACCGCGGTGACGGTGAACGCAGGCGCAGCGTCACCGAGTTGCGCGAGCGCCTGGTCGCGAATGCTCAGCATTCGGCCGCTGATGTCGTCGGTACTGGCCACCGTGAAGCTCCAGGCCAACTGCAGTTCCCCACGCGGTGCGCCGCCGGCGGCGAGTGCGGTGAACGTCTCCTCCATCGCTGGGCGGC
The DNA here is from genome assembly GCA_031377945.1 of Acidimicrobiaceae bacterium. Taxonomy (GTDB): domain Bacteria; phylum Actinomycetota; class Acidimicrobiia; order Acidimicrobiales; family Ilumatobacteraceae; genus UBA668. The sequence continues at coordinate 4,097 of JANMFL010000404.1, read as the reverse complement.
GCGCCTCGATGGTGTCGATGGTGGTGGTGAGGTTGTCGCGATAGATGCGGAACGTGTCGGTCGTTGCGATGTCGGCGCCGCCGGCGTTCTTCAGGCCGCGCAGGCCGATCGCGAACGAGTGACCCTCCGGCAGCGAGATGGCCGGCCGGATGGTGAGCAGGCGATCCGAGCCGGCCTCGGGGTGGCTGTCGAGTTCGGCCCACAGTGCGATGCGGTCGCTGGTGGAGAGGTCGATGAGGACGACGGGGGAGTCGTCGGCGAGCGAGGCGCCGATGTCGGTCCAGGTCGGCAGCTTCGACTGCTCGGCGTCGAGGCCGGGGACGAACGTGAGCAGCGGCGTGTTCGGGCTGAACCCGTCGTTCCGGTTCCATTCGGTGGCGTCGACGACCTTGCCGGCGGTGTTCGTCGGCATGCCGTCGGCGGGCAGCGAGACGCGCAACCCGGTGCCCGTGGCCGTGTCGGCCACCGTGAAGACGTTGCTGGGGAACGGCAGCAGGCAACGTGCGGTGTCGAGCGGGTCGCACCCGGCTGGAGCCCCGTCGACCGCGGCCTGCACCGCCGCGAGGGTTGCTGCGTCGGCCTCGGCGGGCGCGGGCTGCGTGGTCTCGGGAACCACTGTCGTCTCCGGCGTCGTCGCCGGCGCCGAGGTCGGTGCCGCCGTGGTGTCGCCCGACGCGCCGCTGTCGCTGCACGCGGTCAGGAGCATGGCGATGCCCACAACTGCTGTCATCGTCCGTTTCATGTGGATCCCCCTGATCGACGCTTCGGTCACTTTGTCACGGGTCGGGGTTGGAAATCGGGCCGGAGTGGTCGGTAGTGTTACCCGCTGGTAACTTACCGACCACATCCCCCGTTTCTTCGCTTGCATCGAGGTTCCACGACCATGGCCGATTTCTCACTCAACGACGACCAGCTGCAGATCCAGAGCTGGGTCCACGACTTCGCCGCGAACGTCATCCGTCCGGCCGGCGAGGAGTGGGACGAGCGCGAGGAGTTCCCGTACCCGATCGTGCAGCAGGCGGCCGAGATCGGCCTGTACGGCTGGGAGTTCCTGATGAACACGTTCAGCGACCCGACCGGGCTCACCCTGCCGGTCGCCATCGAAGAGATCTTCTGGGGCGACGCCGGCATCGGCATGGCCATCATGGGTTCGGCGCTCGCCGCCGCCGGCATCAGCGGCAACGGCACCCCCGAGCAGGTCATGGAGTGGGTGCCGCAGTGCTATGGCGACGCCAAGGACCTCAAGCTCGGTGCGTTCTGCGTCAGCGAACCCGACGCCGGCAGCGACGTGTCGTCGCTGCGCACCCGTGCGGTGTACGACGAAGCCAACGACGAGTGGGTGCTGAACGGCACCAAGGCGTGGATCACCAACGGCGGCATCGCCGATGTGCACGTCGTGGTCGCCGCAGTCGATCCCGAGCTGAAGGGCCGCGGTCAGGCCAGCTTCATCGTCCCGCCCGGCACGAAGGGCCTCAGCCAGGGCCAGAAGTACAAGAAGCACGGCATCAAGGCGTCGCACACGGCCGAGGTCGTGCTCGACGACGTGCGCGTGCCCGGCAGCTGCCTGCTCGGTGGCAAGGAGAAGCTCGACGCCAAGCTGGCCCGTGCCCGCGAGCGCGGCACCAGCGGCGAGAAGCAGCCGGCCATGGCCACGTTCGAGGCCACTCGCCCCAGCGTCGGCGCCCAGGCCCTGGGCATCGCCCGCGCGGCCTACGAGTACTCGCTCGAGTACGCCAAGGAGCGCAAGGCGTTCGGCAAGCCGATCATCATGCACCAGGCCATCGCCTTCAAGCTGGCCAACATGGCCACCGAGATCGACGCCTCGCGTCTGCTCATCTGGCGTGCCGCGTGGCTGGCCCGCAACGGCGGCTTCAAGAACGGCGAAGGCTCGATGAGCAAGTACAAGGCCAGCGAAGTGGCCGTTCGAGTCACCGAGGACGCCATCCAGATCCTCGGCGGCTACGGCTACACCCGCGAGTACCCCGTCGAGCGTTGGCACCGCGACGCCAAGATCCACACGATCTTCGAGGGCACCAGCGAGATCCAGCAGCTGGTGATCGCCCGTGCGATCAGCGGCATGCGCATCGAGTGACCTGTTCGATCTTCGGTCGAACGGCCGGTTGGTGTTCGACCGCCTGCCGTCACACTCCGCGGGCACCGGCGACGGACCGCAGCGCACCTACCGGGCATTCCGTACGGCCGGTTCGCCTCGTCGATACTCCCCAGGGAGTTTTCGCTCACCAGACGTGACCGCCCTTGCGCCGAGCGCGCCATATCGGGCGCACCACTCACGGCCAGATGCTCTGGGATTGTGTGAACGCCACGACGCCGGCCGTCCCCTCTTCAGAGGGTGTGCTTGAATGCGCGACGACGAACTCCGGCCACGACGGCCGACGGAGCGACGGAGGGCGCGACATGTCGACTGCACTGGTGACCGGCGCGAGCACGGGGATCGGCTACGCGACTGCATTGCGGTTGGCTCGTGATGGCCATCACGTGGTCGCATCGATGCGCGATCCCGGCGGGTCCGATCTGCCGGAGAAAGCGGTCGCCGAGGGCCTGTCCCTCGAGACCATGGTGTTCGACGTCGTCGGTCCTGACGTCGAAGACCGGATCGCCGAGGTCGTCGCCCGACTCGGCGGCATCGACGTGCTGGTCAACAACGCCGGCATCGCCGCCGGCCGCGTCGTCGAGGAGACCGACCTCGAGGTCTACCGGCGGGTCATGGAGACGAACTTCTTCGGACCGATGCGCTGCATCAAGGCCGCGCTCCCGTCGATGCGCGCACGAGGTGGCGGCGCGATCGTGAACGTGACGAGCCAGGCCGGCGTGCTGCAGCTTCCGGTGATGAGCGCGTACTGCGCGTCGAAGCACGCACTTGAGGCCGCGGGCGGATCCCTTGCCGTCGAGGTCGCGCCGTTCGGGATCCGCGTCGCCAACATCGAACCAGGGACGATCATGACGGCGATCTGGGGCAAGGGCGAAGGGACGGTGCCCTCTGGGCCATACGCGCCGCTGGTTCGCCGCCTCGGGTCGGTGATCATCGCCGAGCTGCCCCGCGCCTCGAGCGCCGACGAGGTTGCCGACTGCATCCTCGAGGCCATCACCACGGACACACCGCGATTGCAGTGGCTGGTCGGTCATGGCGCAGAACGCAACGTCGACGTCCGTCGATCGATGACGTCGCAGGCGTACATCGACATGTGGAACCTCGACGACGACGACGAGTTCGCCCTCCTCGCCCGACTGATGGACTGACCGATCGGACACCGCTCGAAGGCCGTCGCGGGCCACTTCGGCACTCGGCGCTACTTGGCGGATACCGGAACCCGTGACCCAACCGGCGGTGGGTGGCGGGTCAACGGCATGGGATGCTCAGCGTGTTGATGGCAGACTCGTTCATGCGCATCGAGCAGATCGCCATCCCGGCGGTGCGGTTCTTGGCCAATCGGCCGCGGCTCGCCCGGGCAGTGTTCCGGTTGACGAACGACGAGAGCCCATTCGACCCGGACTACTACGTGAATCCGTATACGGCCCTTGAGGCGGTGCGCAAGAAGTACGGCCAAGTGTACTATCGCAGGGTCTTCCGTCAGTGGTTCGTGGTCGGCTATGACGAAGCGCTCGAGTTGCTCCGCTCGCCTGCGCTGTCGGTCGAGTCGGCAATGGACGCCATCATGGACATCCGGCCGTACTCACTGTTGTCACAGGAGGCCAGGGCGAGTTTCGTGCGCTGGCTGTTGTTCATCGACCCACCGGACCACACGCGACTGCGCGGGCTGGTTCAGCGGGCGTTCACTCCGAACACGATCAAGTCGTTCGAACCGCGCGTGCGGGTGATCGCTGATGAACTCCTCGCCAATCTTGCCGATCAGCACTGCCCCGACGTCGTGTCAGGTTTCACGGCGCCGCTGCCGATCTACGTGATCGGTGAACTCCTTGGGCTACCGCCTGAGCGGTGGGCGTGGTTGAAGTCGGCCTCTGATGACATCACTGGGCTGATCGATCCGCTCCACGGTTTCGACCCAAAGGTTGTCAATGGTCGCGTGGCCGAACTCAACGCCTACTTCAGCGAGGTGATCGAGCAACGTCGCGTTGAG
>JANMFL010000393.1:0-16457 GCA_031377945.1 Acidimicrobiaceae bacterium | reverse complement strand
CGCTCGGCCCGCAGGCCCTCCTCGACACGTTCGGCATCACCCGCTCGCCCATCGAGGCCCCGAGCACTCCGGGCCCGTAGAAGTCGCTGGCACGGGCCAACGTGGCACGCAGGCGGCCTGACTCGTTCGCCTCGAGCAGTTCTGCGGCCATGCGGGCGCGAACGGCGCCCTTGGCGCCCTTCGCCAACAGTGCGTCCGCTTCGCGCATCGGCATGGGGCGGCCCTCGCCGAATGCGTAGAGGTTGTCGATCATCACCAGGACGGCGCCGCTCTTCTCGGCGGCGGCCATCATCGCCGTGTGCATCGGCGGCCAGTCGGTCTCCCAGCGGTGATACGGCGGATTGGCACAGTTGAAGATGGTGGACGCGCCGTTCGCGAGGCGGACGATGCTCTCGGTGTCGGCGGCATCGGCCTTGACCCGCGTGATCAGTTCGTGCGTGGGGCCGGTCCCGCTGCGGGTGACGACGGTGACCGGGAGGCCGCGGTCGGCGAGCGCCGTGGCGACGCCTGAGCCGACGGGGCCGCTGCCGATGACGATGTGGTGCTGCATGTGATGCTCCAATGGTTCGAGTGAATGATGCTCTCAAAGGAGAGCAGTGCTCACATTCTGCCGAACGGGTTCACAAAAAGCGAGAGCACTGCTCACATTTCTCCTGTGACGTTCGCTACACTCGCGAGCGATGACTGGTGTACGCGAACGAGCCCGGGTCGCCACGACGGCCGAGATCATGCGGCTCGCGCGCGGACAATTGGCCGTGGAAGGAGCTGCCGGCCTGTCGTTGCGAGCGATCGCCCGCGATCTCGGGATGGTCAGTTCGGCCATCTACCGGTACTTCGCCAGCCGCGACGAGTTGCTCACGGCGCTCATCATCGACGCCTACGACCGACTCGGTGCCGCCGTCGAGGACGGCGAACGCTCGGTGCGGCGTCGGACCGACTTCCTCGCTCGTTGGCGTCACGCCACGCACGCGATGCGGCAGTGGGCGATGGACCACCCGGCCGAGTGGGCGCTGCTCTTCGGCACGCCCGTGCCCGGTTACGCCGCGCCGCAGGACACCATCCCGCCGGCCACCAGGTACACGGTGGTGCTGGTGACGATCCTCACCGACATGAGTGCGGCCGGTCATCGTCACGACGTCGCCGTGCCCAAGGCGATTCGTGCCGACCTGTCGCGACTGCGGAGCCAATTGGGCACCGACGCCGGCGACACGTCGCTGCTCATCGGGCTGGCCGCGTGGTCGGCCGTGATGGGTGCCATCAACCTCGAGTTGTTCGGCCACCTGCACAACGTGGTGGAGGAGCCCGGGGCGTTGTTCGACGCGGTGGTCGAACAGCACGGCCGAACGATCATGGGAACCGTGCCCGGCGGTGAGCCGTCGGAACGGGCATGAACCGTCGCGTCTTCCTCTCCACCCTGTTCGTGACTCCGGCCGTGGCCGCGTTCCTCGCGTCGTGCGGTGACGATTCGTCCGGCCCGGGTGCCACCACGCCAGGGACAGGAGCGACCAACCCCGGCACGACGACACCGATGAGCATCGTGCACCCGACAGGATCCGGCGAGGCCATCCTCCGTCTCGGCTACGAGGGCGGCTTCATGACGGCTGACGCGGTCTTCACGCAGTCACCGTCGTTGGTGATCACCGGAGACGGGCTGGTCGTCACGCCGGGCGCCGTTCCGGCCATCTACCCCGGACCGATGGTCATGCCGTACTTCCAGCGGACGATCGACGAAGTCGGCATCCAGGCGGTGCTCGCGCAGGCCAAGGCCGCCGGGCTGCTGGCCTCACCGCCCGATTACACCCTGCCCGACGGCATCGGCATCGCCGATGCGCCGGACACGGTGCTCATCGTGCAGGCCAACGGTGCCGGCTACGAGCACCGGGCGTACGCGCTCGACATCACCGCCGGGCAGACGGCGGCGAGCACCCCGGCACGTGATGCGCTCAGCGGTTTCGTGGCAGCACTGAGCGACCTGCCGAAGATGGTCGGCGCCGAACACCTCGGTGCCGACGAACCTCTCGTCCCGACGACGTACCGCCTGCGGGCCACTCCGACCGAACCGCCGGCGACCCCAAACACCGGCGCCGGGGACACCGGCGCCGGGAGCACCGCACCGCTCGAGCCGCAACCCACCGTGCAGTCCTGGCCCGAGGGCACCGGTGTGGTGTTGGCCGACGCCGGTGCCTGTGTCATCGCGGATGCGGCGAAGGTCGGCGACGTGCTCAGTGCGGCGAATCAACTCTCCCTCTTCAGCGAGGGTGGTGTCACCTACGCCCTGGCCGTGGCGATCGCGCTGCCGGGCGACCGCGGCTGCTGAACCTCAGCCCGTCGTCTCGGTGGGCTCGTTCAGTGTCTCGTCGACGCCGGTGGTGTCGGTCACCACCGGCGCGGGCTGACCCAAGGCCACGTTGTCGCGCAGTGATCGCATGTAGCCCTGCAGCTTCGGGTAGTCCGGGTCGCCGGGTTTGACGATGGGCGGCACCAGCCCGACGCTCTCGAAGGACCCATCGTCGACCTGCAAGAAGGCGAGCAGTGTGCGGGCCTCCTCCACCGTCATCGACGTCCGCACCTCGTCCTTGACGATGTCGGCCAGGGCGCTGAAGTTCGTCAGCAGCGTACCGATGCCGATCTTGGCCGAGATGGTCTCCAACAGGATGCGCTGTCGCTCCATGCGCTGGTAGTCGCTGTCGGCCTTGCGCGACCGCACGTAGCCGAGTGCCTTGGTGCCGTCCATGTACGTCTCGCCCGGGCCGATGGTGAGCGGCAGTCGATAGTTCGAGCATCGCAGCATGGCGGGCATGGGCAGTTCCTTGTCCAGTGTGATCGTCACGCCGCCCAGCGCATCGACCAACTTCACGAACGCACACGAGTTGACGATCACGTAGTCGTCGATGCTGATGCCGAGCGAGTAGCTGAGGCCTTCCATCAGCGCGCGGATGCCAGGCTCGGTGACCCCGTCGGTGTACGCAGCCTTCAGTTCAGGGTCCAGCTCGACCGTCTCGTACACCGCGTTGATCAGGTCGTCGTAGCCGTTCGGGTACTTCTGCCCCATCGGTGAGTCCGGCGGGAACTGCAGCGAGGCGAGGTTGCGCGGAACCGAGACCAGTGCGGTGTGCCCCGTGGGCTGGTGGACCATCGCGAGGATCATCGTGTCGGTGCGCAGGCCCAGCCGATCGTTGCCTTCGTCGCTGCCCATCATCAGCACGGTGTGGTACTCCTCGGCGCGTTGGTCGCCCGCGGCGGTGACGGCACCGGTGTCGGAGTCCTGGCCGAACACCTCCTGCACGACCGATCGGGTCTGCTCCATGCGGATGACGCCGAACGTCGTGGGAATGGCCAGCAGCAGGACGGCGGCCGACCCGCGACGGCGCATGGCGGTGGCGGCCTTCGAATCGGCGAGGCGATCGGCGGTGAGGAACACGGCGATGATGCGGCTGGTGATGCCCGCGACCGCCACGATGGCGATACCGCGAAGGATGTTCGCCCGGGTGAACAGCCCCACCAGGTCGTCCCGGTTCTGGATCACCATCAGCATCGCGAACGCAGGCGCGATGACGCCGGCGATGAACAACAGCGCGCCGATGATCGGGGTACGTCGCCACACGGCGAGCCCTGGAAGGAGGATGACACCGGTGACCCCCGGCGCTGGGCCGGGTGATGCTGGGCTGGGTGATGATGGGCTGGGTGATGATGGGGGTCGCGGGCCGTCGTCCCTGGTGACGGGCACGGCACCGGTGGTGCGCGGGGCCGATCGCGTGACCGGCACGGCACCGGTGTTGCGCGGCGACTTGGGCGTGACCGGCACGGTGCCGGTGATGGCGGCGATGCGGTCGGTGCGCGGCGGAAGGGAGTTGACGGGACGCGACGCTGGCGGTGATGCAGCGTCGTCGGAGGTCGCTCGGTCCGCAGCAGGTGCTGCGGGGCGTTCGCTCTGGGGAATTGATCCGGGCGCGACCGGATCGGAGGGGTTGTCCGTCATATGCTCGCCGGAAGCGTAGTGGCGTCACCTGGGGCGGTGGCGGCGGCACTGCGCACCGACATCGAACGTGGAGGTTCGGTTCCGTGCGTCGACCAGTGCTCGTTTCCCTCGTCATCCTGCTCGCGATGCCCCTCGCGCCGAACGCGGCCCCGGCCGTGCAGGCCGCCCCACCGCGGCCACAGGCGGTGCTCGCCGATGGCACGTTCACGGACTCGCTGGTCACAGGCGGTGTCGCGAGTCCGGTCGCCGTGTCGGCATTGCCCGACGGACGGGCCGTGGTGCTCGGGAAGTCGGGAACCGTGCGCATCATTCGCAACGGGGCGTTGCTGCCGACGGCGGCGCTCTCGCTGTCGCTCGGTGGATGCACCGGTTCGGAGCGCGGGCTGCTCGGCTTCGCCGCCGACCGCGACTTCGCAGCCAATGGCAACGTGTTCGTCTACTACACCCGACCGAACGCGGCAGCGCCCGGGGGCTGCGTGAACCGGGTCAGCCGGTTCCGGATGACGGGCGATGTGGTGGTGCGCTCGAGTGAAGTGGTGCTGCTCGACAACATCGGGTCGCCAGCGGGCAATCACAACGGCGGCGACGTCGCAGTGGGGAACGACGGATACCTCTACGTGTCGGTCGGCGACGGTGGGTGCGATCCGCGCGGCAACAGCGGTTGCGCGGGCGGGAACGACGCGGCGCAGGACCTCGGCCTGCTGAACGGCAAGATCCTGCGCATCGACCGCACCACCGGAGCACCCGCACCGGGGAACCCGTTCAGCGGAGCCGGCTCGGCGGTGTGCCGGACGCGTGGCAACACGGCCGCCACACCCACGACCCGGTGCCGCGAGATCTACGCGTGGGGCCTGCGCAACCCGTGGCGCTTCGCGTTCGACCCGAACACGGGTGGAACGCGGTTCTTCATCAACGACGTCGGCCAGAACACACGCGAGGAGGTCGACCTGGGGGCGCGAGGTGCCAACTACGGCTGGCCCGCGCGAGAGGGCGTCTGTGCCCAGGGGCTGAATCGTCCATGCGCCGGTGCGCCCGCTGGGCTCACCCAACCGATCACCGACTACTCGCACGCCGACACCGGGGCCTACATCACCGGCGGTGCGTTCGTACCGAACGGCGGGTGGCCGCGTTCGTACGACGGCGGGTACCTGTTCTCGGACGGCAACCCGGGCCGCATTCTCCTCCGCAACGGCGCAGGAGTGGTCGACTACGCCCGCCCATTCGCCACCGGCGTCGCCGGCATCTCGGACCTCGCGTTCGTCAACGAGACCGCGGGCTGGTCGTTGTACTACGTCCTGCCCGGCGACAACCAGGTGCGCAGGATCGTCCCGACCCGCAGCCCGGTTCCGGCGACCGGCAACCTCGGGTACGTGCCGATCGCCCCGAAGCGGGTGTTCGACAGCCGCGCGCTCGGCACGATCTCCGGCCCCGTGCGCGGTGGCACCACCCGACTGGTCCGTGTCGTCGGGACCCGCGGCGCGCATCGTGCGGCGTTGGTGAACATCACGGTCGTGCGGCCGGTGAATGCGGCCTCCGTGACGGTCTGGTTCCCGCGGTCCGTTCGTCCCCGAGTGCCGAACGTGGTGGTCGACCGACTGACGACCACGGCCGGTGCCACCGTGGTACCGATCGACGCCGACGGGTCGATCCTTCTGCACACCACGTCGACCGCGCACGTGATCGTCGATGTGCTCGGCTACTTCGATGTCGCCGCAGGCGGCGTCGCCCGTGCGGGACGGTTCGTTCCGGTCTCGCCGACCCGGGTGGTGTCCACGCTCGCTCCGGCGAACGCGTCGACCAATCGGTACACACGCACAGGATCGGCGATCGACGGCGTGGTCAACGTGCCCATCGGCACGCGTGCAGGCGTCGTGCCCGGCGCGCGAGCCGTCGTCGTGATGGTGCAGGCGATCAATTCGCCGTCGGCGACCGGCGGGTACCTCGTCGTGCATCCGCACGGCGCGGCTGTGCCGGCGACGTCGAACGTCAACCTCGTTCGGGCCGCCGATCGTCGATCCAACCTGGTGGTCGTGCCATTGGGTTCCGACGGCAGCATCGACGTGCGAATGCGCAACGTCTCGAACGTCGTCATCGACGTCGTCGGGTCGTTCACCGGCACCGGGGCGGCGCTTGCGTCCACCGGCCTGTTCGTGCCGTCGCCGTCGCAACGGGTCGTCGACACGCGCCGTGCCGTCGGCCGGCCCCGCTTCACCGCACCCGGAAGCGCGCTGGTCAACCCCGGCGTCGTGCCCGACAATGCGGTCGCGGTCATGCAGAACCTCTGGATCGTCAACCCGGCGGCAGCGGGCAGCCTCGCTGCCGCGGCGAGTGGCGCGTCGGCGCCCACCGGCGTGAACGTGCAGGCCACCGCCGCCGGGCAGACCCGGGCGACGCTGGCGCTCACCGGACTCGGCGCGGGGGTGGAACGGATCACCGTTCGGGTGGCCACCGATGTCGCGGTCGACGTGTTCGGCTGGTTCGTCGGTTGAGTACTCGCGCTGGGATCGCGCGGTGCGACCATGGGTAGCCTGAGCCGGTGACACGCCTGCGTATCGCTCTCGCCCAGATCAACCCCACGGTGGGCGACCTCGACGGCAACGTCGACAAGATCTGCGCCGCCTATGACGCCGCCGACGCGGCTGGCTGCGACATCGTCGCGTTCCCCGAACTGGCCATCACCGGCTACCCGCCGGAGGATCTCGTTCTGAAGCCCGGGTTCGTCGCCGACAACCTGGCCGCGCTCGACAAGGTGGCTGCACGAACCGGTCGCTGCGCCGCCGTTGTGGGTTACGTGGCGTCGGATCGCGACATCTACAACGCCGCCGCGGTCTGCGCCGGAGGCGAGGTGCGCGGCACCTACCGCAAGCGGCTGCTGCCCAACTATGCGGTGTTCGACGAAGCGCGTTACTTCACCCCCGGTGCGGACAGCGACCCGTACGAGCTGTACGTCATCGGCGGCGTGAAGGTGGGCATCAGCATCTGCGAGGACGTGTGGAGCCCCACCGGTCCGCTCGCCGAGCAGGCAGCGGGTGGCGCCGAGCTGAACATCAACATCAACGGCTCGCCATACCACGCCGGCAAGAACGACACCCGCGAGCGAATGCTGGCCACGCGCGCCGCCGACGCGAGCTGTGCGCTGGCGTACGTGAACCAGGTGTGCGGCCAGGACGAGTTGGTGTTCGACGGCGGGAGCATGGTCTTCGACGCCGATGGGAACTTGGTCGCCCGCGCGGCGATGTTCGTCGAGGAACTGCTCATCACCGACGTGGTGGTCGAGCCGGTGTACCGCAAGCGTCTGCTCGATCCTCGCGGCCGCAGGACCGAACAGCCGATGCGGTTGGTCACCATCAGCGACCAGCCAGTGACCCGGGGCGATGCGGTGGACGAGCGGATTGCACCGCTCCCGTCGGCCGACGCCGAGCTGTACAACGCGCTGGTGCTCGGCACGCGCGACTACGTGCGCAAGAACGGGTTCACCGACGTGGTCATCGCGCTCTCCGGCGGCATCGACTCCACCATCGTCGCCTGCGTCGCGGTGGAGGCGCTCGGCGCCGAGCACGTGCACGGCATCGCCATGCCCTCGCGGTACTCCAGCGGCGGCTCGGTCACCGATGCGTACGACCTGGCCGAGCGGTTGGGCATCGACATTCGGACGATCCCCATCGAGCCGGCGTTCTCGGCGTACCTCGACATGCTCGCGCCGTCGTTCGCCGACCGGGCTGCCGACCTGACCGAGGAGAACCTGCAGAGCAGGATCCGTGGCACCACGCTGATGGCGATGTCCAACAAGTTCGGGTGGATGGTGCTCACCACCGGCAACAAGAGCGAGATGGCCGTCGGCTACTTCACCATCTACGGCGACAGTGTGGGCGGCTACGCGGTCATCAAGGACGTGTTGAAGACCCGCGTCTACGACCTGTGCCGGCACGTGAACGAGCGTGCGGGGCGGATGGTCGTCAACGAGAGCGTGCTCACCAAGCCGCCGTCCGCGGAACTGCGCCCCGATCAGCGCGACGATCAGAGCCTGCCCCCCTACGAGGTGCTCGATCCCATTCTGCAGCTGTACGTGGAAGACGATCGCACCGCGGGCGAGATCATCGAGCTCGGCCACGACGAAGCCGTCGTCCGACGGATCACTCGCCTCGTCGACATCAACGAGTACAAGCGGCGTCAGTGCCCACCCGGTGTGAAGGTGAGCACGAAGGCCTTCGGCAAGGACCGCCGCCTCCCCATCACCAACGGCTACCGCTGAGGACATCGTGAGCGAGGGCGTCGGGCGGACGCAGGCGTCTCCGATGCAGCCGTTCGGCTATCAGCCGGCGCTCGACGGGGTGCGAGCCATCGCCGTCATGGCGGTGCTCGGCTTCCACCTGGGCATCGGCTGGCTGTCGGGCGGATACCTCGGGGTCTCGGTGTTCTTCACGCTGTCGGGCTTCCTCATCACCAGCCTGCTCCTGCGCGAGCACGCGGGGACCGGAAGGGTGGACCTTCCCTCGTTCTACCAACGTCGAGCGCGGCGCCTCATTCCTGCCGGGCTGCTCGTGCTGGGCCTGGTGTGCATCGCCGGTGCGGCGAATCTGTTCGACCTGCGCAGCACCTTCCGCCGCGACGTGCTGGCGAGCATGTTCCAGGTGCTCAACTGGGTGCAGCTCATCGGCAACCAGAGCTACGCCGACCTCTTCACCGAGCCCTCGCCGGTGACGCATTACTGGTCGCTCGGTGTCGAGGAACAGTTCTACGTGTTGTGGCCCTTCCTGCTGGTGGTGCTGTTGCGGATCCTGCAACGGCGCGCTGCCACCGAGCGGCTGCTCGCCTCGCTCGTGGGGCTGTGGGTGGTCAGCGCGATCGCCGCGCCGTTGACCGCTCGGTGGTGGTCGCACGATGCGGCGTACTACGCCACATGGGCGCGGGCGTCGGAAGTGATGTCCGGCGCAGTGCTCGCGGGGGTGCTCGCCCGTCGTCGACCAGCATCATGGTGGGGGCTGTTCGCACCGCTCGCGCTGGCGATCATGGCCGTCGCCGTGGTGCTCACTCCAGCCGGCCACGGCTGGGCGTTCGCCGGTGGCCTGCCACTGTTCGGGCTCGTCAGCGCGTTGCTCATCGCCGGGCTGCAGACACCCGGCCTGTACGAGTGGGTGCTCTCGGCGCGGCCCCTCGTGTGGGTCGGCCGACTCAGCTATGGCATCTACCTCTTCCACTGGCCGGTCTTCGTCGTGCTCGACGAGCAGCGAACCGACCTCGATGGCGTGCTGCTCGTGATGCTGCGGCTGACCGTCACGATGGTGTTCGCCGCTGCCAGTTACTACGTGCTCGAGCACCCCATCCGAGTTCGACGGGTGCTGCCGTCGCCGCGTCGGCTCACCACAGCGCTCGGCGCCGGCGTGCTGGTGGTGGGCGCGCTCGCGATCACCTCCGACGTTCCCGTCTCTGCAGGACCTGCAGCCATCCCGACGGTCGTCACCGCGGCCACGACAACGGCGTCGTCCACCCTGCCCGCCGACTCCGTTCCCGCCAGTTCCTCGAACGGCGCGTCCGAGACCACGGTGCCGTCGGTGGAGGCCCTTGCCCTGCTGGGCGACAGCGTGCCCGCCTGGTTGGTGCGCGACGGCGCTCCGTCGTTCACACGCACCGATGCGGTCGTCGTGAACGGCGCCAGGGAGGCGTGCGACGCCATGATCGACATGCCCGTCGCTCGCGACCGGGTCGGGACCGAACTGCGGCCACCGAAGGACTGTGAGGAGTGGGACACCTGGTATCCCAAGGTCCTCGACCAGATGGGCCCGAGCGCAGGCCATCCGATCGACGTCGCCGTGCTGATGATCGGGCAGGCGCCGGTGCTCGACCACCTCGTCGACGGCGCGTGGGTGGCACCGTGCCAGAGCATCGACTGGTACCTGCGCGACGTGCAGCGCCGCGTCGACTTCCTGCGGGAACGCGGGCTCCCCGTGGTGTTCGTGCTGCCAGCGCGCCTCGGTGAGCGATCGCAGTTCGCCGTGCCGGCCGACTTCGAGGCGCGGATGATGTGCGTGCGCGCCGCACTCGTGCCGTTCGCGAAGCAAGCCGGACTTCCGACGGTCGACCTCGATCCCGTGCTGTGCCCGGCGAACGACTGCGACGCACTGCGGACCCGCGATGGGGTGCACGTCGACGCCGACCGTGCTCCGGAGGTGCTCGACTGGCTGGTGGGCGCTGTGCTCGCGGCTCGCTCGGGCTGAGCCGGAGGGTCGACGGCGTCGTGTCAGTCGGCCGTATCGGCCAGCTCGTGGAACACATCGACGTCCGGCAATGTCGACCAGCCTCGACGGGTCACGGCGCGCCGAATGTGAGGACGTGACCCGTTGCCGGGTCGTTTCCGCCCGCCAACGTCGACCGGTAGACCCGCTCGACGTCGTCGGGGCCGGAGCCGCGCTCGATGGTCATCCAACCGGACGAGTGGCGGAGGAAGTCGGCGAGCGCAGCGCCCACCCTCGCCTCGAACACTTCGCGACCCCACTCCTGCGACCGGACCTTGATCTGCGTCGGCGCGAAGAAGAACGTCGGTGGTGCCCCGGGGAGATCGGCGGTGGGGCCGCCGGCGTCCCAGTGCGTGGCGCCGACGCGGCACGAGTACACGAGGTGGTCGGCATGGTGGCGATGGATGCGGCCGAGGACCTCGGCGTTGCCGCTCATGTCGACGACCACGGTGTCCTGCGCGCGGTCGAGCGTCTCGATGTCGTCGTAGGCGAGCACCTCGTCGTACAGACCGACGGATGTCACGAAGTCGACGTGTGCGGCCGAAGTGAGCCCGACGACGCGCACACTGCCGCGGGCTTGCAGTCGATGGGCCAGCGCGATGGAGGTACGGCTGGACGCACTGGTGATGACCACGGTGGACGCACCGAAGTCGGCGTGGCTGCCGAGGAAGTCGTCGACGAGGAACGAGGTGATGAACAGGCCTCGCGCGACCAGATACTGGCCCTCGAGCGCAGGGTCGTACGCGGGATCGCGTTCGACCAGGTTGAACGACCGGTAGGTGGCTGCGTGCGGGGCTCGGTGTTCGCCGCGGTCGACGAAGCCCTCCGCTGTGGGGGAGGCGTCCACCACGTGGAAGTCGGCCATCGGGAAGAACCCGAAGTAGCGGCCGCCCTCGTCGATGCCTGGATGGTTCGACCGCACGACACAGCCGATGCCCATCACCGGGATGCGTCCCCACGGTGCGTCGGCGGGGAAGAAGCCCCAGTACTGCAACATGTCGCCCGCCACCGCATACGTGATGTTGTTCGCGGTGAACGCGAACGACTCGAGCTCGAGCAGAACCTGCCCCTCGGCGAGATCGGCCGGGGCCGTGTCGTCGACCAGTCGGGTGCGGTGGAAGTCGGTGCGGTCGACGTCGAAATGCATCCGCGGATGGTAGTCGTCACGACGAAAGTGTCGTTGAGCGTGTCACTTCATGTCGTGACACGAGCGGCGTGCACTCGCCACATCGACACCACCATGCCGGCGGCCAGACATGCGCACATCACCGCTGGCCACCCCATGTCGTGGCGCACGTACAGGCGGGTGGCGACCAGGCTCGCGGCGGCGCGGCCCACCGTGCCCGCGCCCAGGCTGAACGCCACACCCTTCGCGGGTGAGCCAGGTACCGACTCGGTGGCCAGAGGGATGGCGCTGACGATGGCGAACTCGAACGCGACGATCGCGACGATCAACATCGGCAGACCCAGCCACAGATGGGTGTGCGTGACCGCCAGCAGCAGGGCAGCGGGGATCATGATCGCGGCGCCGAGCCCAGCGGCGCGTTCCTTGCCCCACCGATCCGACCACCGCGCCGCGGAGAGCGACGCGAACAACTCGCCGAAACCCATGCAGAACGCCACGACGCTGATGCCGGTGTCGGTGAGACCGAAGTGATCCTTCAACCAACTGCTGAACGTCACGAACAGTGTCTGGCTCGCGGCCATCAGGCAGAACATGCCGGCCATCACCATCCAGCCCCGACGCGTCACCCGACCTGTGCCAGCAGCACGGCGTTCGGCGTGACCGAGGCCGTCGGGGTCGTCGGGCACCGCCCGGGCGATGACGCCGGCCAACGCCAACACTGCGATCGCGCCGACCGCGTACCCCACTCGCCAGCTCGTCGCCGCCGTGACGAGACCCATCGTGGTGACGCCGACGAGAAGGCCCAGCGCCCACGACGTCTCGGTGAGACCGATGACCCGTCCCCGCTGCGAGAACGGCACCCGGTCCGACATCCACGCGGTGAGGCCGAGATCGAACATCACCTTGCTCTGCGACAGCACGATCAGCGCCAACGCGAAGACGACCAGGTTGGTGCTCGACGCGGCGAGCAGAGTGCCCAATCCCACACCGACCAGACCCGTCCACATCGCCGTGCGTCGGTGAACACGTTCGGCTGCCATGCCGGTGAGGGGTGACGCCAGGCCCGACAGTTCGCTGATCGCGACCGCGATGCCGATGCGGTCGAGCGACACGCCCTGACCGGCGGCGATGGTCGCCAGGAAGGCCGGCGCGAACCGAAAGCATGCGTTCGCGGTGAGTCGCGCGACCGTCAAGGTGGTGATGTGCTGACGGACCTCGGCGGGGTACGAATCGTCGAGGGCACGGTGCAGCACGAGATGCGACGCTAACGGTGGGGGCGACGCGTCGGGCATTCGGCGCGCCGCGTCGCTAGCCTCTCTGACCCGTGGCCCTGATTGTGCAGAAGTACGGCGGTACGTCCGTCGCAGACCCCGAACGCATGCGCGCCGTCGCGGAGAACATCGCGATCACGAGGCGCCACGGCAACGACGTCGTCGTGGTGCCCAGCGCGATGGGAAAGTCCACCGACAACCTGATCAAGCTGGCCAACGACGTGTCCAAGACGCAGCCGGGGCGCGAGATGGACATGCTCATCACCACGGGCGAGCGCATCAGCATGGCGCTGCTCTGCATGGCGCTCGCCGACCTCGGCATCGAGGCCAAGAGCTTCACCGGAAGCCAGGCGGGCATCATCACCGACACGGTGCACACGAAGGCCAAGATCCTCGAGGTCAAGGGCGACCGTGTGCGTGAGGCGCTCAGTGAGGGCAAGGTCTGCGTCGTCGCCGGCTTCCAGGGGATCAGCACCGCCAAGGAGATCACCTCGCTCGGTCGTGGCGGCAGCGACACCACCGCCGTCGCACTCGCAGCAGCCCTGAACGCCGACTCGTGCGAGATCTACACCGACGTCACCGGCGTCTTCACCGCCGACCCGCGCATCGTCCCGCAGGCGCGCAAGCTCGCCCACGTCAACTTCGACGAGATGCTCGAGATGGCCGGCGCAGGCAGCAAGGTGCTGGCGCTGCGCAGCGTCGAGTTCGCCCGCAACCACAACGTTCCCGTCCACGTCCGCTCCGCATTCACCTGGGAGCTCGGCACGTGGGTCACGTCACAGGAGCCCAACATGGAAGATCCCATCATCTCCGGTGTCGTCACCGACACCTCCGAGGCCAAGGTCACCGTCGTGGCCGTTCCCGACAAGCCGGGCATCTCGGCGGCACTGTTCGAACCACTCGCCGCGGCGAACGTGAACGTCGACATGATCGTCCAGAACACGAGCCATGACGGCACCACCGACATCAGCTTCACCATCCCGAAGGCCGACGTCGCGACTGCCGAGACGATCGTGCAGCGCATCGCCCACGAGGTCGAGGCACGGGGCGTCGAGCACGACGCCAGCATCGCCAAGATCAGCCTCGTCGGCGCGGGCATGAAGACCAGCCCCGGCATCGCCGCGAAGATGTTCCGAGTGCTCGCCGATGAAGGCATCAACATCCAGATGATCAGCACGTCCACCATTCGCATCAGCGTGGTGACGTCGGCGGCAGACCTCGACAAGGCCGCTCGCGCGCTGCACACCGCGTTCGGTCTCGACTCGGGTCAGGCGTACTCCGCGCCCCTGCCCGAGCGGAAGTGACGTCGGAGCTTCCGGTTCCTGGCACACTGGAGAAGTCATGACGCGTCGTCAACATGTGCCGTGGAAAGCCGCGGGCACCGCCTCCGAGAACGAACACTCCGCCGACGACGTCGTGCGCGAGACCGGCTGGGTCTTCAACAACGTCACGGGCGAAGAACTGAGCCTCGCCGAGTTCGTCGACACCGGGAACCACGAGACCCGGGCGTATCTGGAGGCCTTCGGGCTGATGTCACCGGCAGTCGCCGGTCAATCGATCGTCGAGATCGGCAGCGGCATCGGCCGAATGACGGCCAGCTTCTCGGACATCTTCGCGAAGGTCGTCGCTTGCGACCTCGACGCTGCCTTCCTCGAGCGTTGTCGCGAGACCGTTGCACAGTTCGGGCATCCCGAACGCCTGCAGACCAGTCACGTCGCCGACGGTCGCACACTGGCGTTGCCCGACAGCTCGGCCGATCTGGTGTTCAGTTACATCACGCTGCAGCACTGCCACCACGACGATGCGCTCGCATTGGCCCGTGAGGCCGTTCGCGTCGCCAAGCCCGGTGGGAAGATCTGCCTGAACTTCCGCACCTGGGTCCCTCAGGACGCGGTGCTCTGGCCGGCCGGAAAGATCACTCGGGCCACCTGGCGCCTGCCGACCGTGGGTCCGAAGATCGCTCAGATGCGACTGCCCGCGCGCCTCGGCTGGCAGGCCAATCGTCTGTCGCCGACCGAGGTCTGGCATGCCATCGGGCCATCGGTCAGCGAGGCCGCGGTCTTCCGCTCGCCGAAGCGCCGTCCCTTCGGTGTCGCCGGCACTCACGACGACATCTTCGAGGGCGTCAACCGCAGCCACTGGTGGCTCATCGCCACCGTGACGTGATGCTCTCGCCCCGCTGAAACGGTCGCGCCGCAGGTCACGCGGCACGGAGCATGAATTCCGGCTCCTTCCCGTGCTGGCTCCGTTAGCCTTTTCGGCATGCGAGTAGGCGTCGTCGGAGCAACAGGTCAGGTCGGTGCGGTCATGCGCGCCATTCTCGAGGAGCGCAACTTCCCGGTCGACGAGATCCGGTTCTTCGCGTCGTCGCGCAGCGCGGGCACCACCTTGCCGTGGAAGGGCACCGAGATCACGGTGGAGGACGCCGCGACGGCGGATCCCTCGGGTCTCGACGTCGCCCTGTTCTCGTCGGGTGCCACCAGCTCGAGGGAGCTCGCGCCGAAGTTCGCTGCCGCGGGCGTCATCGTCATCGACAACTCCTCGGCGTGGCGCATGCACCCCGACGTGCCGCTCATCGTCAGCGAGGTCAACGGTGGCGAGGTCCGCAACGCGACGATCGGCATCATCGCCAACCCCAACTGCACCACCATGGCCGCCATGCCGGTGCTGAAACCGTTGCACGACGAAGCCGGTCTGGTGCGCGTCGTGGCGAGCACGTATCAGGCCGTCAGTGGTGGCGGTCTGGCCGGCGTCGACGAGCTCGACAAGCAAGCCCGCGAGGCGGCCGATCGCGCTCGAGAGCTCACCCACGACGGCGAAGCCGTGCAGTTCCCGACGCCCGCGAAGTTCAGCAAGCCGATCGCGTTCAACGTGCTGCCGTATGCCGGCAAGTACGTGGGTGACGGCTCGCTCGAGACGGACGAAGAGCAGAAGCTGCGCAACGAGAGTCGCAAGATCCTCGACATCCCCGAGTTGCGCGTCAGTGGCACCTGCGTGCGCGTCCCGGTGTTCACCGGGCACTCCATCAGCATCAATGCCGAGTTCGCCAACCCCATCAGCGTCGAGCGAGCCACCGAGCTGTTGGCCGGCGCTCCCGGTGTGCAATTGCTGGATGTGCCCACCCCGCTCGAGGCTGCCGGCAAGGACCCCAGCTTCGTCGGTCGCATTCGTCAGGATTCCAGTGTCGACGGCGGACGCGGCCTGGTGCTGTTCCTCAGCAACGACAACCTTCGCAAGGGCGCCGCGCTGAACGCCGTGCAGATCGCCGAACTGCTCGTCTGACGTGGACCTCCGCGAATTGCAGGACGTCATCGAGCGCACGTTCGGCGAACGAGACCGGGAGCGAGGCGTGCCTGCTTCGGTGGCCTGGTTGGCCGAAGAGGTCGGCGAGTTGGCCCAGGCCGTGCGCAAAGGCACGCACGAGCAACGTGTGCACGAGTTCGGCGACGTGGTCGCCTGGGTGGCCACCATCGCGAACCAGATGGGTGTGGATCTCACCGACGCCGTCGATCGGTACCGCGACGGCTGCCCCCGGTGCCACGCCATCCCCTGCACCTGCGGATGACCGACGTGCCCGTCGCGTTCGGGCCATGGCTCGCCGGGTTCGAGGCAGCGCTACGCGGTGAGGTCGACAGCGACGTTCCGTGTGGCACGTGCGTCGCCTGCTGCTCGTCGTCGCAGTTCGTGCACATCGAGCCCGACGAAGCCGACGCACTGGCGCACATCCCTGCCGAGCTGCTGTTCCCGGCGCCGGGCATGCCCGAGGGTCATGTGCTGATGGGGTACGACGAGCGGGGGCGGTGCCCGATGCTCGTCGACGGCGCGTGTTCGATCTACGAGGACCGTCC
>JANMFL010000390.1:0-8164 GCA_031377945.1 Acidimicrobiaceae bacterium | reverse complement strand
AGCATTCCCATACACACGATCGTACACCAGTTCGATCACACTCTCAACCCGCAAACCCATATCCGATATAGGTTTCAGCGATACCGAACGCGCGACCATCACCCCCACCGATCGACCGTTCACCAGGAACTTAAGTTCGCGCGGAGGGGGCTCAGCGCAGTGAGCGGGAGGGCATCCAGTCGGTGTCGGGGGCGCCGTCGAAGAGCAGCTTGGTGATCCGGCTGAGGGTGGCCTGATCGGTGGGGGACAGCGCCCGGAGTTCGGCGGGCGGCTCGGTGAAGACGGCGTTCAACCGGACGGCGACTCGCTCGCCCTTCTTGGTGAGGGCCAGTTCCTTCACGCGGCGGTCGTCGGTGGTCGGCCGGCGCTCGGTGAGGCCCAGCTCTTCCAGCCGGTCGGCGACGACGGTGACGTACGACGCGTCGCACGCCATGGTCGTCGCCATGTCGCGCATGCGCGTGGGCCCGCCGTGCAGCAGCGTGATCAACGCATGGCCGTGGGGCGGGGTGAGTTGAAACTCGGCGAACGCCTCGAACAACACGTTGCGCCGCGACATGAACAGGCCCATCAGCCGGGTCCAGGTCTCGTTCAGTTCCGCGTCGGTCACGCCCACACCACCAGCCTAGCGAACACTTGATCTCGATACAATGTTGACAGGACTCAACCATTGTGTAGAGTCAAGTGTCATGAGTGACCATCACACTGGAGACACGGCGCACGCCGGAGACACGGCGATCCTGGCGGAGGAACTCCGCAAGACGTTCGACGAGGTGGTTGCAGTCGACCACATCTCGTTGGCCGTACCCCGTGGCACCGTGCTGGGCCTGCTCGGCGCCAACGGTGCCGGCAAGACCACCATGGTGCGCATGCTGACCACCGTGCTCCAGCCCACCGCAGGCAGGGGCTTCGTGAACGGTTTCGACGTGCACCTGCAACCGCAGGCGGTCCGGCGCAGCATCGGTCTGGCCGGTCAGTACGCGGCAGTCGACGAGAACCTCACCGGGCGCGAGAACCTGTCGCTCGTCGGTCGGCTCAACCACATGTCGAAGGCCGACACGCGGTCCAGGGCAGCCGAGCTGCTCGACCAGTTCCGCCTCACCGACGCCGCCGATCGACCGGTGCGCACCTACTCGGGTGGCATGCGCCGCCGCCTCGACCTGGGTGCCGCCCTCGTCACCCATCCGCCGGTGCTGTTCCTCGACGAACCGACCACCGGCCTCGACCCTGCCAGCCGACTGGACCTGTGGGAGGTCATCGAAGGTCTCGTCGGCGACGGCACCACGGTGCTGCTCACGACGCAGTACCTGGAGGAGGCCGACCGGCTGGCCGACAACATCATCGTCATCGATCAGGGCCGCATCGCCGCCGAAGGTACGGCGAAGCAGTTGAAGGCCCGCTTGGGCGACACGGTCATCGAGTTCGAATTTGCATCACCTGCCGACGCCGCACGCGGTGCCGAGGTGCTCGGCACCGACACGAGCGCTGGGACCATCGTCCGTCAGGTCATGACCGACGGCGCGGCCACCCTGCGCGACGCCCTGAACCGCCTCGACGGCAATGGACTCGCTCCCTCGCACGTCGCCCTGCGCGAGCCGACGCTCGACGACGTGTTCCTCACCCTCACCGGCTCGAACGCCACGCCGAACCCCGCCCCGAACGGAGATGCCCGATGAGCGCCACGCTCGCCCCCACGCACCCGCCCATCTCCACTCGGCAGGGCGCCGGCCTCGGCTGGGCCCTTCGCGACAACTTGGCGATGACCTGGCGCAACCTCACCGTCATCCGCCGCGTGCCGCAACTGCTGGTGTTCGCGCTCATCCAGCCGATCATCTTCGTGCTGATGTTCCGCTACGTGTTCGGCGGCGCCATCCAGGCGCCGGGCGGCATCCCCTATGTGAACTACCTGATGCCCGGCATCTTCGTGCAGACCGTGGTGTTCGGTGCCATCAACACTGCGGTCGGTCTGGCCGAGGACCGCACCAAGGGTTTGCTCGAACGGTTGAAGAGTCTGCCCATGGCGCGCAGTGCGGTACTGGGTGGTCGTGTGGCGGCCGACAGCGTGCGCAACGCGGTGGTCGTGGTGCTGATGATCATCGTCGGATACATCGTCGACTTCCGCCCGACCGGGTCGCTCCTCGAGATCCTCGCCGCTGTCGGCGTGATGGTGATGTTCGGTCTTTCGATGTGTTGGATCTTCGCCATCATCGGCCTCTCGGTGCCCAACGCCGAGGCCGCGCAGGCAGCGGCGTTCCCGCTCGTCGCGCCACTGGTGTTCGCGTCGAACGCGTTCGTCCCGGTCGAGACGATGCCCGACTGGCTGCGGTGGTGGGCCGAGCGCCAACCGGTCAGCGTGACGGTGCGTGCCGTCCGGGCGCTCATGCTGGGCACCGACCCGATCGACTACGTGTGGGCCAGCCTGGCCTGGTCGCTCGGCATCATGCTGGTCATGGCTCCGCTCGCCATTCGCAAGTATCGCAAGGCCTGAGGCATACGCTCGCGCGGTGCGAGCGACTCACCTCATGGTCACCGGTGTTGCAGCGGTCGCGTCGCTCGCCACGCTGTCGTTGCCCGGCACCGTTCGCGCGCCGGCTCCCGTGTCGCAGCAACGGGCGACACCGGTGCGGCAGGCCGTGAAGGCGATGCAGGAATCGCAGGCATCGCGCGGCGTGCAGGTGGTGCCCCAGGCCGTGCCCGTCGGAGCCGCCCGAGCCACGGTGCCCGCGGTGCGTCGCACCCCACCGCGACGCACGTTCACGGTTGCGGCGGTCGGCGACTTCCTCCCCGAGCCGCTCATCAACCGTCCGGCCGCGGCCGCCGCCCCGCCCGGTGTTCGCTACGACTACGGCGCGCTACTGGCGCCAGTCGCGCCGTTCCTGTCGTTCGCCGACCTGGCCATCTGCCACATGGAGACGCCGGTCGGCGGACCCGGTGCCACGGTCGGATGGGTGGGCAAGAGCGCCTACGGCACCAACCTGTTGCAGACGGCGTGGGAGACACCGTTCGACATGCAGCGCGTCGGGTTCGACCGATGCAGCACCGCGTCGAACCACGCCAACGATCAGGGCCGCGCCGGCATCGACGCGACGCTGAAGGCGCTCGACGCCGCCAAGCTCACCCACGTCGGCACGGCGCGCTCACCTCAGGAGGCACAGGTCACCACGTTCGTCGTGAACGGTGTCCGCGTCGCCCACCTCGCCTACGCCCGCAACTCGAACACCGGCTTCCCGGCCGACCTGTGGCGGCTGAACCGTGCGATCGACTCGGCGAAGGTGAGGACCGATGTCGCGACGGCGCGCACACTCGGCGCCGAAGTGGTCGTCGTCAGCCTCCATGTGTACGTCGAGATGCAGACCGGGCCGGTCGCGAACGATCGGGCCCTGGTGAACGAGATCACCTCTGCGCCCTCGAAGCCCGACCTGGTGATCATCCACGGACCGCACGTGCCGCAGCCGATGGAACGGGTGAACGGCATCGTCACCTACTGGAGTCTGGGCAACTTCATCTCCGGCATGGGTGCCCCGAACCGTGGCAAGTACGCCGACCCGCGAACCCTCGACGGGTTGCTCGCCTTGGTGCGTTTCACCCAGCGTGCCGACCGGACGTGGGCGGTCGCGCCAACGGTCGTGCTGCTGTGCAACACGCCCGGCGATCGCAAGGTGTACCCGGGAATCACCACGCTGCGGCAGCCCGGGTTGTCGCCGACACTTCGAGCGCAGTTGCAGGCGTGCGTCGGCCGAGCGTCGCGGGTGGTCGGTGGCCTGAAGTAGCGGCTCGGGACTTTGGTACCTATCTGACGACGATCCTCCGGCCGTACGTTCGCCTCTGTCGCGACCGGTGCGCCGTGCCAGGCTCGGCGCACCAGCGGGATCAGGAGCAACGATGAGTCAGACGGCAACACTCGACAGCGGCACCGACCGCGGCACGATCGAACACTTCGACGTGGTCGTCGTCGGGGCCGGCATCAGCGGCGTCGGCGGCATCTACCACCTGAAGACCCAGTGCCCGGGCACCACCTTCGTCGCGTTCGACAAGTTCGACAGCTACGGCGGCACCTGGCACTGGCACAAGTACCCGGGTATCCGCTCCGACAGTGACCTCTACACGTTCGGCTACCGGTTCAAGCCGTGGACGGGCGCGCCCATCGCCACCGCCGACGAGATCCTCAAGTACATGGGCGAGGTCATCGACGAGAACGAACTGGCCCAGCACATCCGGTACGGCCACAAGATCGAGCACGCCGGCTTCGACAGCACGGCCAACGTGTGGACCGTCCACGTGCACAACCTGGCCACCGGCGACCTGTCGACCGTCACCTGCAACTTCTTGTGGATGTGCCAGGGCTACTACAAGTTCGAAGAGGGCTACACGCCCGAGTGGCCGGGCATGGGCACCTACCAGGGCACCATCGTCCACCCGCAGACGTGGCCCGAGGACCTGGACTACAAGGACAAGCGGGTCCTCGTCATCGGTTCCGGTGCCACCACGGCCACGCTGGTGCCGGCCATCGCCGGCGACACGGCGCACACCACCGTGCTGCAGCGTTCACCCACCTACTTCTGGACCGGTGCCAACGTCGACGAAGTGGCCGACATGCTGCGCGGCCTGCAGATCGACGAGACGTGGATCCACGAGATCGTGCGTCGCAAGAAGCTGGCCGATCAGCAGATGGTGACGCAGTTGTCGCTCGAGGCACCCGATCTGGTGAAGGACGAACTGCTCAACCAGGTGAAGGCGTTGCTGCCCGAGGGCTACGACATGACCCACTTCACACCGCGGTACCGGCCGTGGCAGCAGCGCCTGGCGTTCGTCCCCGACGGCGACCTGTTCGCCGGCATCCGCGCCGGGAAGGCCTCGATGGTCACCGACGAGATCGCCACCTTCAACGAAACCGGTGTGCTCACCATGGGCGGCGTGCAGATCGACGCCGACATCATCATCACCGCGACCGGTTTCAACCTCAGCGTCCTCGGCGACATCCCCTTCGAGGTCGACGGCAAGGCCGTGCACTGGCCCGACACCGTCACCTACCGCGGGATGATGTTCACCGACGTCCCCAACCTGCTGTGGGTGTTCGGCTACTTCCGGGCCAGTTGGACCCTACGCGCCGACCTGATCAGCGACTTCGTGTGCCGACTGCTGACCCACATGAAGGACCACGGCTACACGAAGGTGGTGCCGGCGGTGCGCGAGGTGGAGGACGCCGACATGACGGTGGGCGAGTGGATGGACCCCGACAACTTCAACCCGGGCTATCTGATGCGCAGCATGCACATGCTGCCGAAGAAGGGCGACAAGCCCGAATGGCAGCACACACAGGACTACTGGTACGAGAAGGACGCGCTACCGAACGCCAGCCTGGACGACGGCTGCCTGCGCTACACCTGAGCCTGGCGCGAACTCAAGTTCCTGGTGAACGCGCCGCGACGGGCCGCGACGTCACATTCGGGCGACGTAGACGTCGCGCACCGCAGCGGCGAGGGCGAGCAGCACCTCGTGGCGCGGGTCGGCGTCGTACAGGCCGTGCGCCGCCAACGTTCCCTCGTCCATGCGGGGTGGCACCACCACGCCCGGACCCTCGGTGGGCAGGTCGAGTGCGGTGGCGCGTACGGCGTCGCGTACGGGCTGACCACCCACCTGCAGACACCAATCGACGATGTCGCGACCGAGCGCCGCGTGCGCCGCGTCGTCGATGGACATCTTCTGCAACGTCTCGCGAACGCGCATGTCGGTGGCGCGATCGGCGCGGGCGGTCGCCATGCGGCTCGCGTACGCCTCGAGCAGCACGTCGTCGAGCAGGGTCTCGACCGCGACCGCGCACAACTCGACGGTGCGGGAACGGGGCATCCGCAGCGGCCGACGGAGGCGACCCTGGCGCATGCTGCGGCCCAGGTAGCGGCCGGCCAACTCGAAGCTTCGTGACGCGTGCAGGGCTTCCTGCTGGGCTGCGATGCGGCAGCGGGCCACTAGTTCAGCCGGTGCGTCGAGGCGGTGCAATCGCCGTGCCACGTGCAGGTAGGCGACGTACGACGAATGCTCGAGTTCGCCCTGCGCACGCCAGTGGTCGGCGAGCGCCTGGCGCACGCCGGGCCGCATCTGCAGCGCGTGCTGGTCGGTCAGGTGCGAGTGCCCGAGCCGTGCGTTGGCTCGCTGCACCCGTCCGTGCCACCCTCGCAGTGGGCGACCTTCGACGATCGCGACGTTCATTGCTCCATCGACGTCGAGTGTGACGGAATTGTTCCAAATTGATCAAGGAGATTTCAATGAACTTCCGGTGTTGCGTCAGCCAGCCGACACTTCCAGCCGTCCATCTCGCGCATTCACCATCACTTGGCCACCTTCTGTGACTTTTCCTTCGAGGATGAGCAGCGCTGCGGGGTCGGCGATCTCGCGCAGGATGACCCGCTTCAACGGGCGAGCGCCGAAACCGGGGTCGTAGCCCTCGCGCGCCAGACGGGCCATGGCCTCGTCGTCGATCTGCAGTGTGATGCGCCGCTCGGCCATGCGCTGGCGGAGGTGGGCGAGCTGGATGACGACGATGCGTTCGAGGTCGGCCTCGGTGAGGCTGCGGAAGCGGATGATGTCGTCGACTCGGTTGATGAATTCCGGCTTGAAGAACGACAATGGATCGCCCGGCAGGTTGCTGGTCATGATGAACACCACGTTGGTGAAGTCCACCGTGCGACCCTGACCATCGGTGAGTCGACCGTCGTCGAGCACCTGCAACAGCACGTTGTACACGTCGGGGTGGGCCTTCTCGATCTCGTCGAGCAGCACCACGCTGTACGGGCGCCGGCGCACCGCTTCGGTGAGTTGCCCACCCTCGTCGTACCCGACGTAGCCGGGGGGTGCACCGATGAGCCGGCTGACCGAGAACTTCTCCATGTACTCGCCCATGTCGATGCGGACCATGGCCTTCTCGTCGTCGAACAGGTACTCGGCAACGGCCCGGGCCAGTTCGGTCTTGCCCACACCCGTGGGCCCCAGGAACATGAACGAGCCGATGGGGCGGTTCGGGTCCGACAGGCCGGCACGGGAACGGCGGATCGCGTTCGAGACCGCGGTGACCGCGTCGTCCTGGCCGATGACGCGTTGGTGGAGCATGTCCTCGAGGTGAACGAGCTTGGCCATCTCGGACTCGATGAGTCGAGTGACCGGCACCCCGGTCCACTTGCTGACGACCTCGGCGATGTCCTCGCTGTCGACCTCTTCTTTCAGCATGCGGTGTCCGGACTGCAGCTCGTCGAGGTGCGCCGTGGCGTCGTCGATGCGCCGCTCGAGTTCGGGGATGCGGCCGTAGCGGATCTCGGCGGCGATGGCCAGATCGGTCTCGCGCTCGACCTGGGTGCGCAGGTGTTCGAGCTCTTCCTTCAACGAGCGGATGGCGCTGATGGCCTGTTTCTCGTTCTCCCAGATGCTCTTCATCGCGTGCACCTGGGCGTTGAGCTCGGCGAGTTCGTCGACCAGCGCTTCGAGGCGCTCGACCGACGCCGCGTCGGTCTCGTGCTCGAGCGCGACCTGTTCGATCTCGAGCTGGAAGATGCGTCGCTGCACGACGTCGATCTCGGTGGGCAGGCTGTCGATCTCGATGCGCAACTTGCTGGCGGCCTCGTCGACCAGGTCGATGGCTTTGTCGGGGAGGAACCGGTTGGTGAGATAGCGGTTGCTGAGCACGGCTGCGGCGATGAGTGCGGAGTCCTGGATGCGCACGCCGTGATGCACCTCGTAGCGCTCCTTCAGGCCGCGCAGGATGCCGACGGTGTCGTCGACCGTGGGTTCGCCGACGTACACCTGCTGGAAACGACGCTCGAGTGCAGGGTCCTTCTCGACGTACTTGCGGTACTCGTCGAGCGTGGTGGCGCCCACCATGCGCAGCTCGCCGCGGGCGAGCATCGGCTTGATCATGTTGCCGGCGTCCATGGCACCTTCGGAACCGCCCGCGCCGACGATGGTGTGGATCTCGTCGACGAACGTGATGACCTCGCCAGCCGCGTCGGTGATCTCCTTGAGGACAGCCTTCAGCCGCTCCTCGAACTCGCCGCGGTACTTGGCGCCGGCGACCAGCGCGCCGAGGTCGAGCGAGAGCAGGCGCTTGTCGCGCAGCGACTCGGGCACGTCGCCAGCGGCGATGCGGCCGGCGATGCCCTCGACGACGGCGGTCTTGCCG